>DATHNB010000176.1:0-11498 GCA_035486495.1 Ferruginibacter sp. | reverse complement strand
TTGGATTAAAGCCTACTTACGGACGTATCTCACGGTATGGGCTAATCGCTTATGCCTCTTCTTTTGACCAGATAGGAATCTTTGGTAATAATGTGGAAGACGTTGCGCTTACATTAAGTGTAATGGCAGGTCCTGATGATTTTGATAGTACAGCGATACAAACTGCTCCTGAAAATTACACTAACCCAATCGGCACAAAAAAATATCGTATCGCTTATTTTACAGAAGCGATCGAACATGAATCATTAAATAAAGAAATAAGTACGTCCATCAAAAATTGTTTCGAGCAATTAAAGAAAGATGGACATACGGTTGAAGCTGTTGAATTTGATATGTTAGAACATATTGTTCCCGCATACTATGTTTTAACAACTGCAGAGGCAAGCAGCAACCTCAGTCGTTTTGATGGCGTGAGATTTGGACACAGAACCAAAGCTCCTGTCAGCGATCTTACAGAATTCTACAAACTAAACCGCAGCGAAGGTTTTGGTAAAGAAGTGAAGAGAAGAATTATGCTGGGAACCTTTGTTTTAAGCACCGGATACTATGATGCATATTTTAGTAAGGCGCAACAAGTAAGACGTTTATTGGTTGAAAAAACAAATACGATATTCAAAGATTTTGATGCCATCATTATTCCAACAACACCTACAACGGCTTTCAATATTGGCGAAAAAACAAAAGATCCTATCGCTATGTATTTAGCAGATATATATACTGTATTCGCTAATCTAACAGGTGTACCTGGAATTTCTGTACCACTTTTTAAACACAGTAACGGACTTCCTTTTGGTTTACAGGTGATGACAAAAAAGCAAGATGAGCTAACGCTATTACAACTATCGCAATTGTTATTACAACAATATAAAACCACTTAGTGGCTTACTTAAAGTGAACAAATTATTTTCCATATGCTGTTTTTGTTTACTGATATTAAATGCATCAGCCCAGGAAATTATTGAGAAAGACAGTTCGATCGTTGATATAAAAAAAGAAGATACAGTAATCGCTCAGGTCGAAAGATCAACAACACCTCCCAAGCAAGAAAAAGTTAAAGAGATCAGCCAAATCACTAAATATGGATTTAAAGATCTTTTTTTACATTACTCTTACAATCCATCGCTGCCTTATACTGCGCAAATAAATCCAAACGCAGAAAGTTTTATGCAGGATTATATAAAAGCACATAACATTACCCTGCAAAAGATGAAAGGCTGGGGATTACCTTATTTCAATTTGATAGAAAGTATTTTACAACAATATGGTTTACCAAAAGAGCTGAAATATATTGCTGTTATAGAATCAAGTTTACAATCAAATGTTGTTTCTACTAAAGGCGCCTGCGGGCCATGGCAATTGATGCCCGGTACTGCCCGAACATTGGGCCTTACAATAAATCCTTATGTAGATCAGCGAACTGATTATTATAAAAGTACCAATGCTGCTGCAAAATATTTATTACAATTATATGGACAATTAAATGACTGGTTATTAGTAATGGCTGCCTACAATGGTGGCTTGGGAAGAGTAACAGCTGCAATTAAAAAAAGTGGCAGTACCGATTTTTGGAAGCTACAATTTTATCTTCCTGAAGAATCAAGAACCTACGTAAAAAGATTTCTCGCAACGCAGTATATAATGGATGGTGATGGAAGCGCTAATCAGCCTACAGATAGTTCACACAATGCAAATGGCAGTATAGGTTTATATAATACCAATCCAAATTTATCTCAAACTGAATTTGCCGATCTACAAAAATTGACTATTTCAGGAAGATACAATTCAGCGATCATTGCAAAAAATATCACCATGACCATCGCTGATTTTAATCGTTACAATCCATACTTCGATAAAATCATTGCGGTAAATGGAAGCTTTGATCTGAGATTGCCTTCAGCCAAAATGCAACTCTTTCAGACAAATAAATACCCGATACTAAATGAGTGTATGCAGAATATATTAAATGGAGCCTGCATTATTCCTCCTATCAAAACTTATAGTGCGCCTACTCATGTTCCTGCAAAGAAGAAAAAGATACATAAAAAGATTGCTTCGTAAGTATTATTAAAATTGAAGATAGATCGGCAATACAGGCTCTGCAGTTTTTACCTGCATAAAAATAAAGATCATCACAAAAGCGATAATTAAATATGCTACCAATGGCAATTTAGCCAACAGATCTTTTACTTTATCTTCTGTTTCCTTCGGCACAAAATGTAGTACAAAACCTAATATCATTATCAAGAAAACATTTTGATAATTAGCAAATAAAGTGCGCCAAACTCCACCGTCAAAATCACTGGTAATTTGTCCTATCAATTCAGTAGAATTCGCAAAAGAAGATGACCGGAAAAATATCCAGCAGAAACAAACAAAATGGAATGTAAGAAATACGCCAGCAATTTTAAAAATCAATCCTGTCCAATTGAACTTTAATTTTTCCGTAACGTAGTTCTTCGCTTTTTCAAAAGTTAATGCAAGGCCATGCATGCCACCCCATGCAACAAAGTTCCAGCTGGCACCGTGCCAAAAGCCTCCTAATAACATTGTAATAAATAAATTCACATAAGTTCTAAACTTCCCTTTGCGACTTCCTCCTAATGGTATGTATAAATAATCTCTCAGCCAACTCGATAAGGAAATATGCCACCTACGCCAGAATTCAGTAATAGAGCTACTTTGATAAGGTGAATTAAAGTTAGGTGGAATGGTAATACCGCACCATCTCGCAATACCGATCGCCATATCTGAGTAGCCGGAAAAATCGCAGTAGATCACTAACGCATATCCATATACGCCCAATAAACATTCTAAGCCAACATGTTTAGAAGGATCATCAAAAATATAACCGACAAAATTTACATTGATAAAATCTGAGATGACTATCTTTTTAAACAATCCTGAAAAGATCAAATAAAAGCCCGTCGCAAAATCATCTTTACTTACATAATATGGTTTATCCAATTGCGGTAAAAAATCTGCGGCTCTAACAATTGGTCCCATCATTAATTTTGGGAAAAAAGATAAAAAGTATAAATAATCAATAAATCTTGTAACCGGTTTAAAATGTCCCTTGTAAACATCTACGGTATAGCTCAGGTTCTCAAATGTATAAAATGAAATACCAACAGGTAATAATAAATTAAGCGGATGTAATCTTACCGAAGAAAAATCGCCAATTAGCTGGATGAAGAAATTGGTGTATTTAAAATAGAATAGTAGCCCAAGATTCAGAATGATACTTGTCACAAGCAGCACTTTCTTTTTTACGGGATTGCCGATCCGGTAAATAGCATTTGATATAATAAAATCTACAATCGCTGAAAGTATAACCAGGCCAACAAACCAGCCGCAGGCTTTATAAAAAAAATACAAAGAGAAAATGGTGAATGTAAGAATACGTGCATTCCTATTTTTTGCAACCAATGAATAAGTAATAATAAAAGCTACAAAGAACCATATAAAAAACCCACTATTAAACAACAGCGGTTCTTTTGAATTGTACAGTAGATCTTGTACCAGCTTATTAAAATCAATTGCAAACATGCAGTGTATTTGAATTAGTTCGGTTAGTTATTTTCCATGCTTGTAACAAAAGCTTCAAATAATGATTGAGCTAATATAGCATATCCTTTGGCATTAAAATGCACATGATCAGGCATAGTTAATTTTTTTTGATACCAGCTATTCATTGAATTTGTTCCACCCATTACCTGGTGCATATCCCAATAAGCAATATGATGATCATTCGCATATTTGATCAATACGTTTACCACATGCTCTAATTCAGGTAAAGCAACATAAGTTTGTCTATGTTTATCAAATTTAAGCGCATCGGGCGGTGTTGTGATCAATATAGATGAGTTGGGCGATATGGCCTTTATTTTACTAATAAGATGATCTACCTTTTGATAAAAATCCGTTTCAGATGATTCGGAAAAAGCATCATTCGTACCCAAAGAAATAATCACAAGATCAGGTAATTCGTTTTTTAACTGTTCGCTTAATTCGGGCAATTGATCATAATCTGTATACTTTGTTCCTATTTTACAAACTGTCTGAAAATTAAAAAATAATTTTCCATTATATTTCTGTCCGTAATAATCATTTAGTTTTTGCATTAAAGGTTCAGAGAAAAATCCTGACTTAACATGAGAATCACCAATATGCAATACTTTGATCATGGTCAAAGAAGAATTCGCCATTCGAATTCTTTGCTTAACAAGATCTAACTCACTTGCATTCTGTATTTGGTTATTGAAATTTTGTGTAGGTATCTCAACAGAAGAATTACTTGCCATTTGACGGACAACAGGTTGTTGCTTTACAAGAGAAAGTAAAAACAATGCATTAATTAGCGTGCTTTTCAAAATCATTATAGTCGTTCATAATTGCATTGTATAAATAATTGGCAATTCGTTTTCCCCCTCTTGAATTTACATGCGTGTAATCCTTATTAGCATAAGTAGTATCTCCTTCAACCCAATTCACCAATGAATTTTCACCACCCATTGCATGATATAAATTAAAGAAATCAATATTAGTGGAGCGCGCCATATTGTATTGGCCGTCAACCAACGGTTCTACGCCATCTTCTGTTCGCCAGGCTCCGCCATCATAATTAAAATCTTTATCTGCAGTAGATACTAACAAAATGCTTGTTTGAGGAAAAGCATCTTTTATCTTTTTTAATATTGGTTGCATCTTTCTACAATACCAACTGAAATCTGTCAGATCAGGTCTGAATAAAAGATTAGGACCATATTGAAATATCAATAGATCATAAGGTCTTGTTTTTTGTACCTGTTCTAAAAAGTCATGCGTAAAATAATTAAACTCAACGCCGGTAATTCCTCTGAATGAAAAATTATCAACATAAATACCATCATCGGATTCAAATGCAGCACCATATAGCGGTATATCTTTTGAAGAAATACTGATGCGTACATTTTTAATGCTATCGAGATTCTCATCTGCTACGTTAAATTGTTGCGTCGCGTTGATAGCTTGTTGTTTACCATTGATAGTTAGGATAGCATTGGTTGGTTTATCTTCAGCGGGCATTCCGTATAATACAGAAACATTATTAAAGTAATTCAAATGTGGTCGATCAACGGTGTGATAATTAACCCAACTGTTGGCATCCGAGAAAAAACTATGTCCCGATATAAAAAGATTAGCAGCTGCTTTATCATCTGATTTAAAACTGACGTCATTCCAGTCACGAGAAAACTGACCTACTACCGTTGCTCTAAAACCTGCTACAACAGAAGTTATTGGCACATACCCTACTCCATTACCACCAAAATAATCTTGTAATTGTTTACGCAGATCTTGTGTAATAAGATCGCCCTCTATAAATGAATCGCCAAAATAGGCAATGCGGATTTTTCTGCGCTTGTGATTTTTCAATTCATCCAGATGTTGTATAAAATCAGACAGGGCATATTGCTGACCCGAACTATTTATCAACCCTGAATCAGTAATATAATTGCGAATTACAATGATTTTATTGCCAACCTTAACGGTATCAACTGGTTTAGACTTTTTAATAATAGCAATGGCACTATCTTTAGTCTGAAGTGTATCTTTCTTAATATCAGCCAGTATATCAATGGTGCGGAAATTATTACCCAGCAGATCGGGTTTCCATTCAAATAAAAAAGTCGCGATTAATAATAATAGAAAAAATAAGATATTAAACAGGAGCACATTCTTTTTCTGATTCATGTAAACACAAAATTAGTCAGTTTGATTTTGATCGTGCTTATACAATTTATACCGGTCAATCACCAATGTTATGCGATATATCCAAACCCCTTTTGCTGATGAATATTTTGATCTGTTCATATCCTTTAGCCAAAGATGATAATCCATATTACCTTTTAATCTATGGTAAAATCTTTTCCTGGATAAGATACCACAAAAGTCTGTAAAACATTCTTGTGCAGATGCATATTGTTTATATTTTGTATGGCGTTTTTTAAGATGATTGCGCCCTTTTATACCAAAATAATTATTTAATTGTCTGCAGTTAATACTTGTTCCGCTGCCCGATTCCAATATTGAAACCCCTAGTATGATTGAAACGGGAATACCCCATTGTTGTGATAGATCTGTAGCAAGTGGTAAATGCTTTCTGATGTACCTTAGGGTGACTTCTTGTGCCGAACAAATGTTGACAATAAGAAGAAGCAAGCAGCATAACGTCAATTTTACTTTATTCATAAAATAGGACTTTATTATAATTGAATATACAATTTTCTTGTAAATAATTACCGCAACACCGTCTTAATTGCTTCTGCCTTTAGCAGAGATTCTTCATATTCCTGTTCAGCATCGCTGTAAAACGTAATAGCACCGCCCGTTTGAAAAGAAAGATATTGGGTTGAACTGTTATATAATATACTTCGTATTACCACATTAAAATCAAAATCACCTTCGGGATTTATATAGCCAATTGAGCCTGAAAAAACACCACGTTTAGTTTCTTCATATTGTTCGATCAATTCCATCACCCGTTTTTTAGGTGCGCCTGTCATTGATCCCATTGGAAATGTGGCTTTAATAGCATCCACCCAGTGGATATCATTTTGCAATCGCCCACTAACAGTACTGATCATTTGGTGTACCTGCGGAAAACTATATATACCAAACAGTTCGTCAACTTTTACGGTACCTTCTTTACATATTTTACTAAGGTCATTACGTACCAAATCCACCACCATAACGTTTTCACTACGCTCTTTATTGCTGTTTAACAGGCTTGTTTTACGCTGTTCGTCCAGCAATTTATCTGCCAGATCACGCTTAGCGGTACCCTTTATTGGTTGAGAAATAATTGTATCGCCCGTTTTTTTTAAATAACGTTCAGGACTGGCACACAAACAATATTTATCATTTAATTTATACAAAGCCGCGAGCGGATTCGGTGATAATTCGGTTAACTGATGATACACTGAAACAGGATCGATCGTTGCAGGCTGAATATAAAACTCCTGGCAAAAATTTAACTCATAACAATCTCCCCGTAATATTCTTTGCTGTATTTCTTTTATCTTGGTAAGATATTCTTCTTTTGATATCCTATTTTTAATAACAGAAGAAATTTTATCGGAAGATTTTATTTGTGATGAGCAGGATTGAATACGTTCGAAAATAATAGTAGCATCGTCATCACAAAAAATAATTAGTTGATCTTTTGTTAACTGCAAAACTATTTCAGGAACAAAAAAATGCAGATCAGCAAAACCAATTCCATCAAAATTTGCTGATGATAATTGTTCAGTTTCATTTTTAAGATCATATCCTAAATGACCAAATAACCAACCTTTATGTTTATTAGAAAATTCTTTTAGCTGTGTAAATGCATTACCTGCATTTACTTCAATATTTGCTTTACAACCTACAGCTAACAAGCTTTCAAAAGCGGGTATATCAAAATGGTATTGTTGATTATCCAGCAAACAAAAAATGTTGAACTGTTTTGCCCAGTTCAACATTTTTTGTTTGAATTCTATGTAATCAGTTATTGCAAATGAATGAGTGCTTTTCACGCGTACTATTTTTGTTACTAGCCATCCATTTCTTCGCTACTAGCTGTTCTTAAAAATCATCATCGTCATCATCAAAACCTCCACCTAAATCATCATCATCAAAACCAAGGTCCTTAAAATCATCATCCATCTTCAAATCATCATCTTCCTCTTTAACTCCTTTTTTACCGGGAGCTTTTTTGCCTTTTGATTTAGGTACATCAAATTCTGCAAAGTCAGGATCCCAATCATCATCTTCTCCTGCTTCTCCTTTTTCCCAATCATCTTTTTCTTCTACATCGTCATCGTCGTCATCATCATCGTCATCACCTTTCTTTTTAGCAGCGCCTTTACCTTTTTTTACGGGCGTTTCTTCTTCAAGATCAAAATCATCATCGTCGTCATCATCTTCATCTTTTTTCTTAGCCGGTTTAGCTGGAGCTTTTTTAGGAGCCGCTTTTTTTACAGGTGCTGCTTTTTTTGCAGGTGTCTTTTTTTCTTTGTCTGCCATACTACTTAATTGTACTGTAAATTTTCTAAGAGATTTTTAATTAGCCAAAAAAAAAGGCATTTATTTTATTTTATTTTTTATGCAACAACTATCTGATCTCTACCCGGACCATTACTAATATATTTTACAGGTACTTTTAAATACGCATTTATAAAATTAATATATTCTTTCATTTTTGTTGGTAATGCAGCATAGTTGTCGATTGCAGTAATATCTGTTTGCCAGCCTTCAAAACTTTTATATACAGGATCAATTTTCAGGCCATGCATTTGAAATGGAACTTGCTTTTCTTCTTTCCCATCAATATTAAAAGCTGTAGCAACTTTTAATTCAGGTAAGCTATCCAAAATATCCGTTTTGGTCATGATGATCTGCGTAACACCATTGATCATACAAGCAAATTGCAATGATACAAGATCGATCCAACCACAACGGCGCGGACGACCAGTAGTGCTACCAAATTCACTTCCTATTTTACGGATCAATTCTCCCGTTGCATCATGTAATTCTGTTGGAAAAGGACCACTACCAACTCTTGTACAATATGCTTTTGAAACACCGAATACTTCTTTTATTTTTTGTGGCGCGATTCCTAACCCTGTACAAACACCTGCCGATATAGTATTGCTACTTGTAACGAACGGAAAGGTACCAAAATCAACATCCAGCATACTTCCTTGCGCACCTTCCGCCAATACTTTCTTGCCTTGGTTGATCAAGTCGTTAATGAAATATTCACCATTAACAATTTTAAAGGTCTTCAATTCTTCAATTGCCGTTAGGAATTCTTTTTCCCATGCAGCGATATCTTCCTGAAAATTAACTTCTTCCTGAAAATGATAATTATCTAATAATTGCTGATGCTTTGCTTTAATGCTCTTATATCTTGCAGAAAAATCTTTGTTTAATATATCACCAACGCGTAAACCATTACGACCGGTTTTATCCATGTACGTCGGACCAATACCTTTTAAAGTAGAACCGATCTTATCATGACCTTTTGAAATTTCACTTGCTTTATCCAACGCTCTGTGCGTAGGTAAAATTAAATGCGCGCGTTCGCTGATATATAGATTCTTTTTATAATCGACGCCCATTTCTTTTACTGTGGCACATTCTTTCATCAACGTTACCACATCCAAAACAACGCCATTACCGATCAGGTTAATTTTATCTTTATGAAAAATGCCGCTAGGTATTTGGTGCAATACTACTTTCTTACCTTCAACATATAAAGTGTGGCCTGCGTTTGGGCCTCCCTGAAAACGGGCGATCACATCATATTTGGGTGCAAAATAATCTACAATTTTCCCTTTCCCTTCATCACCCCATTGTAAGCCTAAAATTACGTCTACCATTAGTTTGTCTGTGGTTTATTATGATTGTTTTTAATCCGGAATTAATTGAAAAATTTACCCGTCAGTTCCAAAACGCAGCGAAAATAAATTGAAATAAAACAACCACCTAATAATGAGCGGTGGTTGTTTAAAAAATGTTTAGAAAGATTCTATAATTATGCTACTTTCAGCAGACTCATTTTACTGTTGCTGAATTTACGTTGTGCATATTCCAATGTTACTTCGAATAATTTTACCTTTTGAGAAGGCAATTCGTACATCGCATCAGTTAGGATACTTTCGCTGATGCTACGTAATCCACGTGCGCCCAGCTTATATTCCAGTGCTTTTTCTACCATAAAATCAAATACGGCAGGCTCAAACTTAAGTTCGATCCCTTCTATATCAAATAAACGTGTGAATTGTTTTATTAATGCGTTTTTAGGCTCAGTCAAGATACTACGCAACGTTGGTGCATCTAAAGGCATTAAATAGGTTACCACCGGTAAACGACCCAGCAATTCTGGAATAAGACCGAAATTCTTAAGATCTACAGAGTTTACAAAATGCAACAAGTTATTATGTTGATATTCCTGCAATTCTTTATTTACATTAAATCCTATAGAATTTGTGTTGACCCTTTTTGCTATTATTCTGTCGATGCCATCAAAAGCTCCGCCACAGATAAATAAAATATTCTGTGTGTTTACTTTTATTAGTTTTTGTTCAGGATGTTTACGTCCGCCTTGAGGTGGTACGAGTACTTCAGTACCTTCCAATAATTTTAATAAGCCTTGTTGTACACCTTCACCACTAACATCTCTTGTGATAGATGCGTTATCGCTTTTTCTACCGATCTTATCTATCTCATCAATAAACACAATTCCTTTTTCTGCAGCAGCTACATCATAATTACATGATTGTAATAAACGCGTTAGCATACTTTCCACATCTTCACCAACATAACCGGCCTCTGTAAACACAGTAGCATCAACAATTGCGAAAGGAACATTCAACATGCGAGCAATAGATTTTGCGAGCAATGTTTTACCTGTACCTGTTTCGCCTACCATGATGATGTTACTCTTTTCTATCTCAACATCATTCTCAATTTTTTGATTCAAGCGCTTGTAGTGATTGTAAACTGCTACTGCTAAAACCTTTTTAGCATCATCCTGACCAATAATATATTCGTCTAAAAATTTCTTTATTTCTAATGGTTTTCTAACAGACAATTTGCTTCCTGTTGCATCTAATTTTGCATCAGGCCCTATCATTAATTCTTGTCCGATTATTTCCTGGGCATGTTCCACACAACTTTCGCAAATATGACCTTCCTGACCGGCGATCAATATTTTAACCTCATCACGACTACGACCGCAAAAAGAACAATTTAATATGGGTTGTTTTGCCATTACCAGTTTAGTTTAGGAACTACAAAGATACAAACCTTTATAGAGCATATAATAAAAGACATCCATATAATTAAAAAAGAGGCCCGGCCTTCAAATTTTATTTTTTATTTATACGGATCAATGATTATTGATGTAATTGTTATATCCTTTTGCCAGCGCGTTGAAGAAAAGTGTGCCCTGAATCTGGTACCCGTTAGGAAGATAGTGTATAAGGTCTTTATTCATACATTTATTGTCGCGCCAGCAACTGGCAGATTGATGCCCGCCCGTAATATTATACATATTCCACACAGGAATATTATTTTGATCCGTAATTTGAGAAAGCAAACAATTTACCTGCTCCAATTCCACATTAGCTTTCTCTTTTTTGTAAGAATCTGCAGCCGTAGTAATCAAAACAACAGCATTGGGTGAAACTGCTTTCAATTTTTGTAAAAATAAATTTACTTGTTGTTGAAACGCTTCTTCATCAATACTTGCTTTTTGTGCTTCATTTGTACCTAATGAAATAATATATAGATCAGCACCTAGCGCACCTAGCTGTTGCCAAAAAAGTGACGCTATATTATACTCTTCATACGTAGCGCCGTTTACACCGATGGTATTATATAAAACACCTGCGCTGGAATTATCTACTGATACACTAAAAAATTGTTTTGTATTGATTGTATCTGAAGATATGATTGAAAAACTATCGATA
>DATHNB010000175.1:0-3135 GCA_035486495.1 Ferruginibacter sp. | reverse complement strand
ATAAACTATGAGCATATGAATACAAACGAAACAATTCTTGATGATTCTATTGAGCCCGCTGAACAAGTACATTACGCAGGTTTCTGGCAACGTGTTTTTGCTTCCTTGCTGGATGGTCTGATACTTTCTCCAGTGACGGTTGGATTAACATTCTTTTCGTTGATTTATCTGAAGTCTTTTGTGATCAGCTTACTGCCGGCAGTTATAGGAATGCTTTATAAAGTATGGATGGAAAAAAGTTACGGTGCTACGCTGGGTAAGCAAATAATGGGTATCAGGGTGTGTGATAATTCCTTTCAAGCCATTACCTATTCCCAATCATTCATCCGTAATTATTATTATCTGTTATCGATTCTACTGGGTCTGTTTCAGAATATAGAGATATTTAATATGGAATCTTTTCAATCAGCGGATACCTTTATGAAGGTTATCGAAGTTCAGCAAACCCAGAATTCTTTTGTTTCATTGATCAGCCGCTCAGCAGGCATCTTATTTCTGGTGGATTGCTTATTTATGCTGAATGATGGTGCGAAAAGAACACTACATGACAGGTGGGCAAAGACAATTGTTGTGAGAAAATAACATGAATCTATCCATCCATGCTTTCAATTCTTTGGAGGGATGGATTTAGTAAAGCAATCGTTCTAAATGAACAAAAGGATACTTTTTGATATTTTATATAAATAATCAACTATTCAATAGTTAAAGAATATGAAAAGAAGGTCCAGCAAAATAGTTGTTTTAGCATTTGTCTTTATACTATCACTGTTCTCATTTACCAATAAGCAGGTAACTACGGGTAAGATATTTGTTACTGTATATAATATTAAGAACAATTCCGGTAAAGTTCTTTTGTCGCTTTATAATAGTTCAGCAGATTATCCCACCAATCCGGATAAAGCGTTCAGAAAAGCTGCTTCACCCATTGTAAATAATACCGCTTCTTTTGTATTGGATGCTGTTCCTTATGGTACGTATGCGGTAGCGGTACTGCACGATGAAAACGATAATCTGGAAATGGATTCTAATTTTATGGGAATACCAAAAGAAGGATTGGGAGCATCAAGGGATGCAAAAGGTTCCATGGGACCTCCGAAATTCGAAGATGCTAAATTTCAGGTAAGTACACCTTCAATGAGTCTTAAAATTAAAATGAATTATATATTTTAGCCTAAAACGGGCTGATTTGCTAGTTATTGGATTTTTTTACTATCTTTGCAAACCAAATTATATCAGAGAGTGTTCTGATACTTGAAAAGAAGCGATAGAATTAAAAATATACCGCGGGATGGAGCAGTTGGTAGCTCGTCGGGCTCATAACCCGAAGGTCACAGGTTCGAGTCCTGTTCCCGCTACTCTTGAACACCTTAAGCCCTTATAGACCAATAGTTTATAAGGGCTTTGTGTTTGTATAAGGAAACATAAACGAGGGATAATTCGGAATGAAAAGTTCTTTATTTTGTACAATTTGAATATTTGCAATGCTTAGACGAATGTCCATTTTTTGTCGATTTGTTAAAAAATATCAATAAATCTTTATCGTTAACAAAATTCGTACGTATATTTACTTTAATGTTGCTGATACCAACTTAAAATTTGGTCTGACTATGAAATTTTTAAAGACCATTTGAAATAAAATAAATCTGACAAGATTTATTGGCGATAGTTTATTTAAAGTAAAAAAATGAAAAAAATCGATATCATTTATCTTTCAGATTTTATTATATCCTATTTTAACAAATCAGGGGAATTCATTTCTAATAAAAAGCTTCAAAAACTTTTATATTATATACAGGCTTGGCATTTGGTATATTTTGAAGGCAAATTAATTTTTGTAGACAAACCAGAAGCATGGGTTCATGGGCCTGTTTATCGTGTAGTATATGATAAATATAAAAAATTTGGATATAACCCACTAAAAACGGTGGAGTATGAGTTTAAAGATTCAGATGTGTTCTCATATTTAGATTTAAAAAAAGATCAGATTGACTTAATTCGTGAAGTATTAAAAAAATATGCGCCTCTTTCAGCTTTTCAGCTTGAAGCATTAACACATAATGAAAAACCATGGTTAGAGAAGCGCGAAGGGCTATCTGATTTTGTAAGATGCGAAAGTGACATTTCATTTGATACTATGAAGGAATATTATTCAAGTCTAGTTAATTAAAAAATGAGCAATATTTTTTTGGATGGGTTTAATCCTATTCCTCCTTCTGTTCCAACCAAGAAAGGAGTTAAAAGTAAAATTAAATTACAGTTCAAATCTATTAGTGATTTGAAGCCTGTGTTTTCATACAAATACCTTTCTCTTAATCAGTCAGATTTTTGTTACAATAATCCCCAACTAGATCTTTTGGATTTTTTTGAATTGTTCAAAGTTAAGAGAGAATTATCAGCACTTCGTTTCGAAGAAATAGAGCCAATAAATAAATACCATTTCCATCATGTTAAATCAAACAAGAAGGAGGTAAAAGAATTAATCAAAAAATTTAAAGTATTTGTAAAAAATGAAACCGGAACAGACGATTATGATCTTCCGGAAATATATCAGTTTTCAGTATATACAACCGATAAGAAAGCCCCACGGGTATTCGGATTTCTTGGCAAGGAGGGATTATTTAATATTGTCTGGCTTGATCTCAATCATGATATATACCCAAAGAAAAAGTCTGTTAAGTAAACAAACCTGATATATTAAGTAAATATTTTGTTAATGCTAGTAATTTTTAAGCTTAATCTTATATATTTGGATATATGCAATTAAGAATATTGAGTACAACGACATTTTTATCAACGTTTAAGCATTTTTTTATCAACTTTTACGTATTATATATAAATTAACAAAATGGAACTCGAGAAAACAGATAAAATAAAATTTAAATACGTATTCGATCCATTATATAATCCTAGATTTATAAATGGTGCGTATGGAGGTATGAATAATACTGGAGAAATTGTGGTCCACTTTTTTTTTGAGAGAGCTGCGTTGCCTTATTGGAAAATCCGGTGAAGTTGACCACCAATTTCCGGTGCATGTTGACCACCAAAATCCGGACTAAGCTGACCAGTAATTTCCGGAGCAAGCTGACCACCTCATAAATTGTATTAAGCCGGGATTGTTAAACCGCCTCATTG
>DATHNB010000174.1:0-5340 GCA_035486495.1 Ferruginibacter sp. | reverse complement strand
CAAAAATAAAAAACCAAATTTGTTAAGCGTTCCTCTTACCGTCATAGCATTATCGTCGATTACAACAGCATCTTCAATTATTGTATCGCGAAATCTTTTGTCTGATAACGTAGGATTGCCTGATTTGAATAGATCCATAATTATAAAGTTTTAGCCAAATTTAAAGATTAATAAGTAATAAAATAACAGCATCTTTTAGTGTTAACAATTTTATAGATTATTGCTGTAAATAGCTCGTTTACATATAACAATAAACTTATAAAATGAGTGGGTTAAAAATGAAATTCACCGTAACTTGCACTACTTTTTAACCATTGGTTACATTTAGATAAAACATGGATACACAAGAACAAATACTACAAGACGTAGTAATAAAATTTGCCGGCGATAGTGGCGACGGTATGCAATTAACTGGGAGTCAATTTACTAATAATACTGCTTTATTGGGTATTGACCTGGCCACCTTTCCTGATTTCCCTGCAGAGATACGTGCCCCAATAGGTACTCTACCTGGGGTTAGTGGTTATCAATTACGTTTTAGCAGTGATAAAGTTTTCACGCCCGGAGATATCTGCGATGTATTGGTGGTAATGAATGCTGCTGCATTAAAAGTAAATATGAAGTCTATAAAAAAAGGCGGTATTATTATCGCTAACATAGATGGCTTTGATTCAAAGAATTTACGATTGGCAAATTATCCTGAGGGTGTTAACCCTTTAGAAGATAATAGTCTTGCAGGATTTGAAGTGATAAAAATGGATGTGACCAAAATGACAAGGGAAGCATTGAAAGATATCACAATGGGTACCAAGGAAAAAGATCGTGCAAAAAATATGTTCGTACTAGGTTTCCTTTATTGGATGTACAACAGAGATATGGATAATACTATTGATTTTATCAAAGATAAATTTGGTAAGAAGCCTGAGATAATGGAAAGCAATGTGAAAGTATTAAAAGCAGGCTACTATTTTGGTGAAACTACTGAGACTTTCAGAACAAGATTTACTGTAGAAAAAGCAAAGATGGAAAAGGGTGTTTACCGTTCCATCATGGGAAATCAAGCTTTAGCTTATGGTTTGATCGCAGCAGCTGATAAAAGCGGATTAGAATTATTTTTAGGTAGCTACCCTATCACACCTGCGAGTGATATTTTACATGAACTAAGCAAGTATAAAACATTTGGTATCAAAACATTCCAGGCCGAAGATGAGATAGCGGCAATCGCTTCGTCTATTGGTGCCAGTTATGGTGGTAGTTTGGGTGTTACTACAACAAGCGGACCAGGGATGGCATTAAAAGCGGAAGCAATGGGCCTTGCAGTAATGCTTGAAATTCCTTTAGTAATAGTAAACGTTCAACGTGGTGGACCAAGCACTGGTTTACCAACTAAGACAGAACAAAGCGATCTGTTACAGGCTTATTACGGCAGAAATGGAGAGTGCCCGATGCCTGTAATTTCAGCATCAACGCCTAGTGATTGTTTTAGTGCCGTTTACGAAGCTGTACGTATCAGTCTCCAACATATGACACCCGTGATATTTTTAAGTGACGGATATATCGCTAATGGCGCTGAACCTTGGAAATTTCCTGTAGCAGCAGATCTTCCTGAAATTAAAGTTTCTTTCAAAGAAAAATTGGATGAAGGCGAAGAAAAATTAATGCCATATAAAAGAGATGAAAAATTGGTTCGTCCTTGGGCAATACCAGGTACACCAGGACTTGAACATCGTGTAGGAGGTTTGGAAAAGCAAGATATAACTGGTAATATCAGTTACGATAATGAGAACCATCAACACATGGTTAAAACAAGACAAGCAAAAATTGATAACATTGCTGATTATATTCCTGAACAAACATTAGATAGCGGCAAAGCAAAAGGAAAAGTATTAGTACTTGGGTGGGGATCAACTTATGGTACTATAAAAAGTGCCGTAAAAGATCTTCAGAATGAAGATAAAGACGTATCACATGCTCATCTACGTTATATCAGGCCTTTCCCAAAAAATCTTGGCGAAATTTTGAGAAACTTTGATCATGTATTAATTCCGGAAATTAATAATGGACAATTAATAAAAATTATTCGTGATGTATATTTTGTAGATGCTAAAGGATATAATAAGATAATGGGAATACCTATTACAAAAGGAGAATTAGTTGATGAGATCAAGAAATATTTATAATAAAAATAGCATTAACATAATAAAAAACGCACCATTTAAAATGGTGCGTTTTTTATTATAAATATTTTTCTTCGATAACTTTTTTATGATGATAGAAATGCCCAATTATTGCATATCCCCACCCTGCAACAGTATTAGTATTGCTATTTGAGATACCCTCACTGGCAAGCATGTCTTCTGTAAAACTATTAAATAGTAAATATGTTGATTGTCTTAGTATTAAAAATTCATTCCCTAAGCTATGCCATGTACGACTGTTTGCATTTGAAGCACCAGCATAATCATTCTGTTCAAATCCTGGTAGTATCTTTTTTTCGCCTCTTGAAAAGCATAATGCTCTGTAACTAAAAATACGTTCTGTATCAATAATATGTTGCAATACTTCTTTGATCGTCCACTTATCAGCAGTATAAGCATATTTAGATCCCTCTTCCGAAAGAGAAGAAAGAAAAATACTAATGATCGATAACTGTACATTAAATGCATCATAAAGATCTTCCTGAGGTACCTGATCAATATATTTATGAAAAGGACCTGGGTAAGTAATTAAAGATGGTTTCTGCATATGCTGTGTTCTTCATAACAAAGATGCCAGAAAAAATTATCTGGCATCTTTGTTACTTGTAAAAAAATATTCTAATTAACTACTAACGTGCTTCTCTTCCGAATGCGATACCCACTTTTATATTAAGAGAGAAATAAGTATCGTTATTTTTTGAATCACCGCGAATACCTCCCACATGCCAGTTATATTGTGGAGTAGAAGGTGAATTTTTAACCCTATCGCTGAAGTATATTGCCTCTTGTGCTTGAGCTGGAGGAAGATTATTTTTAAAAACTGAAGGATCTACATAGGTCGTACTTACATCGTCCAAATAATCGGTTTGAAGGATACGCCACATTAATTCTGCACGTATATTAATTTTGGGAGTTAGTTCATATTTAAGCCCAAAACCAACAGGGAAATTTATCTGGGTTAATTTATAATTTGGCCTACCTGGTACAATTCCCTCCCCCTCTGTATGTAATGGTTGTAAATCAACCCAATTACCTAAACTGTCCTGTGCCTGTGGATTAAAATGAAATACCCCCACACCCGCCAAAATATATGGAGAAAGTTTAGGAGGATCATATTTTGTATTTGCCCAATCTACAAAAATGTACAAAGGATAGAACTCAGCAACAAGTGCTAATTCCTCTATTCTGCTACGAAAACTTAAATTACGTTGATAACGCCCGTCAGTAGAAGAAGCAACGCTTTTCAAGTCTGCATCAGATGCAGAAACCGTACCGTAAGTAGCCTCCAGCCTTAATCCATATGCATATTTGTAAACAGCACTCGCATATATACTAGCGTCAAAATCAGTATTTCCTAAACGATAATCCTTAAGCCCCTTCTTTCCTAAACCTGCATTACCTCCAATATCTGTTAGGCAATTCATAGTACCAAGAGATGCACCTGCTTCAAAAGTAAGTGGCGTATCATAGGTATTATCATCATAATAATAATATTGTGCAGAAGCTCTTTCAACAAACCCTATTGTAAATGTTACTACTAAAACTACCGTTAGTAAAATTATTTTCTTCATAATAAAATGCCCTTTATTGGTCAAATATAATAATTAACTAGATAGCAAGCAACTGTGATGTGTTGTAAAATAAACAAATACTTATATATGGGATCGAAAATAGGATTTTTTTGATCTACTGAATGTTATTTATGTGTTGTTGAGCTTACTTTTTTTTTTTATAATAGATACAAATACTTTTTAAGCCGCATTCAACACATTTGGGATTTCTTGCCGTGCAGATATATCTTCCATGCAATATCAACCAGTGATGCGCCGTATGAATATACTTTTCGGGAATGTTTTTAATCAGTTCCTTTTCCGTTGCCAAGGGTGTTTTTGAATTTTTCGTTAACCCTAATCTATTACTAACCCTAAAAACATGTGTATCCACAGCCATATTGGGCTGTTCATCTATTACCGATGTAATAACGTTAGCTGTTTTTCTGCCCACTCCCGGCAATAACATTAACTCATCAACAGTCATAGGTACTTCCCCGGAAAAATTTTCCTGTAACATCGTAGCCATACCTATTAAATGTTTTGTTTTATTATTGGGATAGGATATACTTTTTATCAAAGGAAATAGATCATCAAACGTTGCTTTACTCATCCTTCTTGCATCGGGATATTTTCTAAATATTTCGGGAGTAGTAGCGTTTACGCGCTTATCGGTACACTGGGCAGAAAGAATTACAGAAACTAAAAGTTCAAAGGGATTATCGTAGGTTAATTCTGTTTCGGCATTGGGAGAATTCTGTAAAAAGTAATCAATTACAAATTGATATCGTTGTGCTTTAGTCATAAATACCTACCGCATCTAGCAGTATGTAAATATAAGGGAATATGGGGTATAATCTATTTAAGTGACTTCTTCGCATGCCTAAGAATTCTATCAACGGCTTCTTTAGGTGGCGAAAGAAGAGGCAACTTATTCAAATTGTTTTTTGCCGATTTGATTGCAAGATATTCTTTATGGACGCGACTGTTATTTTCAATTGCGGCTTTAATTGCAAGTCCTCTCTGAACAAGAGTTTCCTTGTAAACGTATTGCAATAATTCATCTGATGTTACACTATTCATTTTGTTTCTTTTGGGTTAAGTATTTATATCAAAAAGTAAGCCAAAACAAGTACGACTTATTATTTTAAATATTAATATTGATAACGCTGGTGGATGTTAATTTGATATTTCTAAAAGATAGAACTACCAAACAGATCTTAACTGATTAGGTTTAGGATTGTTTCAAAAAATATTTTCCTTTTCGAAAATACAGTGGTACGAGGATTGGGTAGATTAGAAACGCTTTATTAAAAAAAATATTGTAAGAAATATAAATTATTTATTAGATGATGAAGAATTTTGCACTATAAATAGGTCTTCATTATCTTTTTTCATTTGGTACTTTTCCCTTGCATATTTTTCAATAGTTTGGGCGTTTGTCTTCAATTGGCTTAATTCATCTTGTGTTTGAGCTATCAATTGATTAAAATGAGCTTCATTTCTTTGCAACTCCCGATACTTATCTCTCCTATTTAAGTCTGAAGGAATATCTTTCGGATCGAAAAAAAACATCCATACTAAAAAAAATA
>DATHNB010000173.1:0-2908 GCA_035486495.1 Ferruginibacter sp. | reverse complement strand
CCTGCAATTTTAGTTATTTTGCGGATAATAAGCAACATTTATGAAAAAGCGAAAACAAATATTATTCCCTAAATATCAGGAAATACTCGAACAGGTAGGTGAAAATATTAAGCTAGCAAGAAAAAGGCGGAAGCTTACTACAATACAAGTAGCCGAGCGGGCGGGTATTGACCGGTCTACTTTATATGAAATAGAAAAAGGCAACGCAAGTGTATCTTTTGGAGCTTATTTTAATACTTTACGTGTGCTTGGTTTGCAAGACGATGTTTTGAAACTGGCCGCCGATGATAATTATGGCAGAAAATTACAAGATCTTGAATTGATAAAAACTAAGTAGAAATGGCAGGCAAAACAGATATATACGTATATGCACACTGGGTAGGAATGAATGAACCTAAATGTATCGGCGTGCTTTCAGCTCAACAGGCTAAAGGAAGAAAAGCATTCAGCTTCGAATACGATAAGGAATGGATCAATTCAAAAGAACAGCTATTGCTTGATCCTGACATAGCTTGGTATTCAGGTACGCAGTATCCAAACGGTAAAGAAAATTTCGGAGTGTTTATGGATTCAATGCCAGATACCTGGGGTAGAACCTTGATGAAACGAAGGGCTGCGCAATTGGCTAGGGACTCGAATAAGAATGCTCCTGTTCTTTATGATATTGATTTTCTTTTAGGCGTGTACGATGAAAGCCGAATGGGAGCTTTGCGATTCAAGCTTAATCCTAACGGATCTTTTTTAGATGATAATAAGGATTATCCTACACCTCACTGGTCAAATGTTAGGGAACTACAACACGGTGCAGCTGTTCTTGAATCTGATGAAGAGAATGAAGAAGTAAGGAAATGGCTTTCTGTTTTAATCGCTCCGGGATCATCATTAGGTGGAGCCCGACCTAAGGCTAATATTCTGGACGATCATGGCCATCCGTGGATCGCAAAATTTCCGGCAAAGGCTGATGCTATCGATAAAGCGGCATGGGAATACCTGGCATATAAGTTAGCATTGGAAGCGGGGATAGACATGACTGAGTCAAGAATAGAAAAGGTGAGTGGGAGACATCATACTTTTTTTACTAAAAGATTTGATAGATTAAACGGAGAACGTGTACATTTTGCATCGGCTATGACAATGACAGGTAATAATGAAGATACTATTAAAGATCATCCTGCCAGCTATCTCGATTTAGCAGAATTTATACAATATTCAGGCTCTAATAATAAAAGTGACCTACATCAGTTATGGAAACGTATTGTATTTAATATTGCTGTTTCTAATACAGATGACCATTTACGTAACCATGGATTTATATTAAAGGAAGATGGATGGCGATTATCACCTGCCTATGATATTAATCCATCTATTGATAAGGAAGGGTTGGCGTTGAATATTGATGCGATAGATAACTTACTTAGTTTTGATTTGGCTAAAAGTGTAGGCGAATACTTTCAACTGGATGAAAAGCAAATGAATATTATTATCAACGAAGTGTTATCTGTAATAAAAAACTGGAGTACAATAGCTACTCAAATAGGAATATCACGAGCAGAACAGGAACTAATGGCTAAAGCATTTCGTTTTAAATAATTCGTATACTCTTTCTATAGAGATTCATATATGTATGTAAACAAAAAGGGGCTTTTCAGCCCCTTAACTTTTCTCCGACACCTCCACTAAATAAAAGAAATCATCTTTTAAAATATCTGATTACAACTTTAAGACATAACGTAACACTAAAACTAACCATAGCACCAATAGCGGCCAATACTGCAGTCTTCACAAGATCTGCGCTATGAATGTTGGCAAAGATGGTGAGCAGTGTTCCGCTCGCTGTGCCTGCTTTAGTATGAGTGTCAAAATATTGATTCATCAGTTATCCTTTACAGTTGTTTGATTACTACTTTGTTTACTTTTCCAGAACCCGATAACTGTTACAATCGTTTGGAGAATTAGCCCTATCTTTTTAAGAATCTTAAAAAATGATGAAGTAGGAGCCTGGTCTTTGGCAGTGTTTTGTTCCATTTGTTATTTGTTAATACCTGTTCTCTTATAAGAATGAGATAATGATTAAGAAATATTGTTACTTTTTTTTAAGTCCCTTTCTTATGCAGAAAGGGACTTAAAGTAAATTATGGTGTACTAACCTTTACAATTGCCAACGCATTATACGTTCCATTCTTCAATGGATATTGCTGGCCATTCACTTGCTGATAGAATTCTATACCGAACGCTAAAAACAATGGATGAGTACTGTTAGCAGTAACAGCATTTGCAAGATTGATCACAGCGGTTGCAGTACCATCCCATGGAAGAACACCACTGTCGTGCGCATCAACAGTAAAATTGTTATTCTCAAAATCAACCTCTGCACCTGCAGAAACCATTTTAAAATGCGTTGTACCACCCGGTGCAGTAATCATATTCGATGGAATAAATGATGGAACATTTACAACTAATGAACCGGCTACACGATCAATTGTTGATGTGTAAGGCGCAAATAGGGTAGTGCTCAACTTTGCATTGTTGTTGAAGTCAAAACCTTCTAACAATGAAGCTTCACCATCAATTACATTTCGCTGGCCTCTTACACTTGTAGTATCTGCTTGTAACACTGTGATCATAGCGGCTGTCAATCTGCTTACCATTCTGTTATCAGATACATCCTGCAATAGTGTTCTAAATGCACTGCGCAATGTTTTACCGGCTTTACCGGCACGTCCAAATTCGCTACCGTTTTCGCGGGTTCTTGCAAAGTTTGGATCATTAGCAATTCGGTCGGCTTCAACGCCGCCTTTTTCTTTCGCTAAATAGCCGTCCTGGCTTTTGTAAAAAGTGATACCGCCAATAGTACCTTTTAGTTTAATAATACTTGCCTGTTTTGTCATAATGATTGTTTTAATTAAAA
>DATHNB010000172.1:0-5088 GCA_035486495.1 Ferruginibacter sp. | reverse complement strand
TTCCTGCCTGTTGCTTCGCAGATTGATTACAAGAAGATATGATCAGCACTGCAAAACAAATGGCAATGTGCATCAATAAAAAACTATTACGTGATTGCTGAAACATATTTTTAGTTTGAAGAAGATTTAATAAAACTTTCACTGTCGATAAGATATGCTGCATTAACAGCAACGGTATCTGTTATAGCTAATCCAGAAAGTATTTGAATGTCATTATTGTTACGAATACCTGTTATGATTTTATGTACTCTAAAGCCACCATTATCTTTAAGAAACACCACGCTATTTAATCCCAACGAAATAACTGCACTTTGCGGAAGCCACGAAGCCTGTGCGCCATTCGTATAAATACGAGCTGTTACATGACTACCTACCGGCAAGTGAAAAGCATTATGAAAATATACTCTTGCTGTAAGCGTTTTGCTATTGCTTCTGAAAAATGGTTCTATAAAATCAATTTGTCCGGTAATAATATTTGTGGTGTCTGCTTCAGGAATTATTCTAACCAAATTCCCTACTTTAATAAGTGACTCATCTTGTGAATAAATTTGTAACGCTGCCCAAGCCTGATGATGACTCATGATCATAAATAAGGCTTGCCCTTTTTCTACATACATTCCTTCTTTCAAAGACAACTCTTCTGTAACCATTGATGCATTCTGCATCTCATTAGTATTTGTATTATCCGACACATCCATACCAGCCTCATGTACATGACCACTGTAATCACTATAAATACTTACTGTATAGGAAGGTTTACCTGATTGTATCACTTCTTTCAATTGTTCATCACTCATTCCTAATAATAATAATTTTTCTTTAGCCGTTTTAATGAACCCAATATTTTGCGTATCGTTGGAAAGAAGAAATAACAAATTCTGCTGTGCCGTTAATAATTCCGGACTATAGATATCCATTATTTTTTGTCCCTTTTCTACTTCTTCATATCGATAGCGGATATATAGTTTTTCAATACGTCCCGCAACCCTCGCTGAAATTGTGCCTGTTGCTCTTGCATCATATTCAATAGCGCCAAATGATTGTACAGAATCTCTGCTATTTTTTTGCTGCAATGTTGTTACAGGTAATGAGCTAACAACAAATTCATTCACCGGTTTTATTAAAGATTCAAGTTGTATACTAGCAGGAACTGTTGAAGATTGTTGATTCATTTTAATAAGACGCATACCACAAATCGGACAATTGCCCGGATGATCTTCTATGATTTGAGGATGCATTGAACAAGTATATAACTGTTTGGGTACAGTACTTGCCTGCTCTGTATTATTTTGCTGCTGGTTATTGCATGACAACAATACCATCACTAATGCTGTTATATAAATCCACAAGATCTTTTTCATACTATTATTTTATTTCTAAAACTCTTTCCAATTCTGTTTGCAGTTCCATCAGCTGTTGCAACTGATCAAAATATTCCATTTCTGTATCATTAAGTGTTTGCCATGCATCGTACAACATAAATAGTTCTTCTGTATTTTGCTCATAACCTAGCTCCATACTTTGGTAATTCTTTTTTAAAGCTGGGATAATATCGTTTTGAAAAAGTGTAACCTCTTTTTTCTTTGCAACAATTTCATTTTGAATACTGTTAGCCATTCCTACATATTCATTAGCCATCATTACTTTCTGATCTTGTAATGCAACTGCCTGCCATTGCAGACTTTCAACGTTTGCTTTATTTGCTCGTGAAGACCATTTTACCATAGGGATCTTTATTGTTCCCATTAATGTGAATTGTGCCGGCAATCCTCCAAAGCCGAACATGTGTGCATATTGAATGCCGAATTGTGTCTTAAGACTTTCTTTTTCCACTTGTTCTTTCAGATAAGTGAGTTGTATATTTTTATCTATTGATCTTATATCACTTCTATTGGTATAGAAAAGCGATGTATCAAGAACTAAACTTGAATAATCTTTTATCGATGAAGCTGTATCGATCGCGAAATCAATATTACTATTTCTGTTCATCAGCGTATTCAATGCAATACGTTTTTGCTCTAGATCATTTTGTATCATTATACGCTGACTTTCTATATTGGCGAGCGCTGCTTTTACTTTATAATAAACACTTATTTTTCCCAATCCATTTTTGTACCTCGTTTCTGCATTTGACTGCATCATCTGTAATAGCCTATCATCTTCATCCAAAAGATGTAACTTCTTAATAAGAATCGCCCATTCATAATAGCTTTTCTTAGCTGTAGCAAACAATTCATTCAAAGTATTTTTCTTTTCTTCTTTTACAGATGCTGACATTTCATTCATATAAGCAGCATTCGCATCATTGTATTTTTTATTAGGAAACATTTGCTCTCCGGAGATCATGTATTGTCCCATGCCGGTGTTCCCATCATTCTCTTTCCAAAGATTAGTGTTATATGGTGTCATCCATAATCCTGTAGATATTTCAGGGGCTTCCCAATTCTTGGCTCCTTTTGCTGCTGCATCCATAGAGCGGATATTTGCATCATACATTTTTACAGATGGATGAGATTGCTGTATGCTATCCAATATATCATTCAGCTCCATAGTTTGGGCATTAACCAGCGTAATGCCAATAACAAATGCTGATAAAAGAATTATTTTTTTCATAATTAATGTGTTGTGTCTAGTACTTCTATTTTACCATATTTTTTTAGTTCATGTTCTTTTGCCATCAGGAATATCAAAGGCGTTACCAATAAAATATGAATGGCAGATGTAAATACACCACCGATCATCGGCATTACAATTGGTTTCATTACATCACTACCTACTCCGTTACTCCAAAGAATAGGAACTAGTGCAAAAAGTGAAACACATACAGTCATGATCTTAGGGCGTAATCTTTTAGTGGCACCCATTATCACATATTCCCGCAGATCTTTTTTAGTAATGGTTTCTCTGCTGTTCCCTTTCTTGGCTACTAATTGTTGCATGGCATCATTCAAATAAATAACCATTACAATACCTGTTTCAACTGCTAATCCAAACAATGCAATAAAACCAACAGCAACTGCTACAGATAAATTTACATGTGCGAAATAGATCATAAAAAAGCCACCGATCAAAGCAAAAGGAATTGTAACTAAACTTAAAAATGCTTCTCTCGCTGAATGAAAAGCGAAGTACATACTGATGAATATTATCAATAGTACGATCGGCAAAATGATCTTTAATGTTCTTTCGCTGCTGATCAAATTTTCATATTGCCCGCTCCATTCAATAAAATATCCTTTAGGCATTGAGCCGATCAATTGATTTACTTTTTGCTGTGCTTCTGAGACCGTACTTCCCAGATCTCTGTCACGCACATTGAATAATACAGCGCCGCGCAACAAAGCATTTTCAGAACTGATCATTGGCGGGCCTTCTGTAATTTGAATATCTGCGACTGCCTCAAGCGGGATTGGACCAAAACCATTGGTTTGCACTTGCAGACTTTTTAAGGCTTCTATGCTATTTCTAAAATCTTGTCCAAATCTTGCATTGACAGAAAATCTTTGACGACCTTCAACCGTAGTAGTTATCTGAGCTCCACCCAATGCGCTTTCGATCACAGCATTCACATCATCAATACTTAAATTATATCGTACGATCTCTTCTCTTTTAATATTGATATCAATGTATTTACCACCAGTGATAGGATCTACGTACAGATCTTTCACACCATTCATTCCTGCCAATGCTTTTTTTATTGTTTGTGAGAAAGCATAAATGCTATCAAGATTTTGGCCATATACTTTTATACCTACATCAGTTCTA
Source organism: Ferruginibacter sp. (assembly GCA_035486495.1). Taxonomy (GTDB): domain Bacteria; phylum Bacteroidota; class Bacteroidia; order Chitinophagales; family Chitinophagaceae; genus Ferruginibacter. The sequence continues at coordinate 1,323 of DATHNB010000172.1, read as the reverse complement.
ATACCTGTAGACAACATATTGATACGATTAATGATCGGCTGTGTCCAACCATTCACTACTCCTGGTATTTGCAGTTTAGAATTTAATTCATCGATAATATCATCTTTTGTAATTCCTTTTCTCCATTCGCTTTTTGGTTTCAGTATTACAATTGTTTCAATCATACTGATTGGCGAATTATCCGTTGCCGTATTTGCTCTTCCGGCTTTACCAAGCACCGATTGTACTTCAGGCACGGAAGTAATGATTTTATCCTGCACCTGTAGAATACGTTTTACTTCACTATTAGAAACATCCGGAAGTGTAACGGGCATAAACAAGATACTTCCTTCATCTAACGGCGGCATAAATTCTGTACCTAAACTCATTACCATCGGAATACTAATTAGTAAAGCGATAACATTAATCGCTATTGTTGTCTTGCGCCATTCAGTACAAAATCTAATTATAGGTTCATAGACTCTTTCTAAAAAACGATTGATAGGATTAGCACTCTCCGGACGAAACTTTCCTTTCATAAAAAAAGAGATCAAGACAGGTCCAAGCGTTACAACTAAAAAAGCATCTACTAACATAATAAATGTTTTAGTATATGCTAATGGATGAAACAATTTCCCTTCTTGTCCTGTTAATAAAAACACAGGCAAAAAAGAAGCTATGATAATGATAGTCGAAAAGAATATACCTCGTGACACTTGTTTGCAGGAACGTTCAATAATTGATATACGCTCTGCATCAGGAATTTTATAGTAATCCCTTTTCAAAAACTTCTGTTTAATATTTTTAAATATGCTCATTACATTAATTAGGTTTATGACTATTTTGCCATTCTGATAAATTACGATACGCATTCTCACTCATGATAATACCATTATCTACAATTACTCCAATAGCCAATGCAATACCGGTTAACGACATGATATTAGATGATAACCCAAAAGCATTTAGTAAAATAAAACTAATAGCTATAGTAATTGGTATTTGAATGATGATACTTAATGCACTTCGCCAATGCAATAAAAAAACCATAACGATTATGCATACAATGCATATTTCTTCAATGAGCTTATCCTTTATATTGGCGATCGCCGCTTCGATCAAATTACTTCTATCATAATCAATTTTAAAAGTTACACCCTCCGGTAATCCTTTTTCTACATCTTTCATTTTTGCTTTTATTCCTTGTATCACCTGATCTGCATTTTCTCCATATCGCATTACGACAATACCTCCTACAACTTCTCCTGTTCCATTTGCATCAAATACCCCTAACCGCAGATCTCCTCCCATTTGTACCGTACCAATATCTTTTACACGCACAGG
>DATHNB010000171.1:0-3616 GCA_035486495.1 Ferruginibacter sp. | reverse complement strand
TAATGATATAATAATTACTCAACGTTATCAATACATACTATAAATTTCATTCCCTAATTTCAGAACTTGCCTACTGTGATAATTTTGCACATTAGCTCCCAGGTATTATAAATATGAGTCATGCTTTAAATAAAATTTTGTATTTTACCTAAAGCATGGCTTATCGAACCACCATACAAAACAATGTGTATGTTTTTAATGACTTAAAAACATTACTGGCAAAAGCTTCTCCTTTAAGGAGCGGTGATGTATTAGGCGGGGTTGCTGCAATTAATTATGAAGAAAGAACAGCTGCTCAAATAGCGCTAGCTGATGTTCCACTAAAAACATTTTTAAATGAAGCTATTATTCCATACGAAGAAGATGAAATAACCAGATTAATAATTGATGAACATAATGCAATTGCATTTTCATTAATAAGCCATTTCACAGTGGGTGAATTAAGAGATTGGTTATTAAGTAATGATGCTGATACGATTACTTTACAAAAATTAACGTCAGGGTTTACACCGGAAATGATCGCAGCCGTTTCAAAATTAATGCGTAACCAGGACCTAATTTCCGTGGCGCAAAAATGCGAAGTAGTAACTCGTTTTAGAAATACAATAGGTTTAAAAGGATGCTTGTCAACTAGATTACAACCTAACCATCCTACAGATGATATAAGAGGAATAGCTGCAAGTATTGTAGATGGATTATTATATGGAAGTGGTGATGCTGTAATTGGAATTAATCCTGCAACAGACAGTCCTGCCGTGGCTATTTCACTATTAAATATGATAGATGGGTTGAGAACGAAATATGAAATACCAACGCAAAGTTGCGTACTGTGTCATGTAACAACTGCTTTACAGATTATTCAACATGCCCCTGTTGATCTGATCTTTCAGTCCATTGCGGGAACAGAAAAAACCAATAAAAGTTTCGGTATAAATTTATCCATACTAAAAGAAGCATACGATGCAGCATTATCACTACAACGTGATCGTATCGGTAATAACGTAATGTATTTTGAAACGGGACAGGGTTCATCATTATCCGCCAATGCACATCATAACGTTGACCAACAAACGCTGGAAGTAAGAGCTTATGCAGTGGCTAGAAAATTCAATCCAATGTTAGTAAACACCGTTGTAGGTTTCATAGGGCCTGAATATTTATTTGATGGAAAACAAATTATACGTGCCGCTTTAGAAGATCATTTCTGTGGCAAATTATTGGGTTTACCAATGGGTGTAGATGTCTGCTATACAAATCATGCCGAAGCAGATCAGGATGACATGGATAATTTATTAACGCTACTTGGTGTTGCAGGTTGCAATTTTATTATGGGCGTACCAGGGGCAGATGATATTATGCTTAATTATCAATCCACTTCTTTTCATGATGCATTATACTTAAGAAAAGTATTGAACAAAAAAGCATCGCCTGAATTTGAAGCATGGTTAATTAAACAACATATTATGGATGAACAAGGAAATCAGTTACCAATAAAGTTATCACATTCATTATTACGATAAATTCATTATGTCGGACATCTCTAAACATATTACTCAACAAGATGCATGGCATTCTCTAAAAGTATTCACTAATGCAAGAATTGCATTGGGGAAAACGGGCACAGCTATTCCCCTAAAAGAAGTGCTGCAATTCAAATTAGCATTTGCACATGCCCGTGATGCGGTATATTCTGTGTTAGATAATAAGGACCTGTCATCCAGATTAGCATTTTTTCAATTACCTATTTATTTTTTAGAAAGCGAAGCAAACAACAGAACAGTCTATTTACAAAGACCAGATTTAGGAAAATTATTAAATGATCAGTCAAAAAAACAAATACTAAATACAGACCATTTACATTATGATATAGCGATAATTATAGCAGATGGATTATCGGCTACGGCTATTAACAATCATGCCATTCCTGTATTGCAATTATTAGTTCCGGTACTACAACAATTGCAGTATGCAATCTCTCCCATTGTTGTTGTACAAAATGCCAGAGTAGCTATCAGTGATGAAGTTGGATCGTTACTTAATGCGAAGTTATCACTCGTTTTAATTGGAGAAAGACCTGGACTAACATCACCAGATAGTATGGGTGCTTATTTAACTTATAATCCTACACCAGGATTAACGGATGAAAGCCGAAACTGTATTTCTAATATTCGTCCTGAGGGTTTACAATATAAACCTGCTACAGAAAAGATTCTTTATCTCATTCAAGAATCATTGCGACTTAAACTGTCAGGTGTCAATTTAAAAGACAACGAAAAACAAATCCAATGAGATGACAGGCACTAAAAATCGTTACTTGAAAAATACAAAAAAAGCCTTGTATTGCTGTAAATACAAGGCTTTAAAACTTGGTTTGGTGACCACGTTAGGGTTCTAACTATGTATTGTACAAAATTGATTCTTAGTAACTTAAATACTTCATTTTCGAAGGTGAAACAAAAAGTACAGGATAAACCCCTTCTTGTTTTAAACGGTTCTAAAACTCAAAAATAAGGGTTCGTAATTAAATATTTAATTTTTATTTTTTGGAATATCTTTCTTACAAAAAAGTTACCGATTAAGAAGGGGTGGATTAAAAAAATTCAGGCAAGAGGCGACCCACTATTACCTAGTGTTTGTCTCCCCATCTGTAAGATTATTCACATCAATTATTTCTACAAATTTCATGTATGAATCTGAGTTTATCTATTACCGGTTTTGAAATAACAAATGGGTAAAAGTCTACATGCCCCATACTCCTGCTTAAACTATTTAATGCAAAAGTTAGTGGCAGCCACATTTTAACAATCGTATCAAATTTATCAATTGTGTAAGGATCCTGATTGATCTTCGCTTTCATATCATTATCCCTTTTTTTGGGATCAATATTTATTCCGAATGAGAAAGCTGTTTCCAGTGTATCCATCATGTGTAAATAATGTGCCCAGGTTTCAGCCCAATCTTCCCAAGGATGTGCTGTTGCGTAAGGACTAATAAAGTGATCTAGCCAATCGGTCGGTGCACCTGTTTTATAATATTCTTCTAATGCTTCAGAGTAATCTCTTTCTTCATTGCCAAAAAACTTTCTGTAATTTTCAAGATCTTTTTTCTTTATCAATACATCCCAATAATAATGTCCTATTTCATGGCGAAAATGCCCCAATAATGTTCTGTACCTTTCTCCTAAGTCTAACTTGTGTTTTACACGTTCTGCTTCATCCGCTTCATCAATATTTATCGTAATCGTTCCATCATCATGACCAGTCATTACTCTTTCACCTTTAGATAAATCTTCCATAAAATCAAAAGCGATACCATCAGTACCATCACCTAGCTTTGATCGAACAGGAAGTTTTAGTTGTAATAAAGAATACACCAATCGATGTTTAGCAATTTCCATTTTTGACCATCGCTGAATATTTTGTTGCGTTGTAAGTATAGGTATAATCCTATTTAAACTACAGGCTTTACAAAATACATCAGTATTATTATCTTTTGGTACCAGCCAATTACAGGTGCCACGATGGGCATTATCACATAAACGATAAGCCTCATTCGATTTATTAACATTGGTAAATGTATTGTTATCAGAAGAAACCAAAGTTATCATAGACAACTT
>DATHNB010000170.1:0-16183 GCA_035486495.1 Ferruginibacter sp. | reverse complement strand
TTATTACAATATTTAACTCCGCGCACATTTGTAAAAAACGCTCCATTCTTGCACTGCTATGCTCAGGACCTTGGCCTTCATAACCGTGTGGCAGCAGCATTACAACACCATTCATGCGTTGCCATTTTGTTTCACCTGCGGCGATGAATTGATCTATCATGGTTTGTGCACCATTGCAAAAATCACCAAATTGTGCTTCCCAAATTACCAAGGCATTTGGGTTAGCCATTGCATAACCATATTCAAATCCTAACACACCATACTCACTCAATAATGAGTTATATATTCTGAAAGGTTTTTGTCCTGCTTTAAGATCATTTAAACGATTGTATTCTGCGTTTGTATTCTCATCATATAAAACAGCATGACGATGACTGAATGTTCCTCTTTTCACATCTTGTCCGCTCATTCGTACATCTTTACCTTCGGTCAATAAACTGCCATAAGCCATTAATTCGCCTGTGGCCCAGTCTATTTTATTTTCATCCTGGTACAATTTTATTTTATCCTGCAATAATTTTTCAACCTTACGTAGTGGCTTAAAATCTGCCGGCCATTTCATCAACCCGTCAAACAATAATTTCACATCCGCCTCTTTAATTGCCGTTACCGGAGATGATTCAAAATCTGCAGCAGTAGCACGCTTTAAGCTTTGCCACCATAATTCAGGAGTCTGAAACTTATAAGGTAATGGATTTTGCTTTACTTCGTCTAGGCGTTCCTGTAACTGAGCCAGAAATTTTTGTTCCATTTCTTTAGCCAGTTCCTGTGCATCAGACTCACCGTTATTGATAAGGTATTGTGTATATACTTCTCTGGGATTTAAATGTTTATCGATCAACGCATATAATTTCGGTTGCGTAAATTTAGGCTCATCACCTTCATTGTGGCCGTGTTTACGATAACACACCATATCGATAAAAATATCACTATTAAATTCTTGTCTGTAATGCGTTGCGATCTGAACCGCTTTAACCACTGTTTCAGGATCATCTCCATTAACGTGTAATACAGGAGCACCCACCATTGCAGCGATTGAAGTACAATAATCAGCACTACGTGCGTCATCAAAATCAGTAGTAAAACCAATTTGGTTATTGATAACAAAATGTATGGTACCGCCTGTATAATATCCTTTCAGCTGGCACATTTGCAGCACTTCATATATTATTCCTTGGCCTGCAACGGAAGCATCTCCGTGAATTAAAATAGGTAATATTTTATCGTAGTCGCTATCATATAGAACATCTGCCTTGCTTCTTGCGAAACCAATAACAACAGGATCTACTGCTTCAAGATGCGATGGATTAGGACAAAGTTTCAGGTGAATTTTATTACCGGAAGATGTCTCTACTTCGCTACTATATCCCATGTGGTATTTAACATCACCGCTACCCATTGTTGTATCGGGCAAAGAATTACCTTCAAACTCACTAAAAATTTGCTCGTATGTTTTGCCTAAAATATTAGCCAACACATTCAATCTTCCCCGATGTGCCATACCTATTACAACTTCCTGTACACCCGTTGCTGCAGATACATTGAGTATTGCATCCAGCGCAGGAATTGTTGTTTCTCCTCCTTCTAAAGAAAAACGTTTTTGGCCGATATATTTTGTGTGAAGGAATTTTTCAAACATCACTCCTTCATTCAGTTTTTGTAATATTCTTTTCTTTTGATCCAATGGAACAGGCTCCAGCATTGTTTTTTCAACCGCATTCTTGATCCAGTCTCTTTTTACCCTGCTATTTACCGAACTGAATTCAACACCAATATTTGTGGTATAACATTTATTCAGATGCACTATAATATTCTGCAATGTTGTTTTTCCTAACCCTACAAATTGCCCTGCTTCAAATGATACAGAAAGATCTTCATCGGTAAGTCCGAAATTGCTTAATATCAGATTCGCTCCACGATCCTTTCTTTGACGAATTGGATTAGTATTGGCAATTAGATGCCCCTTTCTGCGATAGGCAAAAATCAATTGATATACTCTGAACTCTTTATCAAGACTAGCTTTGTTTAATGTAGCAGCACCATTTCCATTTGTACTCGCGCTTGTTGCAACAGGAGAAGAACCTCCATTGCTGCTCACAGCAAAATCAAACCCTTCAAAGAAGCTACGCATTTCCTGATCAACGCTTTTAGGATCCTTTAGGAAATCATTGTATAAATTTTCGATGTAAGCTGGACTAGAGTTAGTGATGTACTGAAAATCTTTCATTTGTATTCGTCTTTGAGTAGTAAATAGCAACCTGTTAATTAGTAAACCGACTGCAAATATCGTTATTTATATATCAAATTGTTTAAGGAATTGAGCCAATTTGTATAAAATATATATTAAAAATCAGAGCTTTTGATAATGATTTTCAGGGATTTTTTGGCTTTTATACAGTCATATCCCAAAATTATTCGCTACCAATGCTGATTTGTAAATTATTTCCTTATCTTTGCAGCCCAAAATTTGATTTAAAATGGCTAATCACTCAGCAACTAAGAAAGATGTGCGTCAAAGCACTAAACGTAACGAGCGTAACCGTTATTACGGAAAAACAACGCGTAACGCAATACGTGATATAAAGGCAATTGACGAAAAGAAAAGTGCTACAGAAAAATTACCTGCAGTTGCTTCTATGATTGATAAATTGGCAAAACGTGGTACTATCCACAAAAACAAAGCAGCTAACCTAAAAAGTAAGTTGGCTAAAAAAGTGAATGCTTTAAGCAAGTAATTTCTTTACTTGTTGCTTAATAATATCATTAAGCCTGTTCAAACTATGTTTGACAGGCTTTTTTTGTTTTCGTAATCTTTTGCAAAAGATTGTTAAACGAATAATTAAGTCGGCTCGGGAAGACTTTTTCATTACAGCATTTCAATATCTTTGCCGCCTCTGAAACTGTTTATTGGTTGATTCGTTTACTGGTTTATCTGTCTGTTAGTTAGTAATCTTTAAGGTGACTCTTTTATCAGAATCCAATAATCTAGTAAACGAATAAACCGATAAACAAATAAACCAGTAAACAAATAAACCAGTAAACAAAATGTATCGTTCTCATACTTGTGGTGAATTAAGAATAGCAGATGTAAAAAAAGAAGTGACCCTTGCAGGTTGGGTACAAACTGTACGTAAATTCGGCAGTATTACATTTATTGATCTTCGCGATCGTTATGGTATTACTCAACTACTATTTTCAGAAAGTCTAAATAATCAATTAGATGCAAATCCATTAGGAAGAGAATTTGTATTACAGGTAAAAGGAACGGTGAATGAAAGAAGTAATAAGAATGCAAATATTCCAACTGGCGAAATCGAAATTTCAGTAACCGCATTTACTATTCTAAATAAATCAGCGGTTCCCCCTTTTTCTATTCAGGATGATACAGATGGTGGTGAAGAACTGCGTATGAAATACAGATATCTAGATCTTCGCAGAAATATCGTTAAGAAAAATTTAGAACTACGCTACGCTGTTAGTCGTTCAACAAGAAACTATTTACATGAAAATAATTTCATGGATATCGAAACGCCATTTCTTATCAAATCAACACCGGAAGGTGCGAGAGATTTTGTGGTGCCTTCGAGAATGAATGCAGGACAATTTTATGCGTTGCCACAATCTCCACAAACATTTAAACAATTATTAATGGTAAGCGGTTACGATCGTTACTACCAAATTGTAAAATGTTTTAGAGATGAAGATCTGCGTGCAGACAGGCAACCGGAATTTACACAGATAGATTGCGAAATGTGTTTTGTTGAGCAGGAAGATATTTTGAACATGTTTGAAGGTTTGGTAAAACGAATTTTTAAGGATGTAAAAAATATAGACTACTCAGAAAAAGTAGAACGCATGAGTTGGGAAGATGCGATGTGGCAATTTGGTAATGATAAACCGGATATCAGGTTTGACATGAAACTTTGCAATCTTAAAAAGCCCACGACTGTTTTTACCAATAAATCAGATAATGCAGCATTGATTGGCGGTGTTGATTTTAAAGTATTCGATGAAGCTGAAACTGTTATAGCAATTGCTGTACCAGGCTGTAGCGAATACACAAGAAAACAAACGGATGAACTAACAGAATGGGTTAAACGCCCGCAAATTGGTATGAAAGGTTTGGTATTTATTAAAGTAAATGCTGATGGAACTTATAAAAGCAGCGTAGATAAATTTTACGATGCGGATAAATTAAAAGCAATCGCCACTGCTGCTAATGCAAAAGCCGGCGACTTAATTTTAATACTAGCCGGTGCAGAAGAAAGAACAAGAAAAGCGATCAGCGACCTGCGTTTGTATTTAGGTGAAACATTAGGATTACGTAAACCAACAGAATTCAAATTATTATGGGTACTTGATTTCCCTTTGTTTGAATATGCCGAAGATGATAACCGTTGGGTAGCTCGCCATCATCCGTTCACTTCTCCAAAGCCTGATCATATTGAAATAATGATCAACAATAATCCTGTTATCGAAAACGCGGAAAAATATTTAGAACACCCTTATGCAGGTATTAAAGCCAACGCATATGATATGGTGTTGAATGGTAACGAAATTGGCGGTGGTTCTATTCGTATCTTCCAAAGAGAATTACAGGAAAAAATGTTTGCCGCTTTGGGAATGGACGAAACAGAACAGCAACATAAATTTGGTTTTTTATTAGGCGCTTTTGAATATGGAGCTCCTCCACATGGCGGTTTGGCTTTTGGTTTTGATCGTTTATGTGCCTTATTGGGTGGTAGCGAAAGCATCAGAGATTTTATCGCGTTCCCGAAAAATAATAGCGGACGTGACGTAATGATCGACGCACCAAGTGCGATCGACGCAAAACAATTTGATGAATTGCAGATCAAACTAAATCTTAAAACACAATAATTAAACTAATTTCATTTTATAATAACTAGTATATAATGTCAAAGTCGATTCTTATTACCGGAGGAGCCGGATTTATTGGTTCACATCTTACCAGATTATTTGTATTAAAATATCCTGAGTATAAAATTGTGAATCTTGATAAACTTACTTACGCGGGTAACCTTCAGAACTTAAAAGATATTGAGAACAAACCAAATTACACATTCGTAAAAGGAGATATTACTGATATAACATTACTAACTGAATTATTTAAAGAACGTCAGTTTACTGCTGTATTACATTGTGCTGCTGAGAGTCATGTTGATAGATCTATTACAGATCCTTTAGCATTTATTACAACAAATGTTGTTGGCACAGGTTCTTTGTTACAAACAGCTAAAGAATTTTGGAAAAATGATTTTACCGGAAAATTATTTTATCATATTTCAACGGATGAAGTTTATGGTTCCTTAGGCGCTACAGGTTTTTTTACAGAAGAAACAGCTTATGATCCACGCAGTCCCTACTCTGCATCTAAAGCTTCTTCTGATCATTTAGTTAGAGCGTTTTATCATACCTATCACATGCCGGTTAAAATTTCTAACTGCAGTAATAATTACGGACCGTTCCATTTTCCGGAAAAATTAATTCCGCTTTGCATACATAATATCATTAATAATAAACCGCTACCAATTTATGGTAAAGGAGAAAATGTTAGAGATTGGTTATATGTGGAAGATCATGTAAGAGCCATTGATGTTATTTTTCATAAAGGAAAAATTGGAGAAACCTACAATATTGGCGGACATAATGAATGGACCAATATTAACTTAGTGAAAGAGTTGTGTAAACAGATGGATGAAAAATTAGGAAGAGAAAAAGGAACATCTGCAAAACTGATCACGTATGTAAAGGATCGTGCAGGACATGATCTTCGCTACGCCATCGATGCTACTAAATTAAAAAATGAATTAGGTTGGTTACCGTCTTTACAATTTGAAGAGGGTATTTCAAAAACTATTGATTGGTATTTGAATAACGAAGAATGGTTGAATGGAGTAACAAGCGGCAACTATCAAAACTATTACGAAAAACAATACAGTCAGAGAGTTTAGATTAATGCTAAACTATAAACTATAAACACGCAATGAAAGGTATCATTCTCGCAGGCGGGTCAGGAACAAGATTATATCCAATCACGATGGGAATAAGCAAGCAGCTTATGCCTATTTATGATAAACCAATGATCTATTATCCGCTGAGCACTTTGATGTTGGCAGGTATAAAAGAAGTATTGATCATTACAACACCCGATGATCAGGCTCAGTTTATCCGTTTGTTAGGTGATGGTTCGCAATGGGGTTGCAAACTAGAATATGCTATCCAGGAAATACCAAATGGTTTAGCACAGGCATTTGTAATTGGCGAAAAGTATATCGGCAAAGACAGTGTTGCATTAGTTTTGGGTGATAACATTTTTTACGGAAGCGGTTTTAGTAAATTATTACAATCATCAGCAAACCCTGATGGCGCCGTAATTTTTGCTTATCCTGTAAGCGATCCTGAAAGATATGGAGTTGTTGAATTTGATGCGGCATTTCACGCATTAAGTATCGAAGAAAAACCTACAAAACCAAAAAGTAATTACGCTGTTCCTGGTTTATACTTTTATGATAATGAAGTTGTAAACATCGCAAAAAATATTCCTGCAAGTCCGCGTGGCGAATATGAAATAACTGATGTAAACAAAGTTTACCTTCAAAATAAAAAATTAAAAGTTGGTGTGTTAGACAGAGGCTTTGCCTGGTTAGATACCGGAACTTTTGATTCACTAAGCGATGCAAGCGAGTACGTACGTGTTGTAGAAAAAAGACAAGGTTTAAAAATTGGATGCCTCGAAGAAATTGCATGGCGAATGGGCTACATTAATAAAGAACAGTTATTATCTCTGGCAGAAAAGCTAAAGAAAAGTGGATACGGAGAATATTTGAAAAAAATTGTTATCTAAGCAAACACATAAGCTTAGTATAATTCTATTGCAGATTAAAAAGAATCTTGATAAAATTACCGTAAAGCTTTATGCAATTAATAATAGAACCAGGGCGTACAGAAAAAAATTACTGGAAAGATCTCTGGCGCTACAGAGAACTGTTCTATATATTAGCATGGAGAGATGTAAAAGTACGTTACAAGCAAACAGCAATTGGTGCACTATGGAGTATAATACGTCCACTACTTACCATGCTGGTATTCACAATTATTTTTAGCAGGATAGCCAAACTACCTACTGATGGAACTATTCCTTACTCTATATTAGTTTACGCTGCAATGCTGCCGTGGCAATTCTTTTCAACAGCGTTAACCGAAAGCAGCAATAGTCTTGTTACCAATAGCAGTTTAATTTCGAAGGTATATTTTCCCAGATTAATTATTCCTGCCAGTGCTGTGATAGCAAGCTTCGTAGATTTTTTAATTTCATTCATCATACTTTTCGCGTTAATGATTTACTATCATTATATGCCGCCGCTGCAAATTTTATTACTTCCTGTATTTTTAATCTTCGTCTTTTTAACTTCTTTTAGTTTAGGACTTTACTTAACAGCGGTTAATGTAAAATACAGAGATTTCAGATATATTATTCCCTTTATAGTTCAATTTGGATTATATGTTTCGCCTGTCGGTTTTAGTAGTAATGTCATCCCTGCAAAGTGGCGTTTATTGTACGACCTAAATCCGATGGTTGGTGTTATTGATGGTTTTCGATGGTGTATTTGCGGAGATTCATTTACACAGCAAACATTTATAAGTATGAGTTTTTCGCTCGCAATAACAGTAGTAACATTAGTTTTTGGTATTCATTATTTTAGAAAGACAGAAAAAACATTTGCAGATATTATTTAGCAATGAGCAATATAATAATTAAAGTAGAAAATCTCGGTAAAAGCTATCTCATTGGCCATGAGAAACAACAGGGTTATGTTGCCTTGCGAGATGTTGTTGCTAAAAACACCAAAGGTTTTTTAAAAGGAATACAAAATGCATTTAGTGGAAAACAATTAATGGGTGGGCAGGAAATTGAAGAATTTTGGGCATTAAAAGATATAAACTTCGAAATAAAACAAGGCGAGGCTGTCGGGATAATAGGTAGAAATGGCGCAGGAAAAAGCACTTTATTAAAATTATTAAGTAGAATAACAGAACCAACAAAAGGCAGGATAGAATTAAATGGAAGAGTTGCTTCACTATTAGAAGTAGGCACAGGATTTCATCCTGAATTAAGTGGAAGAGAAAACATCTTTTTAAACGGCGCAATACTTGGCATGAGCCGTGCCGAAATAAAAAGTAAGTTTGATGAAATTGTAGATTTTAGTGGCGTAGAGAAATTTTTAGACACGCCTGTTAAACATTACAGCAGCGGCATGTATGTACGATTAGCATTTGCAGTTGCAGCACATTTAGAACCTGAGATATTGGTTGTAGACGAAGTACTTGCTGTGGGCGATGCTGAATTTCAAAAAAAGTGTTTAGGCAAAATGGATGATGTTACAAAAGCAGGTAGAACTGTAATTTTTGTGAGTCATCAAATGGGTACGATTTCCCAGCTTTGTAACAGATGTTTGTTAATGGATAAGGGCCGTTTGATTATGTCGGGAACTACTGGTAAAGTAATAGATTACTATTTAAATAGCGCTGTTAAGATTGAAAAGATTGAAAGAGATAATAACTTCCCGGGGAACCATTTCAAAGAAATCTACATGGCCGATAAACACTTATCGCCAAAGATCGATTACAGTTTTGAGGAAGAAATTGTAGTTAAAGTAAAATTGATGTTGCCAGATTATAATCCTTCATTAGAACTCGCAATGCGTTTGATCAATAAACATAAAACAGCTGTCTTTACAATTCACGAAAAACTTAATGTACATTTAGCCGATACTAACAACATAGACTTTGCCATTTCAATACCTGAAAAATTTTTAACTCCTGGCAATTATTCGTGGGTTATGTGTATCAATCATCCCGGATCGAGATTATATGATTTGCAGGATGATATTTTACCATTTAATATAATTGAAACAGGATCTTCTTTTGCCAGGTATGAGGGAGCTGATTATGGAAGTGTATTTGCTAATTATTCAATAAAGAAATTATAGATGATAAAAGAATTAATTCGAAAAATATTTCATGGGGTAGGATTGGAAATCTCTAGATATACTGCTCCAAAAAAAACAAAAAAAACAAAAAAACTAACCTTTTATCAAACAGCTACAGGTAATTATTACCTACCTACAGAGGCATATGCAGATGTGGTTGCCAATACAATAATTGATAACCGCATCTTTGAAAAAGAAGTAATTGACCTTGCATCTAAATATATTAAAGTAGGAAATACTGTACTAGATATCGGATCAAATTTTGGTCAGATGAGTATTTTATTTTCTAACATGGTTGGTGAGACTGGCAAAGTGCATGCCTTTGATGCAGACGACTGGATATATGACATCTTAAATAAAAACATCGAAGCAAATAACAAGACGGGTAAAATAATTCCTCACTTTGGAGCAGTCCACAATAAAGCCGGTGAAACACTTATTTTTCCTGAGCAGGACTTCGAAGAGTTTAGTGCTTACGGAGCTTATGGCATAGATTACAATGCAATAGCCGGAAGAAAAGTTCCAACAATTACTATTGATAGTTTACATATCGAAGAGCCGATAAGCTTCATAAAAATTGATATCCAAGGCGGAGATTTACAAGCAATGCAGGGAGCTGTCAATACAATTAATAAAAACAGAATGCCGATCTTGTTTGAATACGAATATCATTTTGAAGAAAAATACAATTTATGTTTTCAGGATTATGTGGATTTTGTTGAAAGCATTCATTACAAATTTCATAAAGTAATTAATGGTCATAATTTTTTAATTATTCCTAAATAATATCATGCATTCAGAAATTAATAAGTGTCGTATAAGTGGTAGCAGTAATCTTATAACCGTACTTTCCTTAGGCGAACAATACCTTACAGGCGTTTTTCCTAAAAGTATCGATGAAGAGGTTAGCAAAGGACCCCTGGACCTAGTATGGTGCCCGAATAGCGGTTTATTGCAAATGAAACAATCTTATAGCCTGGATGAAATGTATGGAGATAATTATGGCTATCGTTCCGGCCTTAATGCATCAATGGTAAAACATTTGCAACAAAAAATAAACACACTGGAAAGGCTGGCACAGCCAACTGAAAAAGATCTGGTAATTGATATTGGCAGCAATGATGCCACATCGTTAAAAGCATACAAAAGCAATTGTAGAAAAGTAGGTATTGACCCTACAGGATTAAAATTTAAAGAATATTATACAGACGATATTTCTTTGATCCCTACTTTCTTTTCTTCGGCCGCCCTCAATAAAGATTTTCCAAATGAAAAAGCAAAGATCATTACCTCTATCGCAATGTTTTATGACCTGGAAGATCCGACTACATTTGTAAAAGATATAGAAGAATGTCTTACAGAAGATGGCATCTGGTATTTTGAGCAAAGCTATATGCCATCTATGTTACGTACAAATTCCTACGACACTATATGTCATGAACATTTAGAATTTTACAGTTTTAAAGTAGTAAAAACATTGTTAGAAAACTGTAATATGCGCGTAGTAGATGTTCAGATGAATGCTATCAATGGCGGAAGTTTCTCTATCACTGCGTGCAAAAAAAATGCTGCATATAAGTCTAATAACGCGATCATCAATTGGATGTTACAGCAAGAAAATGACATGGGCCTTGACACATTAAAACCCTACAAAGATTTTGAAGAACGCGTTTTTAAACACCGCAAAAATTTAATAGACCTAATAGAGGCTTTAGTAGCAGATGGGAAAAAAATATTAGGTTATGGCGCTTCTACGAAAGGAAATGTATTGCTACAATTTTGCGGTATAACCAGCAAACAAATCCCTTTTATTGCAGAAGTGAACGATCAAAAGTTCGGCTCATTTACGCCCGGCACGTTTATTCCTATTATCTCTGAAAAAGAAGCAAGAGCGATGAAGCCTGATTATTTTTTGGTACTCCCCTGGCATTTTAAAAATTCCATTTTGGAAAGAGAAAAAGAGTATATTGAACAGGGAGGTAAATTTATTTTTCCCTTACCTGAAATCGAAATTGTATAAAATGAAAGACAGACAAAAAATTAAAGCCTTTTTAAAAAAAATACACCTCCTATCAATAGCTTATTGCCTTTTAAGAATATTTGGTTTTTTTAAAAAAATTTTAACCGCTTGTTCATTTTATTTTTATAATTCATTTCTCACTAAATTCCCTAGCTATACTTTAAGAATATTTTATTTAAGAAAAATCATAGGCATAGAAATTGGCAAAAACACTTCCATACATATGGGTTGTTTCTTTGCAGGTAAAAATATTAAGATTGGCAATAATAACGTAATTGCAAGAAACTGTCATTTGGATGGCAGAGTAGGTTTAATTAAAATCATGAACAACGTGAGTATTGCACCGGAAACTTGTATTATTTCCTTAACACATTTAGTAAACAGTCCAACATTTGAAACCGTTGCTAAAGAAGTAATTATAGAAGATTATGTATGGATAGGTACAAGAGCTATGATATTACCGGGAACAAAAATGGGGGAAGGATCTGTATTAGGTGCAGGATCAACAGCAACTAAAGAACTGCAACCATATTCAGTAAACGTAGGCAGTCCGGCAAAAGAAATTGGTAAAAGAAATAATAATTTAAATTATTCATTAGATTATTTCCCATATTTTAATTCTGATATTCAATAATGAAAGCAGTAATTTTTGGCATAAGCGGACAAGATGGGTTTTATCTTAATAAGTTATTAAGTACGCAAAATATTGAAGTAATTGGTATATCAAGAACGGAACATGCTGACTGGATAAAAGGCGATGTTAAAGATTTTAATTTTGTCAGCTCTTTGATTAAATATAATAAGCCTGATTATATTTTTCATTTTGCTGCTAATTCAACAACCAGTCATACAGCGCTATTTGAAAATCATGACACCATTAGTACTGGTACATTTAATATTTTAGAAGCTGTGCTTCAACATAGCAAACAGTCAAAAGTATTTTTATCCGGAAGTGCAGTGCAATTTGAAAATAAAGGTTTACCAATTAATGAGGAAACTCCTTTTGCTGCATTAAGTCCTTATGCTGTAAGCCGTATTCAATCTGTATATGCAGGCAGGTATTATAGGAATTTGGGTCTCCAAGTCTATGTTGGTTATTTTTTTAATCATGATAGTCCTTTGCGTACTGACCGACATATTAATCAAAAAATAGCAATGGCAATAAAGCGCATAGCTAAAGGATCGAACGAAAAAATAGAAATAGGTGATAGCAGCGTGCAAAAAGAATTCAATTACGCAGAAGATTTGATGTGGGCGATTTGGCAATTAATGAAGCAGGATCTTATACAAGAAGCAGTAATAGGCTCTGGTATTGCCTACAGTATTAAGGATTGGATAGACACCTGCTTTCAACTGATCGGCAAATCACCTTCAGAATATATAATTGAAAATGCCAGTTTTAAACCGGAATATCGCATTTTAGTCTCTGACCCTCAAGTTTTATTTAGTATGGGTTACCGACCAAAGTTAAGTATGCAACAGTTGGCTAATATAATGATGTATATCAGTTAATAAAGACAACCATTAATGAACAAAAAGATATTGATTATAACCTACGTTGTACCTTATCCAGCTAATCTGGGTGGACAAATAAGTATTTTCGGCACTATTAATTACCTTAGATTTTTTTTCAATATTACCTTGGTTATTAGGATACACACACATGCTGACAAAGAAAATATAGAAAAATTAAAAAGAATATGGCCCGAAGTTTCTATCGAAACAGTAACCTATTACCATGAAAAAACGGCACTTAATACTGTAAAAAATTATCTCTATCGATCTGCATATAAATTAAAAGAAAAAGTAAAAAAAATATTTGTTTCTCCCCCTGCAGATACAATACAAAATAGAATAAGTTTTTACCCTTTTTTACCCGCTGATGTAAAATTTTGCGATTTTTTAGAAAACTTACTCTCTAAAAACGAGTTTGCAATAATTCAGATAGAATATACAGATCTCTTAAACCTGGTACATCTCTTACCTAGCAAAGCTGTCAAAATTTTTGTTCAGATCGAGAACAGGTATTCTATACTACAAGACTATTTTAATAAAATTAACAACAAAAGTCTTTACGCAAAATACATAATTGAAAATGCCAGAGCAGCAGAAATAGCATTAATTGATAAATATGATCATGTAATTGCCCTAAATAAAAACGATAAAGAAAATTTAAGTAAATATTTGCCCGCAGAAAAAATTGTAATATCCTCTTTTCCAATACTGAATAATTTAATTACTAGTGATATAAATAGTACGTTTAGTAAAAACAATCTTAATAAATTAATTTTTTTGGGATCGCAAGGGCATTTGCCAAATGAAGATGCCGTTAAATGGTTTATAGAAGAAATGTATGATAAAATATATCAACAATATAAATTGAAGTTATACATAACCGGCAAATGGGAGAAAGATTTTACTAAAAAATATCCACAGGTTATTTTTACAGGCTTTGTTGATGACGTTTCTCCACTAATAAAAAACAGTATCGTTATTTCACCCATTAGATTAGGTGGCGGTGGTTTAAGAGCAAAAGTATTACAGGCAATGGCAATGAGGGTTCCGTTAGTATCAACTGCTTTAGGGTCAGAAGGAATTGAAGGGATAAAAAATAATGAAAACATTTTTATAGCTAATACTCCGAAAGAGTTTATAACCTCAATTCAAAATATTGTAGAAAATGAATTGCACACAAATCAAGTTATTAATAATGCATTTGAAGTAATTCAAATGCATTATACAGAAAAAGCAGTTGGTAAGATTAGAAAGGATATTTACAATAAAATTATTGACCAAAAAGTCTAATCTAATGAATGTAGCATGTAAAATCTGTAATAATACAAATCATAATAAAGAAATCTCTGCTAAAGAAATGATGTTTGGTTTCAAAGATGAATTTTTATACTTTGAATGTTCAATTTGCGGCTGTTTACAAATTGTAGAAATACCTGAGAACATTTCTAAATATTACCCCCATAATTATTATTCTTATAACCTTGTTTTCAATAAAAAACGTAACATATTAAAATCTTACTTAAACAAAAAGATGTTACAATTTTATAGCAGACAAAAAAATTTACTTGGATGGATACTCTCTGCAAAATATAAAAACCCATACAAATGGTTACCTAAAGAGAAAAAAATAACCATAAAGACTAAGATATTAGATGTAGGCTGTGGTAGTGGCGATTTATTATTGTCACTCAAAGAAGCCGGATTTTTGAATTTAAATGGCGTTGATCCTTTTATTCAAGAAGAAATATTTTTTCCAAATGGTATAACTATATTTAAAAAGGAAATAATGGATTTAGATGAAGGGAATTATGATTTCATCATGATGCATCATTCTTTTGAACACATGTCTAACCCTTTAGAAGTTCTACACTCAGCATATACATTATTAAACAAAGATGGGTGTTTGCTAATAAGAATTCCTGTGGCAGGCTCTTATGCTTCTAGAAAATACGGTATCAATTGGGTGCAACTTGATGCACCAAGACATTTTTTTCTACATACAATAAAAAGCATTGCCATTCTGGCTGAAAATGCCGGATTTAAGGTTAAGAATATCATATTTGATTCAAGCGAATTTCAATTTTTAAGTAGTGAATTGTATTTAAAAAATATTCCGTTAAATGATCCTTTACATAAGTATCCGCTTCATTTTTCCAAGGCAGAGATCAACAGTTTTAAAATAAAAGCAAAAGAATTAAATAGTATAAATGATGGCGATTCTGCCTGCTTTTATTTATACAAAAAATAAAAAAACAGTTATACATGCAGGTTTCTATAATTATTATAAATTATAACACGTTTGAACTTACCTGCAAATGTATTCAATCAATTTACGACAAAACAACAACGATAAGTTTTGAAATAATACTGGTAGATAATGCTTCTATTGAATGCGATGCAATATTATTCAAGCAGCAATATCCTGAAATTACTCTTGTAAAAAGCGAAAAAAATATAGGATTCGCGGGGGGAAATAATTTGGGTATTCTTCATTCAAATGGTGAGTATATACTGTTACTAAATAGCGATACAGAATTGTTGAACAACGCAATCGAGTTAAGTTATAATAGATTAAAAGGTGAAAAAAATATAGTTGGATTGTCCAGTCAATTATTAAATGAAGATGGAAGTATTCAACATCCTGCAGGAAAATTTTTATACATATCTTCTTTAATCTTAAAAATAAGCGGTATTTGTAGATTGTATAGTAAGAGTAAACGCGAAGAACGATTTTTAGGATTTGATTTTGATCACACACGGGAAATAAAAGCAGATTGGTTATGGGGAACTTTTCTCTTCTTACGTAAAAGTATTATTAACGAAATGCCGAATAATGAATTACCCAATAATTTTTTTATGTATTGTGAAGATGTTGAATGGGGTTATGCAATTAATAAATTAGGCTGTGAATTGATATATTTTCCTGATGCAAAAATAATTCACCATGGAGGTAAAAGTGGACATGAAAATATAAATAGAACTATTCATAAAAATTTATATACCGTTTTAAAAAAATACAGATCTGCGACGTATGCTAATATCTATTTTTCCCTTTCTAATATTTTGCAAGTAATTACAACAACCCGTAATAAAGTAAAATCTAGATTTTAAGAAATGAATATTCTAATTTATTTCCCATATAATCAACGAACGGTAGAACAACAAAGTGTAATGGAAGCATTACACAAAAGAGGACATAACGTGATACTGTATACAAGCTGTAAAAAAGGAATATTACATACTATCGCAGAAAATTTAGGAATAATAGCCCTAGCTTCAGAAAAAGAATATAGTAACACATTTAAGAATATTTGGAATAACGTATTTCAAGTAAAGCGAATCATTAAAAAATACAATATAGATTTTATAATTGCACATCAACAAGTACCAGCATTAACAGTTGGGATATTAAATACTTTTAAAAAAATTAGATTCGCATACGTTCGTCATAACAGTGATGAAGATTATCAAAACTTTCCAATTAAGGCAAAGCTCTTAAACAAAATAACGAATGGCTTAACGCCGATTAAAATTGCCCCTTCTGTATTAGTCAAAGAGTTCTGGCATAAAAAAGAAGGTGTAAAAGAAAACAACATTAGTATAATAAATTACGGCTATAATTTTAATCAATATGAGC
>DATHNB010000169.1:0-4046 GCA_035486495.1 Ferruginibacter sp. | reverse complement strand
GAGCAAATTATTTTATCTGCATCAAGACAATTTAAAGAAGGAGATGCACAACATTGGTGGCATCCTCCAATGGGAAGAGGCGTTCGCACAACATGTTCAGATGATTTTTTATGGTTGCCATTTGTATTGAATAAATATATTACTGTAACGGGAGACATTACTATACTCGATGAATCAATTCATTTTTTGGAAGGTCGTTTATTAAATGAAGGTGAAGAATCTTATTACGATCTACCATTAAAATCAAACAAAACAGCCAGTTTATATGATCATTGTGTAAAAGCAATTGAACATGGATTAAAATTTGGCGAACATGGATTACCATTCATCGGAACCGGCGATTGGAACGATGGAATGGATAGAGTTGGTAATGAAGGAAAAGGCGAAAGTGTTTGGTTAGCATTTTTCTTGTATGATATTCTGACAAAATTTATTACAGTTGCTGACATTAAAAAAGATACTGCCTTTGCTGAAAGGTGTAAAGAAGAAGCAGGAAAATTAAAAACTAACATTAACGATAACGCCTGGGATGGAGAATGGTACCGCCGTGCTTATTTTGATAATGGTACTCCATTAGGTTCTAAAGAAAATGATGAATGTAAGATTGATTCTATTGCACAAAGCTGGTCGGTATTATCTAAAGGTGGCGATCCAAATCGTTCATTGCAAGCAATGCAATCTGCAAATAAACATCTTGTAAAAAAAGATGATAAGATCATACAGTTATTTGAGCCACCCTTTGATAAGTCAACTTTAAATCCCGGTTATATAAAAGGATATGTACCCGGCGTTAGAGAAAACGGCGGCCAATACACACACGCCGCAGTCTGGCTAATAATGGCATTTGCCGAATTAGGTAATAAAGAAGAGACATGGGGTCTTCTAAGCATGATCAACCCTATCAATCATGGAAATGATGTCGCATCTATTAAAGAATATAAAGTAGAACCTTATGTAATTGCTGCCGACGTATATGCGCAACCGTTACATAAAGGTCGCGGTGGATGGACATGGTACACAGGTTCTGCAGGATGGATGTACCAGATGATCATCGAATCATTCATCGGATTAAAAAGAGAAGGTAACACCTTGCAGTTTACTCCATGCATTCCGTCAGAATGGGAGTCTGTAAAAATCGAATACAATTATTTGGAGACCGTTTATCATATTGAATTAGTACAAACAAAGAATAGCGATACTAAAACAGTAAAGATTGCTATCAATGGCATTGAACAGAATAGCAATATTCTTAAATTAATAAATGATAGTGAAGCACATCAAATAAAAATAACGATGTGATGAGTAAGATTATACTACTGTATATCCCAACGTAGACTATATTCTACGTAATTATATCAAGCCTGCTACTAAATTTCAGTGGCAGGCTTTTTGTTTTATTACGTTTTGTGAGAACATATTGAATAAATGATGTGTGACTTATCAATTAAACTAAACTTTTAAAAAATTACAAGATGAAAAAAATAATCATAGTATTATTAGCAATAGCAGTTATTAGTATAACAACAATAAATGCGCAGACTTATCTGCAAGGAGGATTGAACATTGCAAATATCTCAACCTCAAATGATGGACAAACACAAAGTAGCAATGCAATAGCTTCATTTAATGCGGGCTTTATGGGAAGATTTGGTATTTCAGATTTTTTTGATTTGGAAGCAGGTGCATTATTTACGGGCCAGGGAGCAAAATCAGTAACCAATTATGGTACAAATACTATTACAACTACATTCAGGCCGTATTATGTTCAGGTTCCTTTAAATGCGGTTGTAAAATTCCCTTTAGGAGATCCTAAAATTACAAAGGCTAACATTTTTATATTTGCAGGTCCATATGCAGCAATAGGCGTTGGAGGACATTCTAAAACAACCAATTCTTTAGATGGTTCAGAACAAACCAACAGTATAAAATTCGATAATGAAGATCCATTTACTTCTGATCAGGAAAATGCAGCTTATGATAAATTAAAGCTGTGGGACTTCGGTATTAACATGGGTGCAGGTATTGACTTTGGGCCAATATTAGTTAAAGCACAATACGGTCTTGGTTTAACAAAAATAAATTCTGAAGAAGGTAATAATGAAGAAAATGATAAAGATAAATATCGTACAGTGAGTGTTTCTTTAGGTATAAAATTATATTAAGACTAAAAGAAAGAAAAAACTAATATTTTAGATGTTGCTCAAATAATATTGAGCAACATTTTTATTTATTCTAATTAAAAGAAACGAAAAAGGTTCAGCTATTGCTAAACCTTTTGTTCATAAGAGACGTCTTAAATATGCTTATTCGATACCGGTAATTGTATTCTGATAAGTTCTGATTTTATTGTACAATGTTTTACGATCTACATTTAATATTTCAGCAGCTTTAGTTTTATTAAAGTTCACGTCTTTCAAAACTTTCATGATGGCATCATACTCTGCCTTTGCGGTCATTTCTTTTAAATTAAAATCTTTACTTAAAGGAACCTGGTTTTCTATTTTTTTATGTTCACCTGATAACTCATATGATTGCAATTGTTCGTTCATAAAAACAATTTCCTGCGGTAAGGTTTCAATTGTTATTACAGTATCTACACATAATAATGCAGCTCGTCTTATCACATTCTTTAACTCTCTTAAATTGCCCGGCCACAAATAATTATAAAACATTTCCTGTATCCCTTTTTCGAATCCTGTTATTTTTTTACCAAGCTCATCACTTGTTTTTTGGAGGAAGAAATTAGCAAAAGCAGCTATATCCTCTTTCCTATCCCGCAATGGAGTCAGGTGTATAGAAAACTCATTAAACAAATGATATAATTCTTCTAAAAAATGCCCTTGTTGATATACCTCTTGTAAATTTTCGTGAGATGATACTATAAATCTCATATCTAAAGTAACTTCTGTAGTATCTGACTTCGTATATTTTCTTTCTTTGATGACTTTCAATAAAAAAGATTGCATATCAGGTGGAAGACACGATACTTCTTCTAGAAATAAAGTACCCTTATTTGCTGTTTCGATATATTGCAAAAGATCCTTTCTGGATAATTGTTTTGATAAATTACCACAATCAACTGCAACAAATGGATTTTTTTTTCTTCTACTCTTATTATGAATTTCTTTTGCTGTTACTTTTTTGCCGGTCCCACTCTCTCCATACAATATCAAACTATAATCGGTATTAGCAACAATTTCTACTTGTCTGTATAATTCTGTTGAAGCTTTTGATTTACCCTTTAAAAATTCACCGTCTTCAATATCTGTATTACTATCTAATTGTAACACGCCTGAGTTATCAACTTTTAACGAAGCATATTGACTTAATGCAGATTTCAAAACATTCAACACTTCTGTAGGAATAAGTGGTTTAGTGATATAGTCGTATGCGCCAAGCTTAATAATTTCCAATGCAATTTTAATATCAGAATATCCTGTAATGATCAAAACAATCGTATTAGGATCATGTGCTTTGATCGCCTCTAAAACATCCTTACCTTCAAGATCACCTAACCTATAATCACAGATAACAATATCAAACCTGCCTTCTTTAAATTTGAAAATCCCATCCTCTCCTGAATGCGACATATCAACTTCATACCCATTTCTATCAAGAAATCTGCTTAGGAGAATACACATATCAACATCATCATCAATAACTAAGATCCTATTTTTCATAAAAGTTAATTTTCTCGTCATAACCCTGTTTATTAAGGCTATTTTTCTATTAAATACCGTAAAAATCCTGCCAAATTTCACCATTCAGAATAAGATGAAGGATACTATAAAACGGGGAAATAAATCAACACCTTGTGGATTATTCGCTGTTCCTTCCACCTCTTGTAAGCAAGTAGGCAATTAGCGCTATAACTGCTATAACGATGATTATTCCGCTTAAAACACCCGCTTTAAAAATGCCTCCTATAACCTGACAACTTGATAATGTTACTGTAAACAATGTGATGATTATTACTAGAAATAAGGACGTCTTTTTCATATACAATTTTTAACGGTTAAAACACAATCAAAATACGATCACAATAC
>DATHNB010000168.1:0-9225 GCA_035486495.1 Ferruginibacter sp. | reverse complement strand
TCAAATCTACTATTGTAAGTGAGCGACTAAATACCCTCGATGTATTTAGTATTATGGAAGAAGGTGACACAGCTTATGTAAATTATCTTGCTGTAAATAATGGCACCATTGTACAGACAAAAACGATCATATTAAAAAAGAAATTAGATGAAAGTGCTAGTGAAGTTTTAAGTTTTGCTATTGCACAATTGCGCGAGACATTTAATAGTGAGGCAAAAGAAATTGTTGTGCCCATAGATATTGATTACCCTGAAAACGAGGTAATAGTAACCATTCCAAAAGCCGGTGATAAGAAAAAGTTGTTAGCACTTTCCGAAAAAAATGTAAATTATTTCCGGGAAGAGTTGAAGAAGAAGGGCATGTTGTTATTGGAAGATAAAACACCTGTCGAAATAAATAAAGTGCTAGAACAATTGCAACAGGATCTGCAACTAATTAGCCTTCCTGTTCACATAGAATGCTTTGATAATTCAAATTTTCAGGGAAGCTATCCTGTATCAGCTATGGTATGTTTTAAAAATGGGCAACCAAGTAAAAACGACTATAGAAGGTATAATGTAAAAACCGTGGAAGGTATAAACGATTTCGCATCTATGAAAGAGGTCGTTTACAGACGATACAAAAGGCTTTCTGATGAAAATGAGCCATTGCCCCAATTAGTAATTATTGATGGCGGTAAAGGGCAATTAAGTGCAGCCATGGAAAGTATTAAAGTACTTAATTTAACGGGGAAAATGACCGTTGTAGGATTAGCAAAAAATGAAGAAGAAATATTTTTTCCGGGAGATAAAGAGTCTATCAAACTCCCGTGGGATAGTGAAAGCCTCAAACTAATTCGTAGAATACGGGACGAAGTTCACCGTTTTGGTATAACCTTCCATCGTGATAAACGCAGCAAAGGAAGCCTCTCAAATGAATTAGAACAAATAAAAGGCATTGGAAAAACTACCGCTGATGGATTATTGAAAAAATTCAGATCAGTTAAGAATGTTCGTGAAAAAACGATAGAAGAATTAGCTGCTGAAATAGGAATGGCAAAAGCCATAATAATAAGCAGACACTTTCATCCTGAAGCATCCTCATAAACGAGACTCTTTTGACTCCAAAATAATTGAAATAAAGAAGGCCCCTTCAAATGAAGAGGCCTTTTAAAGTATTTAGACTAAATTAATAGCTCCATAAATCTTGCTCATAATTAAAGATCTTATCTTTAATTCTTTCGCCTTCAAGTAATTGAAAAACTGTATTACCACCCAACCCTGGCAGATTTCTTATATCAAGATCCATAGGATTATCAATGGTTGTCTTAACGATTCTACCACTAAATTGTCTACTTTCAAATAAATCTTCCCAACTCATTCTTGCTCCAAAATTTTTGCCATTATATACATCATATTTAGCAAATATTGGTCTCATATCAGGATAATAAACCCAAAACATTTCACTTTCACCAAGGTCAATACCTTGACTGGTAATAATA
Source organism: Ferruginibacter sp. (assembly GCA_035486495.1). Taxonomy (GTDB): domain Bacteria; phylum Bacteroidota; class Bacteroidia; order Chitinophagales; family Chitinophagaceae; genus Ferruginibacter. The sequence goes on along the minus strand of DATHNB010000168.1, from coordinate 7,745 downwards.
TTTTTAACAGGTGCAATTCCTAATATTCTCCAAAATAAGCGTGAGCTTTCTTTATCGAAAATAACTTCCTCTTTTATCTTGAATTTATAAAAAGAATCCAAGTTTACTTCAGGCTTTGTTTTTTTAACGCCGGTTTGAACACCGTTAGAGTCAATTATTGGCACTTCAATATCATCTCCACCAACAACTTTAGCTACTTCAGCTTTAGTCATCGGAGTTGTAAAACGATCATCAATACTGCTAAATACTGTTACTGCACTATCCTGAATTGCTTGAAACAAAATAGAAATGAAACGTTGGTTACCATTATTCTCATCTGCAGAATACCTAAAAGGAAGGTTCATTTTTTCTCTTGTATCGATCACACGCCATATTTTATGACGATATACAGCATCATCAGCTCTAAGATCTTCATACGCTAAAGGAGCCCTATCGCGAATACTTTTTGTATCCACAGCCTCATCCGGACGAAGAGACTTACGAACCACCTTAATAGGCAAACTATCATTTGGCGGTGGCGGTGGCGGTGGCACAGTCGCAACTGTATCTACAGCTTGCGCTCCAGCTTGTATATTCGCCTTCGTTTTTCCCTTAGTTGTTCTCTTAGTAGTACTAGCTCCGCGCTTTACAACGGTACGCTTTTTCTTCTGTGCTTGTGCAATGTTTACAAAAACACATAAACAAAGAGCCAATAAAACATACTTAACATAGTGCCTTTTCATACCTAGCTATTATTATTATTAATATAATGCAAATGATTTACCATCAATTACTCTCTGTCCATCAGGACCGTTCACTTTAATATTATCAAATGTTACAACCGATCCTGGCCCACATCTCTTAATCAATTGATCAAGTGCAGCTAGATTATTACCAGTGATTTGAGCTTGAGCTACGTTAGGGAAATTTGCGCCAGAGAAATAAACTGTAGCACCAACAACTGCATATTTCAAATCAAAATCAAAGTTTTCCAATTCAGCTCTGCAATATTGTTGATTTTTAAATTCAACAGACGGCATTCTCGCTTTACCAGAAGCTATTTTAAATACAGGATCAGGAATTCTCTTTACACGGAAAGGGAAAGCAGTTGTTTTACCATTCGCTGTAACATTAATATTTGTAGGTCCAACTTTCGATACACGAACTATTCTGTTAGAACCATTCCCTGTAATAGTAGCGCCATTGATCGACACCTGAGTTTTATCCCAACCTGTAGGAGAACCAATAGTTACAGGATTATCAACACCAATATAAAATACATTCATTTTGTCCAACATCACAGCAGATCCACCCGGTGTACCTACCGTATATTGTACTTTTTCCGGAGAAGTAACTTTATTACCATGCTCATCCGTATAAACTACATTAACTTCTACAGTTTGTTGACCAGAACCACCAGCTGTAATATCCATTTTTGCAACACCGTCAACAACAGGAACATTTTGTCCTCTCATTGTAACTATCGGACTAGCTGCAGAACTATAAGCTCCAACACCTGCCTGAATAGTTAGTTTATCACCTGGCATAACATAGTTAGCACTTGCATTCACCAACACAGCTGTCTTATCCATATGTACTTTCACTTCGCCGATTTCTCTTTGGCAAAAAGCAACTACTTTATTTTCAGAGTTAGCTATGTTATTTTGAAACTTACTTAGCATTGTTAAAGCTGCTACAGTCGGAGTCATGTGAAAATAAGCTCTTGTAAAATCTTTAGGTTTACCATCATCTCCAGTTGTAACCGGTGGCGCGATATCCATAGGTAATGAATTTTTAAATTCATTGTTAATGGCAGTATCTAAACCAAGGATCTGAGCTTTATATGCATACAATTTAGCTTCAAATTCTTTTCCTTTTCCTTGATTTTCAAAAAGATTAGTAGATGAATTCAGGTTATCATCTGAAAAACGTTCTACACCATCTTTTATTTCTAAACCTGCACCTTGCTTAACCTTTAATTTAAGGTCATCAATATAATCGCTTAACTCTTTTGAAAGCATTCTAACTGAATCAGCTTTAGGTTGCCAAATTTTAGCTTGCTCACCTGTTGGCCCACCTAATTCATCTTTCAATGTAGCTAACATCTTATCATTAGCAGTATTAAGACTACCTGTTGATTTTTGTAAGCTTGCGTCAACCGTTTTAAATGCGACGATAACTTCGTTTGACACGTTTATCGCCAATATAGCTGTTAACACCAAGTACATGATGTTAATCATCTTCTGCCGGGGCTCTTTTGGTAAAGCCATAATAATTTATATTTACTATTGTTTAATTAAATGTTAGTTTCTATTGGCATAATTAAACCCTATCTTAATTTATACTATAAATCAAGAAGTTGTTGTAATTAACGAGTTCCTCCTTGCATTGCACTCAACATGTTACCATATACAGAGTTCAATTTAGTTAGGTTAGTCGCCAACTGACCAATTTGTTCTTTAGCCTTAGTTGCATCATCAACAGTATTAACCATTGCTTCGCTAGCCTTAGCCATTTTGCCATAAAAGCTGTTTAAAACTTTTAAATGGTTGTTACTTTCATTTAATTCTAGTTCGTAGATAGTATTTAAAGAACCCAAGTTTTTAGTTAAAACCTGCACTTGTTCGTGGAAATGCTTTGTACTTTCAGATGCATTGTTGAAAGATGTCAAAGTAGAAGCGCCATTTGTAAAAGCTGTAGATAAAGTACCCATAGCATGAGTAGCTTCTTTAGTTTTAGCTCCAAAATCACTTGTAGATTTAACAACATCACCAATTTCACCGATGTTACTTACTGTATGGCCCAATTTGTGGAAACCTTCACCTAATTTTTTCAAGGTAACAGGAGAAATATCAGCATCTGCTAACATTTTGTCCATAGAATCCAAAGCACTGTTATGACTAGTCATATCAATAGATGGATCGTCATCATGATTTTTAGGTTTAACCCATTCAAGAATCGCGTAGATTAAGAAGATACCACTTTCTGTCCACATACCGATACTAAGCATAGCATCAGCAAATCCTTGGTTAGTAAGCTTTGCCCATGCAGCAAAAATAATTACCGAAGCTCCTAAGCTTACAAGTACATCAATTAAAGTCAAAAAAGTTCTTTTGTTGGCAGCCATGATCTTTAAAATTTAAAAGTTTTAATTTTTGGGATATTATTGAGTTAACATTACACAATCGTTATAAGTACGCCATACGCAAGCATATCGCACCCACCAATATTATTCATATAGTATTGGAATTATTTTTTCGTATTATCCACGCTTTCTTACAGCTGTAGGTAAATCAATTACCGTACGGAAACCAATATACGATTTAGCTGTATCTTGATATTCGTAAGTACGAGTACTTGTTTGTAAGAAATAACCTACATCCTTCCAGCTACCACCGCGAATAACTTTACGTTTCATTCTTGGAGGATCTGAATCTTTTGCATTCCAACGAATGTCAGGATTCATATCATGTTGAAAAGAGTAACCACCTTCGTAATATAATGACGAGGTCCATTCAGCAACATTACCCGCCATGTTATACAAACCAAAATCATTTGGCCAGTAAGCATCCGCTCTAACAGTGTAGAAACCACCATCTTCAGGATAGTTACCACGACCAGGTTTGAAGTTAGCTAATAAACATCCTTTTTTATTTCTTAAGTAAGGACCGCCCCAAGGATAAGGAGATTGCGAACGACCACCACGAGCTGCATATTCCCATTCAGCTTCTGTCGGTAAACGGAAATCAGATTCAGGGTTTCTTTTCTTAGACGCAAGGAAAGCGTTCAAGTATTGAGTTCTCCATTCGCAGAAAGCAGTAGCCTGTTTCCAGTTGATACCAACTACAGGGTAGTTTCCGAATGCAGGGTGAGCGTAATATTTTTTAGACATTGGCTCATTATAAGAGTAAGAGAAATCTCTAACCCAACAAAGCGTATCCGGATAAATAGGAATGTCTGTTTTTACAATGAATTTTGAACGAGGAATAGTTGCATCCTTATTTAAAGCAGAAGCTTTATAATCGAATACTTCTGAATGATAGATCATTTTATCAGCATTCAATTCTTTTTTACCAAATATTCTGTTATCAGGAGTAACAATCATAGCATCAACTTTTTCTAAAGTTGCTTTATCACCCCATTTGATAGTAGCGGCTTTTTTCCAATCAATGCTTTCTACACCATCCTGATTTTGCTTAACAAAACCCATTTGTTTTGCAGCTATTGAATCTCTTACCCAATTTGTAAATTGACGATATTCATTATTAGTAATTTCTGTAGCATCCATCCAAAATCCGCTGATTGATACAGATTTACTACGTGCAGTATATGAATAGTTTACATCTTCATCACTTGGTCCCATGTGGAAAGTTCCTGGTGGTACATATACCATACCTGGTGGTCTAACCTGAAGCCAAGTTTTCTCAGGTGCTACTCCATGCAATTGCCCATCATTCGGCAAACCTGCACTTTGGTTGCTTTTGCAACCTGAAAAGGCTGCAGCGGCCAGTACTGCTATAATTACAAGCAATTTATTCATCGTATAAATTTTGAGAGTATTTGACAAATGTAATGATTATTTTGAATTATATGCATTTTAGTAATAATTTCTATTAAAAATTACTCCTAAACTGCAAAACGTTTAATTTATAAAGAATTACCTGTTTTTAATTACTTGAATTTATTATCGGTTCTTACTGCTATCATTAACTCATCGACTGAATCAAACGGGGCTGCACAACTATAATCGTGACAGAGATAAATTAAAGTTTGATTTTTACGAAACCTATACGCAAGCATTGGGAAATCGTTGTTGTCAACAAATGAACACATTGCTAATTTGTTGGGTATGCAAGCTATGGATATTTTTTCATTTAGAGAAACAAAATTTTCGCCGACTATCGAAATCTCTTGTAATCCAACTATTTGGAGCAATAAAAGCTTGCTCCAAATACCAAAAGAAGTAGGGTATTTTACAACCATTGGCAACACACCGACCAACATACCTTCCGCTCTTCTTCGCCAATCTGCTTTATCAAATAACACGGCCAATTTAAAAAGATTTATAGCCATAACAGCATTTCCGGAAGGTACGGCACCATCATATATTTCTTTTTTCCGTACAATTATATCATCCTGGGTTTTATTCGTGTAGAAGAAATATTTGCTTTCTTCATCGCTAAAATATTCTATTACATAATTACACCAGCTTTGCGCTTTAAGCAAATGATTCGTATCAAAAGTTATCTCATACAAGTTTATACAAGCTTCTATTAAGTAAGCATAATCATCTAAAAAGGCTGGGTATTTCGCAATGCCTTCCTTAAACGTATGTTGCAGCTCAAAGCTTTCAGTCTTTTTAAAGTTACCTATAATGAACTCGAAATTCCTTTCAGCGATCTGCTTGTACCTTTTATCCTGCAATACGGATGCAGCTTTGCTTATAGCACTCAGCATTAATGCATTCCAGCTCAATATGATCTTATCATCAAGCAGAGGCTTTATCCGTTTGCTTCTTGCTAATTTTAGTTTTTGCAAAGATCTCTCTATCGTTTGCTCGAATTCATTTTTATCTAGACTATTAACCTTTACAAACTCGTCAATAGGCACAAGTATGCGCAGGATGTTTGTTTCTTCCCAGTTTCCTTCGGCAGTTATATCAAAATAAGCGCAAAACAAAGTTGCGTCATTACCCAATATATCTTCTATCTCACTTTTTTGCCACACGTAATATTTACCTTCTACCCCTTCGCTATCTGCATCTAAAGCTGCATAAAAACCTCCTGCTTCATTCAATAATTCTTCTTGTACAAAGCTTACTGTTTTTCGTATTGCCTGCTCATACTTTTTATCATTTGTAATTTGAAAAGCATCGCATAGAACGATTATCAGCAATGCATTATCGTATAACATTTTCTCAAAGTGAGGCGCCAGCCATTCTCTATCAGTACTGTATCGTGCTAATCCTCCTGCAACATGGTCATAAATTCCACCCTGTAACATTTTATCCAATGATAGTAGGGCCTGCTGTAAAGCATCTTTTGTTCCGGTGAAATGATAATATTGTAAAAGATATTGAATGGTGAACGTTTGAGGAAATTTTGGTGCATTACCAAAACCGCCCCATTCCTTATCTGCATTTTTTAAGATGTTTTCGGCAATGGCATGGCAATCTGATCTAGTAAATAATTGCTTTGTTGGAATATCTATTGCCGTATTTTTTACCTGACCTATGTTATTGGATTGAGTTAAATAATCCGTTAGATTTTCTGCCTGTGCCTCAATCTCATGTTTTTTTTCTTTCCAGGCTTGTACCAGTCCTTGTAAAACTTCTATCCATGAAGAACGATTGTATGCTTGTATTGGAGGAAAATATGTTCCTCCGAAAAAGGGTTTTTTCTCCGGCGTTAAAAAAACATTTAATGGCCAGCCTCCACTTCCTGAGATGGCCTGAACCGCATCCATATAAATATGATCCAGATCGGGACGTTCTTCTCTATCAACCTTTATATTGATAAAATGTTCGTTCATGAATTTGGCCGTCTGCTCGTTTTCAAAACTTTCTCGTTCCATTACATGGCACCAATGACAAGCCGCATAGCCGATGCTTACCAATATTATTTTGTCTTCCTTTTGTGCTTTGTTTAATGCTTCTTTGCCCCATGGATGCCAATCAACCGGATTATGCGCATGTTGCAATAAATAAGGACTTGTTTCTTTTATTAACCGGTTCAATTGATGAATTGTTTAATTGTTGTTTACTATCTAAATGTAATAATTTGCCCATTGAACAATTAAACAATTGATCAATTAAACAATAAAAACAATTAATAGTTATTTCTTTTTTTGAGAAGATAAGAATAGATCTAGCGCCGATACCATGCTGGGAGCCTTTGGTTGTGGTGCTTTGATGTCTAATAATAAACCAGCGTCTTCTACGGCTTTTAATGTGCTATTTCCGAAGGCTCCGATCTTAGTTCCGTTTTGTTTGAATTTTGGGAAATTTTCCAATAAGCTTTTGACACCACCTGGCGTAAAGAAACAGATCACATCGAACTTTTTAGCAATCACTTCTTTTATATCATTACTGATGATCTTGTATAATACCGGCGTTGCAAATTCGCAGTTATTCGCTTTTAACCAGCTAGTAATCTCATTATCTAATGATTCTGAACAAGGATATAAAAATTTCTCATTGTCTTTATGTTTATTGATCACATCAAACAAACTTTTATTGGTACCGTCAGCACCATAAAAAACTTTGCGTTTGCGATACAAAATGAATTTTTGAAGATATAGTGCTACAGCTTCAGTAATGCAAAAATATTTAGTATCCTGCGATACATTCACTTTCATTTCTTCACAAGTACGAAAGAAATGGTCTATAGAATTACGGCTGGTAAATACAACGGCAGTATAACTTGCTATATCTATTTTTTGCTTGCGGAAATCTTTGGAAGGTATCCCTTCCACTATAATAAATGGATGGAAATGCAATTCGATACCAAATTTCTTTGCTAGATCGAAATAAGGCGATTTTTCGCCTTCCGGCTTTACTTGGGTAATAAGTACTTTTTTAACTGCCTTATCTATTGATTCTGAATTTTTTGCACTATTACTAGCCATGTGTGATTTGAGGGTTTTTCAATAGTTCTGCAAAGTTAGAGATTTTTGTTTAATAAAATCATCAGCGACTTGTAAATCAATAAAAGAGGAACTATTTCTAAACCTACTATATAAACTAAAAAATTAAGGCTACTTATTTT
>DATHNB010000167.1:0-2433 GCA_035486495.1 Ferruginibacter sp. | reverse complement strand
ATAAATATCTTTCTCCCGTATCGTAATTAAATGTTAGTATTCTTGATTTTTTAGGAATGTTTTTTAATTTTTTGGCAACCGCAGCTAATGATGCGCCCGTTGAAATACCTACTAATATCCCTTCTTCTTTTGCAATACGTTGTGCATAAGAGAAAGCTTCGTCTTTACTTACTTGTATAACCCCATCTAGAATATCTTTATTTAAAATAGAAGGAATAAAACCTGCTCCAATACCTTGTAACGGATGTGGTCCAGGAGTACCTCCACTAATAACAGGAGATAATTCTGGTTCAACTGCAAATACTTTTAACTTGGGCCATTTCTTTTTTAGTATTTCTGCAATACCCGTGATATGTCCACCGGTACCAACTCCTGTAATTATATAATCTAGTCCGTCCGGAAAATCTTTTTCAATTTCTTTTGCAGTTGTTTTTCTATGTACTTCAGTATTAGCCGGATTATCGAATTGTTGAGGCATCCATGCATTCGGTGTTGATGCAACTAATTCACCTGCTTTTTCTATTGCACCTTTCATTCCTTTTTCGCGAGGTGTTAAAACAAATTCAGCTCCGTATAGTGCCATTAATCTTCTGCGTTCAATGCTCATACTTTCCGGCATAACCAGAATTATTTTGTACCCTTTTACTGCAGCTACCAACGCCAATCCAATACCTGTGTTACCAGATGTAGGTTCAATAATAACGCTGTCTTTTTTCAACAAACCTTTCTTCTCTGCATCTTCGATCATTGACAATGCAATACGATCTTTAATACTTGCACCAGGATTTGTTTTTTCTAACTTGATCCAAACTTCATGATCTTTCCCCAATAATTTATTAATGCGTACATGCGGAGTATTCCCGATGGTTTGTAGAATGTTGTCTGCTTTCATGCTTGTTTTTTAACCCCCCTAAATCCCCCTGAAGGGGGACTTTTAGAGAATGATTATTTTTAGAGTTTTTTTATACACTATACTTCACGTTCCTGAATTTTATACTGATTGAAAAGTAATAAACTTTTCAATCTCCCCTTCAGGGGGGGGGCAGGGGATTTAGATCACAAAGTTCAAAGCTTCTGGTAAAGGATTTTTATCTCTGATCGTTATTTCGCTTTTGTGATATACAATTGAATGTGGCAACACGCTATTCGTTAACCAAACATTACCGCCAATCACACTGTCATGACCTATTACAGTATCTCCGCCTAATATGGTTGCACCAGAATAAATGATCACATTATCCTCAATGGTCGGATGCCTTTGTGTTTGCACTTTATCTTTGCTTACGCTTAACGCTCCTAGTGTTACGCCCTGGTATATTTTTGCATTCTTACCTATCACCGTTGTTTCACCAATTACAATACCGGTACCGTGATCAATAAAAAAAGACTCTCCGATCTTAGCACCCGGATGAATATCAATCCCTGTTTTACTATGCGCATATTCAGCAAACATTCTTGGCAATATTTTTACGCCCTGTATCCATAGCTGATGAGAGAAACGATAGACAGCTGTTGCATAAAAGCCAGGATAAGCAACTAAAACTTCTTCAATTGATCTTGCCGCAGGATCGAATTTCAATACTGCTTGTGCATCTTTTAATAATGATTTATATATATCAGGTGTTGCAGTAAAAAACGCTTCTGTGAAAGCTTGTGTCTTATTGCCGTCTTTTACCACATCATAAATTAATGTAGATAAATGACTTTTAAAAGATTCGAATTCTTTTTCCAGATCTGCAACAGCATTTTTTCTTTGCTGATTAGGGATAAATAAAAATTCGAAAAATGAATCTATAAATTCTTTGGCTAATTCTTTATCAGGAAATGCAGTATCTCCTTTTGAATGTTGCGCATGTAATTCTTGTATGAATGAAGTGGTACTCATTAGTTTTATTTTTAAGTTATTGAATCATGCAAGCACCAACTGTTACATGGCTTGTTTCATCAATTAATATTGCACCGCCGTTTACTCTTATTTTTTTATACGAATCAAAAGGAATATACGATGCTGTTTTTATTGTTACTTTAACTATGTCATTTAAAGAAGCCTCATTAGGTGCCGGTTCTTTTTCTAAAGAATTCACGTTAAGCTTGTATTCAATATTTTTTATTACCGCTCTTACTACCCTGCTGTTTATTTGCAGCAAGTATTTACTGCCAACAGCTAATGGCTTGTTGGCCATCCAACACAGCAATGCTTCTATTTCGTTTTCAACTTTTGGTTGATTATTTTTATTGACGATAATATCTCCGCGGCTGATATCAATTTTATCTTTTAAATGAAGAATAGCACTTTGCGGTGCAAATGCTTCTGCTACTTCTTTGCCTGCAATTTCAATAGCACTGATCGTGCTTTCAATCCCTGCGGGTTGTACGGTAATTTTATCTCCGACTTTATAAACACCGCTGATCACTTTTCCGGCATAGCCGCGA
>DATHNB010000166.1:0-5520 GCA_035486495.1 Ferruginibacter sp. | reverse complement strand
CTTCTTCGTTATTTTCAGTTTCGATAATTAAATTGCTTAAGCCGTTCAATGGAATAAATGTCCACACTGGATACTCTGCCTTGTTTTGTTGTGCAAACGTATCAGCCTCTATTTCATTAGAAAAATATTCAGTTCGAACTTCAGCGGTTGATATGTGTGTAGCTTTGTAAATAATCATAGCATAATAATTATCAATTAGTCAAGTATCAGTTTTCTTCCAGCACTTTTTCCATTTGCATACTGCGTGATCCTTTAACCAACAATGTTGTATCGGAAAAATTTTGTTGTTGCAGCCAACCTTTTGCTTCCGATGAATTATTGAAATAGATGAAATTGTTGGCTATCTTATTATAATCTCCACCAACTAAAACCACTGCATCCCATTTAAATTTATTGATCAGTTCAATAATGCCTTCATGTTCTTTAAGACTTTCGTCGCCTAATTCAGCCATGCCACCAAGTAGTAAGACCTTTTTATTGCCAGTCATTTTTGCGAAATTTTCGATAGCAGCCTTCATGCTTGTTGGGTTTGCATTGTAAGCATCTAAAATTATTTTGTTGCTGCCTTTTTCTATTAATTGTGAGCGGCTATTGGAAGTAACATAATTTTCCAAAGCACTTTTTATTTTTTCGTCTGCTACTTTAAAATATCTGCCAACTGTTACAGCTACCAAAACATTAGGCAGATTATATTCTCCAACTAAATTGGTTTTTATAGATGGTCCTTTTTTTATTAATACCTCTAAAAATTCATTACTCTTATTAGTGGTTCCAATAACATCAGCTTCAGCGGTACCGTATGTTATTACTTCAGCTATGCCTTTACTTATTTCTTTTAAATGGTCATAATCATTCATGATAAAAACAGTGCCATCATGCGCACGTAGATAATCAAATAATTCGCCTTTGCCTTTTTTCACACCTTCTTCCCCTCCAAATCCTTCCAGATGGGCTTTTCCAATATTTGTAATGATACCATGCGTAGGCATACAATAATCGCAATAACCTTCAATTTCCTTTTGATGATTGGCACCCATTTCGATCACAGCTATTTCAGCATCTTTTTTAACAGATAAGATAGTCAGCGGTATACCAATATGATTATTTAAGTTGCCTTTGGTAGTGTATGTTTTGTAGGTTGTAGATAATACTTCATGCACTAATTCTTTTGTAGTTGTCTTTCCGTTACTGCCCGTAATAGCGATAAAAGGGATGTTGAATTGTTGTCTGTGGTATTTAGCTAATTGCTGAAGTGTATGTAAAACATCCTCAGTTTTAATTATTCTTTCATCTTGATGACCAGTTTCTTCATCAACAATAACATATGAGGCCCCGGATTCTATTGCTTGTTTGGCAAACTTATTACCATTGAAGGTCGGGCCCTTTAATGCAAAGAATATATCTCCCTGTTTTAAACTCCTGGTGTCGGTTTGTATAGATGGGTGCTGGAGAAAGATGGTATATAGTTCCTGAATTTGCATGTGTCAAAAATAAGTAAGTTTTATTTTTGATATGAGAAATATATAACTAAACTTAAAGCAATTTATTTGACGATCGTATCGGTTTTATTGTAAAAAGATGCTCATTATGTCCTGATTCAAGATAAAAATGACGTTCTTAGAAAACTGAAAAAGCTTCCTATATTTGCAAAAACATAATCTACTTGCTATGTATAAAAATGAAAAGACGTTGTTTAGACAAACAACTTTAATCGCTATTCTTTCTTTGCTGTTTTGTAGCATGGGACTACAAGAGTTAAAAGCACAGGATTCGTTGATCAATTTACCCGAATATAGTCTGCCGATGACTGACCATAAGATCGTTATGGCACATTGTATGACGCATATTATAAGAACGAAAGACAGGGTATTGGAAGATGGGGCTAATCCTGAATATTATCCAAACACACCAGATAATCCATCACAAGCAATTGGTGGTTATACTCTAGTGGATGTAATGAGCGACAGGTTCTTGAAGGATTCAAGCTTGGAGGCTTCCGTAGAATTTGAAATGCGTGCGGCAATGAGATGCGGTATCGACGGGTTTCAATTTTATTATCAATTAGGAAATAGCAGCTGGGATAGGATCGTGGAAGCTTATTTTAAAGTAGCAGAAGAAAGGAACCTTGATTTTAAATTTGCCTTATGTTTATCTCATCCTGGCAATGGAGATACCAGCATACACGAAGCGGTTAAAATTGCTACCTGGGCAAGAAGGATAAATAGCATTATGGATAAAGTTGGCCGTAACAATAAACATTGGCTAAGAACGCCGGACGGCAGATTAGTTGTTTATTTATGGTATGGAGAACAGTTAGCAGATGTACCTTATAGTAATATGGAAGGTTATCCTGAACAATATTATTGGGCACGTGCATACAGAAGATTAGCGAATGCAGTAGGTGAAAAATTTGCCTGCGCTATTGTTATCAATGATTTAAAATCGAGTACAGAAATAAATAATTATTTAAATTATTTTCCGGCAGTGTGGTTATGGACCGGGGCTTATGCATCAGGAGAAGCAGAAAGAATTGCGGCAGCCTGTAAAGCAAGACATAGAACTTTTGAAGGTTCAGCGTTCCCGGATTTCTTCACATCTAAATTATTAGCACCTGAAAACCCTGCTGTTTACTGGCATATATTATGGTTCAATGATGCAATGGCTGCAGGTATTAATGGGATACAAAGGAATTATTTAGCAACTGGCTTATCTCAAACATTCCGTAGTAACTGGAATTTTTCTATTCAGCAAGATGTACCTGTAATGAATATTATTACATGGAACGATTATCCGGAAGGCCATCACCTTGCTCCGGAAGTAAATCATAATTACGGTTTTTCTGTTTTGTTGCAATACTATAAAAGTATTTGGGAAGGGAAACCTTCACCTTATGCAGATCGTGACGTAGCTATTGCGTTTTTCAAAAAATATAAAAGCAATACCATACCGAGCCCATATAATATACAGGTAGTAACTATTGGTAAAACAGGTAGTGTTGCAACAGAAGATTCTATCGATGTTGTTACAATATTACCTCAACCCGGTCAGTTGCGTGTAAATGGCGAAACAGTGAATGTACCTGCAGGATTAACTTCTACTAAATTTAGAAGTCAGCCGGGTGCAGTAAGCGTTGCTGTTTTAAGAAATGGAGTAGTAACTAAAAGTTTCGTAACACCGGAATGGATCACCGATAAACCTTACAGAACAGATAAACTAACTTATACTTTTGATACAGAGTACATGAATTTTAATCATGATATTTTTGGTGATAAACCGATCTTATATTCCACTCAGTACAATAAGGATATAAATAAATAAGGGTTACAAGAATTGATAAAATAAAAAGGTATCGCTTTTGCGATACCTTTTTAGTAGGTAGAAATAAATAAAATAAATTTATACGATATTTTTTAATGTAGCAACAACAGTGTCCACTTCTTCTGTAGTATTGTGTTTGGAAAAGCTAAAGCGTACTGTAACAATATTAGGGTTGTTATTAATGGCCCTTATTACGTGAGAGTCTTGGTCAGCGCCTGAAGCACAGGCGCTGCCTCCGCTGGCGCAGATATGGTTGATATCCATATTAAATAAAAGCATTTCTGATTTATCTGTCTTGGGTAGACAAACGCTTAATACAGTATAAAGACTCTTTCCGAATACATCTCCATTAAAAGTTACGCCGGGAATATGTTTTATTAATTCGTCATGCATATACTTTTTTATCGAATTGATATAGGTACTATCTTTTTCGTAATTATTAGTAGCAATTTCTAAAGCTTTCGCTAGCCCAACAATGCCGTAAATATTTTCAGTGCCGGCTCTCATGTTCCTTTCTTGTGAACCACCTTGTATAAATGGTTTTATTTTTACATTTTCATTGATGTATAATAATCCTATTCCTTTTGGCCCGTGAAACTTATGTGCCGAGCCTGTTATAAAATGTACAGGTGTATTTCTAAGATCGAAAGGGAAATGACCAACTGTTTGTACTGTATCACTATGAAATATGGCATTGTATTTTTTGCATAGATTACCTACTACATTCAGATCGGTCATATTGCCAATTTCATTATTGGCGTGCATTAATGTTACCAGTGTTTTTTCTTTATTAGTAGAAAGTAAACTTTCAAGATCTGTTAGATCTATATGTCTACTCGCTAATAATTTAACAAAAGATAGTTTTACCAAACCAAGGTTATGCAAATTTTCAACAGTATGTAAAGTGGCGTGATGCTCGATAGGAGAGGTTATGATATGTTTGCAACCAAGATCTTTTACAGCAGCATTAATAACGGTATTGCTACTTTCGGTACCACCACTTGTAAAAAATATTTCTGCAGGATGGGTATTCAATATTTTAGCAACTGCTTTTCTTGCTAATTCTATTGCTGTTCTTGATTCTCTGCCATAGCTATAGATTGACGATGCATTGCCAAACTTTTCAGTCAGGTAAGGCATCATTGCTTCCAGCACTTGTGGATCAAGTGATGTAGTAGCGGCATTATCAAAATATATTCTATCCATTGAGTTTGGTGTTTAGAGTTTAGTAATTTAGAATGAAGTGAATAGTTTGCACTATCCAACTAAACTCTAAACACCTAAACCCTCAACTTTTACATTAGTTCTTTAATATCCTGTATCAATTTATTGGCAATATTATTAGCCATTGTTTCTGAATTGCTTTCCGCATAAATGCGAATGATCGGTTCTGTATTGCTGGTGCGTAAATGAACCCAGTCCGTTTCAAATTCTATCTTTAAACCATCCTCTGTATTGATCGGGTTGTTTTTGTATTTCTCTTTGATGCCTTCAAAAATTTCAGCTACTTCAATTCCATCATCTAAAGCAATTTTATTTTTAGACATATAGTAGTTCGTGTATGTATTGCGTAACTGCTTAATAGTTTTTTTACTGTGAGCAAGATGCGTTAAGAATAATGCAATACCAATCAAAGCATCTCTTCCATAATGAAGATCCGGGACAATGATACCACCGTTTCCTTCACCACCAATTACAGCATTTACAGCTTTCATTTTATTAACAACATTTACTTCGCCAACAGCACTTGGAAAGTACTCTCCGCCATGTTGAATGGTCACATCTTTCAGTGCACGTGTTGAAGACATATTAGAAACAGTGTTTCCTTTTCTTTTACTTAATACATAATCAGCAACGGCAACCAAAGTATATTCTTCACCAAACATGCTGCCATCTTCACAAACAAAACATAAACGGTCAACATCAGGATCAACTGCAATACCAAGCGATGCGTTTTCTCTTGTAACTTCTGTACTTAGACCTGTTAAGTGTTCAGGCAATGGTTCAGGGTTATGTGCAAATTTTCCGTTTACTTCTTCATTGATAACAACAATATCCTTTACACCCAATGCTTTTAGTAAAGCAGGTACAGCGATAGCACCGGTACTATTTACAGCATCTACAACTATTTTAAATTTTTTCTTTTTGATAGCAGCGATATCAACCAATTCGTATTTTAAAATAGCATCAATATGTTTTTGT
>DATHNB010000165.1:0-2300 GCA_035486495.1 Ferruginibacter sp. | reverse complement strand
TAGCTTCATACATAGATCATACTGTTCTTAAACCGACAACAACCATTGCAGATATTGAAAAGCTTTGCGCAGAAGCGCTGCAATATAAATTTGCAGCAGTTTGTGTACCACCTTTATTTGTAAAAAAAGCGGTCGCATTGGTAAAAGATAGTAATGTAAAAGTTGCAACGGTCATTGGGTTTCCATTTGGTTATTCTGCTGTTGAAGCAAAAGTAGCAGAATTGGTATTGGCCATTATTGATGGCGCAGATGAATTGGATATTGTAATCAATATCAGCGCAATAAAAAATAACGACTGGCAATTTCTGGCGAATGAAATAAATACCATGATGCCGATCATAAAAAACAAAAATAAAGTAGTAAAAATTATTATAGAAAGTGGTATTTTAACGGATGATGAAATAATCAAATGCTGCACGGTTTATGCCGCCGCTGGGGTTGATTTTATGAAAACCTCTACCGGATATGCAGAAAAAGGAGCTTCGGTTCGTGCTATAGAATTAATGCGCAGCCATTTAGATAAGAATATTCAGATCAAAGCAAGCGGAGGAATAAAATCATATACTTTTGCTAAACAACTAATTGATGCGGGTGCTACACGTATTGGATGCAGCAGTAGTATTCAAATTGTAAACGAAGCTGCTCAATAAAATAAAACAATAAGCATGAAAAATCTTGTATCATTTATCGCGATAATAGTATCAATGTCTGTTCATGCACAGGATACAACTAAGATAGATACAGCTATTGTTAGGGGCTCATTGACTGTCAATAAAGATCCAAGACTTAATGTATTGGCGAAAGATGAAGCAAACTATAATGCAACTGCATCAAGATCGACAAGAGGGTATAGGTTGATGGTATTAAATACCAATAACCGTAATCTTGCTATGAGTCTGCGTTCTAAATTGTTGCAACATTATCCTGATCAAAAAGTGTACATGAGTTTTCAGCCGCCATATATTAAACTAAAATTCGGAGATTTCGCTAATGAGAGTGATGCGAATAGATATAAGGATGAATTACTTCAATCAAAATTAGTACAAGGCACTATTTATGTAGTGCCCGAAATTATTGAAGTAACGCCGGCGAATCAATAGATATTGACATTTATACAACATAGTTATTTCTTATTTTAATAAAACAATTTAGTGAGCGAAACATTATTACAGCAGGTAAAACAACTGTCAAAAAAATACGCAGATGAATTTATAGCAATTCGTCACCACTTGCATGCTCATCCTGAATTAAGTTATCAAGAATTTGAAACATCGAAATTCATTCAGCAAAAATTAACCGAACTAAATATTCCTTTTGAGGTAAAAGCAACTACAGGCGTTATAGGTTTAATAAAAGGGAAAAATCCGACAAAAAGGGTAGTGGCACTTCGTGGAGATATGGATGCGCTGCCAATTACGGAAGAAAATAATGTTGACTATAAATCTACTAATCCGGGCGTAATGCATGCTTGCGGGCATGATGTACATACAACTTGTTTATTAGGCGCAGCGAAAATATTGAATGAATTAAAAGATGAATGGGAAGGAACGGTAAAATTAATTTTTCAACCGGGGGAAGAAAAAAATCCAGGCGGCGCTAGCATATTAATTAAAGAAGGCGTGTTAGAAAATCCCGCACCGGAAAGCATTTATGCATTGCACGTGCATCCAACTTTAGAAGTGGGTAAATTAAGTTTTAGAGGTGGAATGGTAATGGCAAGTGCCGATGAATTATATATCACTATTAAAGGTAAAGGAGGGCATGCAGCTGCACCACAAAATACTGTAGATACTATTTTGATCGCATCGCATTTAATTGTGAGTCTGCAACAAATCCTCAGCAGAAATAATAATCCTTTTAATCCTTCTGTATTATCGATCACATCAGTGCAGGGTGGCCATACAACAAATGTTATTCCTTCGGAAGTAAAGCTGATGGGTACTTTCAGGGCAATGAATGAAGAATGGCGCTTCAAAGCACATCAACTAATTACAAAATTGGCAACAGACTTGGTGCATAGTATGGGTGGCGAGATAGATATTAAAATTGATGTGGGATACCCGTTTGTTTTAAATAATGAAGCATTAAGTGCGGCAGCCCGTAAAAAAGGTGAATTATATCTTGGCGCAGAAAATGTAGAAGAAACAGAATTAAGAATGGGCGCAGAAGATTTTGCTTATTACTCTCATAAAATACCGGGTTGTTTTTTCAGGCTTGGCGCAGGTAATAAAGCTAAAGGGATTTCGATCGGTGTACATACACCTACTTTTAATATTGATGAAAGTGCTATTGAAATAGGA
>DATHNB010000164.1:0-14710 GCA_035486495.1 Ferruginibacter sp. | reverse complement strand
GGGAAAGCATAATCAGAACAATAAAAAACAGGTTTGTTTTTTATGTTTAATCTACCATTCTCTTTGCAATATTGTGGAAAAGGGTAAGAGTAAGCTCTTTTTGTTGTCATGTTTTCTTTAATCGGCGCTATTGTATGTTTTCTAACCCTATAAAAAAGAGTGCTATTGAAATCTTTTTCTGAAACTACCATTACTGTTTGAGGGATAAACCGAACATGCTTACCATAAACCGCCTTGATTTCTTTATATGTTAATCCTTCTAAATTTAATTCCAATAAATCGTCTAGTAATTTTTTGTACTCGTCAAGGTCGGGGATACTATCTAGTAATTGTTGAAGGTCTGGCGTTATATCTTCCATTTATTAAATGTCGGATATTTTTACCACGATGGATATTAAAAATATGAAAGTCTATTTTTATAAATAGTAGCTTTGTAATTCAAATAAAGGCATCAATTCTGTACTAAAAGGGATAGGTGCGTTTTAGTATAAATTTACTAAAATATTTAGTAAATAGCAATAATTATATGGGTACTATAATTGATGAAAAAATAGAGTAAATGGTAGAAATAAAATATTGCCTAACGGCGGGAGTTGTTTTTTAACTTCTCATAAATTGAAATATTCATCAGTATTAGCAACATTCCATAAAAAATATCTTCAACAGGAATGGTGCTAATTCTTATGCCTAGATTTTCTGTATTATCATATAACACAACAGGAATAGCTGTCAGTAAACCATTAACAGCAAAGAAAGGAAGTAATATTATTATGTAAGCAACTAAAAATGATGCAGCATCGAAATTTTTGAACCAGTTTTTAAAAAGATAGATGCATGCAATAAAAATTTCCGTCAACAAAAATGTTATTGATGTGTATGATTTTTTATAAAAAATAATTCCTACAATTAGCAATAGGATAGCTATTACTTTTAAAATTATATCAGCTATTTTTCTGTTTTTTAGATTAGGGAAATAATAGCGGATACATTCGTAAATAAATACGCAACAATATGGCACTACAAAAAAGAATAGGATCTCTTCTATCGGCAAATTAAAAAACTTTATGCCTGTTATATAATTGTCATTAAAGCTCCATATCCCTTTTGCAGTGAAATAAATATCCCAAACAATATAAAAAATAGCTGAAAATAATATAGCCGGAAGAAGATATTTCCAGTTTTTGTAGAATGATATTTTTTTATCAAAGCTGAATGATAATGGTGCAGCCAAAGCCGTTGCTAAAATTAGAAAGTAAGTGAAGTGATGGTTCATTATGATTTTAGATTGATCATCTTTTTATCATTGCGCACTTTATCCCAGTATTTTTTCGCCACAAACAACATCCCAAAACTTTCACCATTGTGTTTATCCAAATGCTTGTGGTGCATTTTATGCGCCCACCGGATGGTGCGTATATATATATTGTTACTTCTCGTAAACCATTTGAAACGCTGATGGATAATTACTTCATGTATAAAAAAATAAGCAACACCATATAGAAAGATACCTAAGCCAATAGCTGAAAGCCAGCTAATGGCATAGTACAAGCCAAACATGATAGATAAAAAACTGGGAGTAGCAAATATTAAAAAGAAAAAATCATTTTTTTCGAATACGCCAGGTCCTTTTTGATGATGATCCTGGTGTAAGGACCATAAAAAGCCATGCATTATATAACGATGGGAAAGCCATGCAACTGCTTCCATTAAAAGGAAAGTGATGATAATAATTAATATGATTGATAACCAATTCATCTAAAGTCTGTAACGTTTTATTGTAACTGCGTGATTAAATAACTAATGGAAACATTGCAAAGTAAGCTTCCAGTTTTGGAAAAGCAATTTTGAACCATTCCGTATAATTTTTGGAATTAGCATCAATGGATTCTTTAAGATCTTCCATTGATTTAAAACAGTAATCACTTACTTCATCAGCATTTGGTTGTATATCTCCATCGTAGCTGCCAATAAATACATGATCAAATTCATGTTCGGTAAGGCCATTGTCGAAAGATGCTTTATAAATAAAATCGAACGCTTTTGTTATCATTGTTTCGAATCCCATTTCTTCTTGTAGCCTTTTTGTTGCTGATTGTAAAATATCTTCGTCGGGTTGCGGGTGGCTGCAACAGGCATTTGTCCATAATCCTGCGCTGTGATATTTTTTATCTGCTCTCTTTTGCAGCAACATTTCTCCCTTTTTATTGAAAATGAAAATGCTGAAAGCCCTGTGTAATAAAGCTTTTTCATGCGCTTCCATTTTTTCCATGGTGCCTATTGCTTCATCCTTTTCGTTGACTAAAATAACCTGCATTTTATGTGGATTTACAATAAGTTAAATTGATTTCTTACACCTGCTTTGGCCAATATAAACGCTTTTCCGTAATTAGGGATGCGAATTCGTTGCTCCAAGATATATGCCGAATTTACTTTTTTTATTTTCCTGAATAAAGATGTATAATATTTATACGCTACATATACACCAAACCTGGCTTTGATGGGTAGTTGCTTAATACCTTCAAATGCTTTCAAAAAATCTTGTGTAATATCTTCTTCAATTTTATCTTTCATAACGGTTGTGAAATTCTTGAAATCAACTCCGGGAAAATAGGTTCTATTTAATTGTCGATAATCGGATTGCACATCTCTTAAAAAATTTACTTTTTGAAATGCTGCGCCAAGTGACTGTGCAAATGGTTTTAGCTGTATATATTTTTGCTCATCACCTTCACAAAAAACGTATAAACACATTAGTCCTACAACTTCTGCACTGCCATAAATATATTCGTTATATGCTTTGCTGTTGTAAGAAGTGTTACTCAGATCCATTTCCATGCTTTTGAAAAAAGCTTCAATTAAATGATGCGGTATATTATATTTGTTAACGGTTATCTGGAAACTATTTAAAATTGGATTAAGACTTATTTCCCTCTCTATTGCTGCATAGGTTTCTTTTTTAAATTCGATCAGCAATTCATTTTTATTGTAATTATGAAATGTATCAACAATTTCATCTCCGAAGCGTACAAATCCATAAATATTAAAAATAGGAGCACGGAGATCACGATGCAATAATTTAATAGCACTACTGAAAGAAGTGCTATACTTCTTCGTTGTAGTTTTGCTGCATTGCTGACTAAGCTCATTAAAAAGATGTACCATCCTTTTATTTATCTATTTTATTTAAATATTTTATTGCTTCTTTTGCAACAATCTCACCACTTATTAAACTTGGTGGAACTCCCGGTCCAGGCACTGTTAGTTGCCCTGTATAAAAAAGATTAGTAACCTTTCTACTCTTTATTCCTGGTTTTAAAATGGCTGTTTGCATTAATGTATTTGCTAAGCCATAAGCATTGCCTTTATAAGAATTATAGTCATGTACGAAATTACTGATGGAGTAGGATTTCTTATAAATAATAAAATCTTTTATTGGCTCTCCAATTTTTGCTTCAAATCTCTGCAATATCTTTTCAAAATATCGATCTCTCAATTCTTCAGTGTCTCCTTCAAGTCCGGTTGCTACGGGAATCAGGAAAAATAAATTTTCACAACCTTTCGGTGCAACAGTTATATCCGATACGGAAGTTGCACTTACATAAAACAAAGGTTCTGTCGGCCATTTAGGTTCAGTATATATTTCCTTTCCATGTATGTCAAAAGATACATCAAAAAACAGAGAATGATGTCGGATGTTCTTTATTCTTTTTCTTATACCAACATAATACAATAGACAACTTGGGGCCATAATTCTTTTGTTCCAATATTTCTCTGTGTAGCTTCTGTATGCTTTTGGTAATAATTTACTTTCTATAAAATGATAATCTGCAGCACCTATTACTACATCCGCATCAAAAATTTTATTCTCATTTTGATAATTAGCATTTACACGAGTTGCTTTATTATTTTCAATTGTTATTGCTGTAACATCATGTTCAAAATAAAAATCTACACCGAGCTCTTTAGCTAATGTGTACATACTCTTTACAATGGTGTACATGCCGCCTAGCGGATACCAGGTGCCTAATTTAATATCAGCATAGTTCATCAGGCTATATAATGCAGGTGTATCTTTTGGCAACGCTCCTAAAAAAAGAACGGGAAATTCTAATAATTGCTTTAGCTTCTCATTCTTGAAATACTTGCTGATGTGTTTTTTCATGGAAGTAAAAACATCCAGTTTCAAAATTCCTTTTACAATATCCCAATCTAAAAATTCAGTAAATGATTGAGAAGCTTTATGTACAAGCTTATTAATACCTACTTCATATTTATACTTCGCCTCGGTCATAAACGTATCGAGTGCTATGCTGCTGCCAGTTTCAATACTTTCAAATAATCGCTTTAACTCATTGTAATCAGCAGGAATATCCATTGGAATATCTTCCCAATAAATTCTATAAGATGGATCTAACCTTTCTAATAAATAATAATCCTCAACCTTTTTTTCAAAAGAGTTGAAGTATCGCTCAAAAACATCCGGCATCCAATACCAGCTTGGTCCCATATCAAATGAAAAACCATCAACTTTTAATTGTGAAGCTCTTCCACCCGGAAGTTTATTTTTTTCTAATACGGTTACATAATATCCAGCCTTAGCCATAAAGGATGCTGCCGACAGGCCGGCAAATCCGCTTCCTATGATGGCTACTTTTTTCAATACTGTAAGATAGATTAATTTGTACTGACTTGCAGTAGTACAGATGATGCAGGATATAGATTAATTATCTATTAAGAAGTGTGTCGTAGAAATTTTTTGTATCACTTACCAAACGTTGAAAAGAATATCGGGTGCTAACATTTACTCTGCCGGCTTTACCCATTTCTTTTCGTAGCGAAGCATCGTTTATCAATTGTAAAAGATATTTTGTGAAATTGTCATCATCATCAACACATGTAACAAATCCGCTTATGTTTTCTTGTATAATGTCTTTTACGCCACCAACATTGGTACTTACAACGGGTATTTCTGCAGCTTGTGCTTCAATGATTGATACAGGTGTCCCTTCATTAAAAGAAGTGAGCGCAACAATATCAAGGCCGGCATATACTTCGTCCATTTCAAATAGCCATGATGTAAAAGTTACCGGAGCTATTAAAGGATTTTCAGGATAAAAAGTATGTGTAATATTATATTGATCGAGTTGATTAGTTAAGCTTTTGCGAATATCACCATCGCCAATAATAAAAAAACGTACACCCGTTGGCATTGCAGATAATACTTTTTCAATTACGCGTAGAAACATAGGATGGTTTTTTATGCGCACTAGTCTTCCAACTATTCCGATAGCAATTTCGTCAGGTTGTAATTGATAAAAGTTTCTAAACTCTTTTCGCTTTTGATCTTGATTGACTTGGAATTTTTCGAGATTGAATCCCAAAGGAATTATAGTTATTTTTTCGGTGGGAGCTATTTTATAGATGGAACTCAATTCCTGCTCCTGCAAATTGCTAATAGCAATAATGCCAGAAGATCTGGAAGCGAGATATTTTTCTGTTTTCACAAAAATTTTAGACCGTATCGGAGTAAAATAAGAATGAAAAACATGTCCGTGGAAAGTATGGACAACGACAGGAACTTTACAGGCTTGCGCAGCTAAGCGGCCGATAGCTCCGCTTTTGGCAGCATGGGTATGTACAATATCCGGTTTATAAACTTTAATGATTTCCTTGATCTTTTTGTAAGCAATCCTATCCTTTACAGGATCAATAGCACGCTGCATTTCGGGAATCGTATAAGGTTGAATACCTAATTGTGTAGCTAAATGTGTAGCATCTTGCTCGTCTTCGCCTTTTCCGCCAACAACTAATACGGTATCATAATCTGGCTCTAAATATTTAGTAAGCAGTACTGCATTGTGAGAAGGACCTCCAATAATTAACCTATTTAATATGCGTAATATCTTGGGCATCGTTAGTTTCCTTCGTAATTAAAAGATTATTTTTAATTAACTGGCATGAATTAGTGTAATATTAGAAATAATCTTAAAAGATGCAAATTAACGAAAACTTATGCTAATAATTGCTGTTATAAACCACTATTATTGCTAATAGACTTTTATGACCAGCTTTCCGCTTAATTAGCTCTACAAAATCTTCCTCTTTCCTAGTGAAGCTAACTCTAGCTCTTTTATAGGACATTTTGAACGTACATGGTGATAAATACATTATATAGTTGTCATAATAGACAACTATATAATACTCAATAGTAATGGTCATCATATACTTTATGTTACTACAAGTAGTATTTTTGATAATGCTTCTCACTATTCCGGCGTTTACTGATAATGACCTTAATTTTTCACAAAACCTATTGCATTGGTGGGAGATAATCTTGCTTCCAGTTTACTTTTTCTTATTCGTTAAAATTGGAGGAAGTTATTATAATAAAAAAAGTCCGCAAGGAGCCGATAAAAAACTTTTCATTAATGGGTTAAAAATAAAAATGCTGGGAAGTATTTTTATCACACTCATCTATAATTTATATTATTCAGGTGGAGATACAACTGCTTATTTCAATGATGGGCGACTTTTAGATAAGTTACTTTTTCATGATCCTATTACGGCTATTAGAATGTTTTTTGTTTCAGGCAATAGTGGTTCGTGGCCAGATGATCTGCTGAATATCGTATCCAATTTTAGAATGCCATTTGCAGCAAGCACCTGGATAGTAGTTAAAATATCGGCTTTCTTTGGTTTGCTTTGTTTTCAGAGTATGCTTTGCACCAGTCTGTTCTTTGCCTTTTTTTCTTATTTGTGTGTGTGGCGTTTTTATGTTACGCTAACTAGGATGTATCCTGCATTTAAAAAAAAATTAAGTGTAGTAATTATTTATGTGCCTTCAGTAATCATTTGGGGTTCTGGTATTTTTAAAGACACAATTACATTATCCGCAATGCTTGTGCTTTTTTGTGCTATATATCAAGTATTTTTTGAAAAGAATAAGATCATAAAGAATCTCCTGATAACAGGTATTTCAGGCTACCTGCTATATGTAGTTAAAGATTATATTCTATTTTCTTTTTCGGTTTCAATATTAATCTGGTTGTTAATAAGCCTTGGTTTTTCAATCAAGATAAAAATTCTACGGATATTATTTTTGCTATTTATTATTTCTACAGCAGCTATTTCTACTTTTGTTATGGTAAATTATCTAGGAAAAGAAATAGCTGGGGCTGCAGTTAAAGATCTACTGGAAACTACAGTCTCAACAGGACAATACCTACATGCAGTTAGCCAACAATCGGATGGCTCAACTTATGATATTGGAATGGCGGAGCCTACTATTGAGGGGTTTTTGTCTATTGCGCCAAAAGCAATAAACGTAACGTTGTTTAGACCTTATTTGTGGGAATCGGGCAAAGTAATTATTTTCTTTTCTGCGTTAGAGAGCACCTTGATCTTTCTATATTTTATTTATGTATTATTTAAGAATAAGATCATTTTCTTTTTTACAAAAATAGTCGCAGATCCTTTTTTGATCCTTTGTATATTCTTCACTTTAATATTTGCAGTATTTGTAGGTGTATCCTCTTTTAATTTTGGAAGCTTGGTACGATATAAAATTCCTTGTATTCCTTTCTTTTTAACGGCATTGGTTATTATTGACGGCAAAAGAAAAAGGGCCGATAAGGCCCTTTCCGTATAAGTGTTCTTGAATAAACGCTTAAATATATTTATCGCCTTTATTTCTTTTTATTTCAGCAACATATTCTTTTATCGTTTGTTCTTTATCCTTTTTGCAGATGAGTAATACATCTTTGGTATCAACCACTATAAAATCATCTAAGCCCTGTAATAATACCAGCTTTTGATTGTCGGCATGTACTATGTTTCTTGTTGCATCAATGATCATGACATTGCTTCCTGCTACAGCATTATCTAAGTAATCTTTTTCGATGTTGTCATATATGCTTGTCCATGTACCCAGATCGCTCCAGCCGAAAGAAGATGGTATTACATAAACATTATCAGCTTTCTCCATTACGCCATAATCTATCGATGTATTAATACATTGAGGATATATTTTTTCGAGTGCTTGTTGTTCCTGGTTTGTATTGAACGATGCTTTTTCTGCATCAAATACTTCATACATTTCCGGTAAAAATTTCTCAAAACTGGCGAGAATATTTTTTACCTGCCATACAAAAATACCTGCATTCCATAAAAAATCTCCACTGGCAATAAAAGTTTTGGCAAGATCTTTATCGGGTTTTTCTGTAAAAGTTTTTACTTTATATACATTCTCACTTACAGCCTGCTGCTCAAATTGTATATAGCCATAACCTGTGTTAGGATGTGTTGGTTTGATACCCAGTGTTACTAATGCTTTTATTTGATGCGTAAAATCCAAAGCATGTTCGCAAATATTTTGGAATTCTTCTGTATCTAAAATAATATGATCTGCCGGTGCACAAATAAGATTGGCTTCAGGGTTTAATTCATGTAATTTGTAAGAAACATAAGCAACGCAGGCTGCTGTATTTTTTCTGGATGGCTCAGATAATATATTTTCTTTTCTTAATTCCGGTAGTTGCTCTGCAACGATATTTTTATATTGTTCAAATGTTACTATGTAGATATTTTCTGCCGGAATGAATTTTGCAAAACGATCGTAGGTTGCTTGTATTAATGTTCTGCCGGTATTTAATATATCAAGAAATTGTTTGGGGTAATTTAAACGGCTCATTGGCCAAAACCTGCTGCCAATTCCGCCAGCCATTATCGCTACATAATTATTCTTATTCATCATGTCTATTTATACTCTCCTGCTTTGAAAATCAAGGATAAGTGCCTGGTTATTATTTATTAGCAAACCTACTTTAAATCACTGATAACACAAATAGCCAGACAACTTAAAATTGCCATTTATCCCAAATTTTGATTATCTTAATAGTCGTAAATCTTTATTGATAATTCCCGTGGTATTGAAGTAACTTAGCGTCCCTTCTAAAAAGCTTAGGTTAAGTCTTCGTTTTTACTACCCGGTTAAAATATCATAACTATCAAAATTTAAAAGTTAAGAGGGGGTTAGACAGTCATGGCTACAGCAAAACAAAAAACCAAATCTACTTCTGCAAAGGCTCCTGCTAAGAAAGCAGTTGCTAAAGTTGCCGTAAAAGCAATTAGCGAAGAAAAGAATTTAGATCTAACTGCTCAGTTGCAGGATTATTTTGGTTTTGACAAGTTTAAAGATCCACAGGAAGATATCATCAAAAATTTATTGGCCGGCAATGATACGTTTGTAATTATGCCAACAGGCGGAGGTAAAAGTTTATGTTACCAATTACCCGCTATTATTAGTGAAGGCTGTGCTATTATCGTTTCTCCATTGATCGCACTGATGAAGAACCAGGTTGACCTGGTGCGTAGCTATAGCAGCAAAGACGATGTTGCTCATTTTTTAAATAGCACATTAAATAAGGGCCAGCAAAAAATTGTCAAAGACGATTTGACTAGCGGCAAAACAAAAATGTTGTATGTAGCACCAGAAACTTTGACCAAAGAAGATAATGTTGAATTTTTTAAAGACCTGAAAATATCTTTTTTCGCTGTAGATGAGGCGCATTGTATATCTGAATGGGGGCATGATTTTAGGCCCGAATACAGAAGGCTTAGGGAAATGATGGAAATCATCAGTCCGGATGCACCAATGATAGCACTAACGGCAACGGCTACACCAAAGGTTCAAAGTGACATTGTTAAAAACTTAGGTCTGCGTAATGCGAAAATTTTCATCTCTTCTTTTAATAGATCTAATCTGTATTATGAGATATTGCCTAAAATAAATAAGGATCAAACGGTAAAAGGCATTGTGCGTTTTGTGGCACAGAACAAGGGCAAGAGTGGAATTATTTATACACTGAATAGAAAAACTACAGAAGAGTTAGCCGATATGCTGATGGCAAATGGAATTAAAGCTGTTGCGTATCACGCAGGATTAGATAGTAAGTTAAGAGCCGAAAGACAAGATCTTTTTTTAAATGAAGATGTACAGGTAATTGTTGCTACAGTTGCCTTTGGAATGGGGATCGATAAGCCGGATGTTCGTTTTGTGATCCATTATAATATTCCTAAATCAATCGAAAATTATTACCAGGAAACTGGCCGTGCTGGCCGTGATGGAATGGAAGGAAAATGTATTTTATACTATTCACATAAAGATGTTGCTAAGCTGGAACACTTAATGCGCGATAAACCATTAAGTGAAAGGGAGGTTGGCGCGCAGCTAATTAGCGAAACGGTTGCTTATAGCGAAAGCGCGGTTTGTCGCAGAAAAATTTTACTAAATTATTTTGGTGAGGAATACAAGTCGGAGCATTGTACAAATATGTGCGATAACTGTAATCATCCCAAAGAAATGCTCGAAGCTAAAACAGAAGCACAGCAAGCATTAAAAGTGATCAAGGGGTTAGACGAGCAATTTACAATGGATTATTTGCTGCATATTTTTAGAGGCAAGGCAAATTCACAGGTTAAAATGTTTCGTCATGATGAAAGAGATTTTTTTGGAATTGGAAAAGAACATGACGAACATTTCTGGAACTCATTAATGCGCCAGATGATACTGGAAAGATTATTAAATAAGGATATTGAAGAATATGGTGTTTTAAAGATTACACCAAAAGGCGAAAGTTTTTTAAAGAAACCAACTTCTTTCAAAATAGCATTGAATAATAAGTTTGAAGAAGCAGATGCAGACGACGATGAAAGAGAACCTGCGGCCGAAGGCGGAAGCTCTGCAGATGAAAAGCTGGTAGAAATGCTAAAGGAGCTGCGTAAACAGGTTGCGAAAGAAAAGAACTTACCACCCTTTGTTATTTTCTTAGAGACGAGTCTTGAAGATATGGCTACGTTGTATCCCACAACAATAGCTGAATTAGAAAAATGCCAGGGTGTTAGTAAAGGAAAAGCACTTCGGTACGGAAAAAAATTCATCGATGTTATTGCGCAATATGTAGAAGAAAATGAAATAGAAAAGCCGGATGATTTTGTGATGAAAGGTGTGGTGAACAGAAATAATAATAAGATCTTTATCATCCAAAATGTAGATAAGAAAATTCCATTAGAAACAATTGCAAAAAGCAAGGATCTTGCATTGAATGAATTGTTGGAAGAGATGGAAACGATTGTAGCCAGCGGCACTAAATTAAATCTTGATTATGCTATCGATGAAATTGTAGATCGTTACGAACAGGATGAAATATTAGAATATTTTAAATCTTGCGAAACCAGCAGTTTACAGGTAGCACAGGAAGAGCTTGCTGATAGCAGCTTTGAATGGGAACAATTGAAAATTATGCGCATTAAATTTTTGTGCGTATACGGAAATTAATAACAGTCTCAAATAAACTTTAAAAAGAATATGTCATCAGTAAACGCATACGCAGCACAAAGTGCAACATCACCAATAGCACCATTTAATATTGAAAGAAGAGAAGTTGGTCCGCATGATGTGCAGATAGAAATTTTATATTGTGGTGTTTGTCACTCAGATATTCACCAGGCAAGAAATGAATGGGGCGGATCTATTTTTCCAATGGTACCGGGACATGAGATAGTAGGACGAATAACAAAGATCGGCGCACATGTAAAGAATTTTAAAATTGGAGAACTAGCCGGCATCGGATGTTTTGTAGATTCTTGTCGTACTTGTCCGAGCTGTTTAGCTAATGAAGAACAATATTGCGAAACGGGTATGGTAGGAACTTACAATGGTCTTGATAAAGAAGGTAAACCTACGTATGGTGGCTATTCTACCCAGATCGTGGTTGATGAAAAATACACATTACACGTTTCAGAAAAATTACCTTTAAAAGGAGTTGCACCATTATTATGTGCAGGTATCACAACCTATTCCCCATTACGTCATTGGAAAATTGGGAAGGGACACAAAGTGGCAGTAATGGGACTTGGCGGACTTGGACACATGGCTGTAAAGTTTGCCGTTTCTTTTGGTGCAGATGTGACAGTATTGAGTACATCAAAATCAAAAGAGAAAGATGCACTGCGTTTGGGCGCACATCATTTTGCCGTTACTTCTGATCCTGAAACGATGAAAGGCTTACAAGGACATTTTGATTTTATTTTAAATACGGTTTCAGCACAGCACGATTATAATCAATATTTGCAATTACTTACTTTGAATGGAACAATGGTAGTAGTTGGTGTTCCGCCACAGCCGTCGGTTGTAGCCGCATTTAGTTTAATTGGCAAGCGCCGTTCTTTAGCAGGGTCATTAATTGGCGGCATTAAAGAAACGCAGGAAATGCTTGATTACTGCGCCGAACACAATATAGTATCAGACGTAGAAGTTATTGCAGCCAGTGAAGTTAATGCTGCATACGAGCGTATGATAAAAGGAGATGTTCGTTATCGTTTCGTGATTGGTATTGCTTCTATGAAATAATATTTTTCTTTAAATAATTTAGTAAATGGGCAGAAATAATCCTTCTGCCCATATTTTTTGCAACTTTTATAATTTGTTCATTCTTTTTGCAATATTTCAATAGAAACTCCTATTTTTGCTGCCCCGAAAGGGACGGTGTGATAGCTCAGTTGGTAGAGCAATGGACTGAAAATCCATGTGTCGCCGGTTCAACCCCGGCTCGCACCACGAAAATTAAAGCCTGAAATTATACATTTCAGGCTTTTTTATTAAAAATTCATCTCATCCGCACTAGGTCCATAACTTCCGGGAATGGCCACATCCAGCAGTCGTAAAAAAACTCCCAATTGCGCGCGGTGGTGAATAATTTGTGAAAGAGACATCCTGATAATAGCGGCCTTAGCCGAAGTATTATAGATCTCTTTACCGTTACGTAGCGTCCATGGCTCATCTAACTGCGCTTCTTTTGCTTCTGCTAATCCAGTTCTACCTTCTACCAGTTTTTTCTCGAAATATACCATCAAGGTTGGCGTATCATTTATTATTTCAGGATTATATGGATTATCAGCAAAATCCAATTCACTGGTATTAAGTGTCATTGGTATCCATGATGGTAATTCCGCAATATGTGTGGCCAATTGTCGTATCGACATACTTTTTGGATGTGGCTTCCAATCATATTTGTCGTTTGGAATTACTGCAAGCATTTTGCGTGTTGTAAGTGCTTCGTGTTCTAACTCGTTTTGAAATGTTTTGATCTGTGACATGGCTATAATTTTGTTTTATAACACAAAGAGAACGCCACCTTATGACAGCCCTATGTCAACAGTAGAAAAGATTATTTTATTTTTTTCGAGATAGCAGAAACTATTTCTGCAGCAAGTTCTTTCAATTTAGGCGGACTAATAATATCCGCATGATCGCCGATAAGCATGTACCATCTTGAAAAGCCCATTAATGAAGAAGTAAGAAACGTCATTTCAATCTTATCACCAACCTCTTTTTGCGAAATAAAACCATTGTAAAATTTCTGGTCGCCAATGTGTTGGATGATCTCTTTATCTATTAATAAAACAACAGTATACAGTTCTTTTTCTTTTGATTCTTTAGATAAGAATGTTTTTAAGGAAGGATGTAGTTTATCAAAATACTCATCAGTAATTATTAGCTTATTGATATTGCCAAATTTGAAAGTGCGATAATCTTTTCGCAACAGGCAATAAGCTATCAGATACCAGTGTTCGCCCATGTAGTAAATACCAACGGGTTCAACATTTCTCTGACTGTGTTGCTGATTATGATTGGCAAAGTAATCAAGCTGTAATATTCTTCTTTCTGAAATACTTTTTAAAACCTGTTGCAAGTGGATCGTATCATTAGTGTTTTTAGGAACATATTGATTTTCCACAACTTCAATATACTGGTCCATATCTTCCAGGTAATCTTTTTCTGCCAGGCGAAGCACTGCTTTAATTTTATACATCGCAGTCTGATAATCTTTTTGAGTTGATTTATCTGTCAGCTTCGCCACCAGTTTTTCTGCCGTTAAAAAAGCGATAGCTTCTTCTTTCGTGAACATCACCGGAGGTAAACGATATCCTTCCATAATGGAATAACCCATGCCTGGCTCACCAATAACAGGAATGCCGGCTTCATCTAAAGTTTTAATATCGCGATAAACCGTGCGCAGACTGATATCGAACCTATCTGCAATTTCCTGTGCCTTAACAACCCGTTTGGATTGTAATTGGATAAGGATCGCAGTAATTCTATCTATACGGTTCATGGTTTTTCTTTCCTTTCAAAAGTAGAAATTAAATAATGGTTAATAAAATAAGAATCCCCTCCAACTTTGTTATTTTAGAAGTTAAAAGAAAGCAACAACAATAATTATTAGTTACTTTCATATAGTCAAACAATAAGATAAAATTAATTTAACATCAACTATCTATTATGTTTTCCAGCATTAATTGGGTGGATATATTAAGATTACTTGCAGCATTGATTGCAGGAGCATTGATCGGCACAGAACGCGAGTACCATAGCAAGGCTGCCGGATTAAGAACCATTGCATTGATTTGCGTAGGCTCAACTGTTTTTACGATCCTTTCTTTTAAAATGGGCGTTATTCCCAATCAGGATCGTTTCGCTGCTAATATTATTACAGGTATTGGATTTTTGGGTGCAGGTGTAATTTTTAAAGAAGAAAATCGCGTAACTGGTTTGACTACAGCCGCTATTATCTGGACTGCCGCTGCTATTGGCGTTGCCATTGGCGCCGGCGAATATACGATTGCGTTAGTAGGTCTTTTTATTACGGTT
>DATHNB010000163.1:0-11319 GCA_035486495.1 Ferruginibacter sp. | reverse complement strand
ATTTACATCTACAACTTTAACTGGGTTATTATCAAAGATGTAAAAAGAAGAGAGACTTATACATTCATAGGAGCTTTTGCTTGTGCAGGTAGAAGAAGCGATATGTTTACAATCGCCTAATAACTCTTTTAATATTAATTGATTCATTTAGTTAGTTCCATAAGTTTATCAAAATCTTCATTTATTACATCAGTCGCTTCATCAATATAGTTGTCATCTATCAATCCATTTTCTCTATCAAAAATCAACTCCGCATGTCCATCTTTAATTTGATAAGCTGTAAATGAAGCAGGATTGATAACTTCTTTAACTATTTTCTTTATCAGAACATCACAATCTTTGTAATGATCGGTAAAGCTTTTAGTATCAGGACGGCTAGACGAGTACAACTTTTGTCTTACTTTATGTGCATACAGTAAATTGTTTAAGGCAGATAAAATATACGGACTATGAGTAGTATATGTATGTATACTACCAAAATCTTCCCATAAAGGAATAGGATCACGCCTATTAGATTCTAAACATTGGATTAATTCATATTGAGCACTTGGGAATAAATTCAATTCAGGCTCTTCAATAACAAAAGACTTATGAAAAACATTTATTTTATTTAATATGGAAGTTAAAATTGGTACTAAACTTTGAATACCAGATGCTGCTTCTGTTAGCATTATACTTTGGTCATCTTCGAAATAAATTTTGTCTTCGTCATTTATGTTTTTATAGATTAGTCCTTTTTGTATAAAATCTAAATCAATTTCTTTTATATCCAACTTTTCTAATTCTGCACCAAATGATAATATATGTTCAGGTATAGGAACCTTATTTTTTATTAAATTAAGAGCTGATTTTTTTATGATATTACTAAAACTTCTTTCAGCGGGAATATAAAGAGCTGTATTAGTGCTCAAGTCAGCTTCTTGTGATTTAATCAGATCGAAAACTCTCTTACAATTATCACTATTTAAATTATTTAAATACTCTCTATTGTGAGCAGAATTATTATCTAACTCATCCTTGCTTAATAAAATTTTAGAAGCTCCAATATTAAAAAAAACGAACTTATCTGCTATATTAGATAACCCTTCAATTATAGCATCCTTATTTATTTCAAAATCGGCAGATAGCCCTTCCAAAGCGGTAATAGTATTAAAAAGTTTTGGTTCATAGCATATTGTTTTGTCCTTGTATTCAAAAATGTGCAATTCTGATTCAAATTTTATTTCAGTTTTATCTTTTAAAAAAGACAAAATGTTATACTCAACAAATACATCTTTAAATTCTTTTATTGCTTTCTCGTGATCTAATACAAGCGCACTTGATTCTGTGCCAATTTTATAAAAAAACTTTCTAGGAGCTTTGAATATTGTATATATTTTAGCCAATGCACTTTTGCCAGTCGATTGAGGCCCGATAAAAACATTTACGTTTCTAAGGTCTAATTCGACTTCCTTTATTGGCCCAAAATTCTTTACTATTAATTTAGATTCCATAATATTATCACAACAATTTTGCACAAATATATCAGTTTGATCGCTACTTTTACTCGATTCTGTTCTTTTATATTCCAATTCATAATTTATATACATTTCGTATTAATTTAAAGGTGAAAGTGAATGGCTCTCATTTATGGAGCGTATTATTAATTATCGGGCTGTATTTTGTATATTTGCACTATGGCAAAAGCGGTAAAAAAGGCTAAACCTAAGAAAGAACGTCCTGCTAAGTATGATGAGAAGCTGGCTGTTAATGGTAGTTTTTTAGATATTATGAAAGCGGCGGCGAAACATGCGCAAAACAATAGCGCAAAGAAGTCATCCTAAAAATTGAACCGACTACGGTTTCACTAACCTAATTTTTCAACCTGCGTGTAAGTGGGTATAGTTACCTAAATTATATTTGAGGTTTCTAGTCTCTATCACAGTTTAACAATCAGCATGTTATTTTCTTTTAAAAAATATTTTTATAAAAAAAAAGTGAATGCTTGCTATTTATTGATTTTTGTTTTGTGCTTATCTAGTTCAACTGCTACTGCACAAAAAGATTTCTTTGAATCTTCGCCCACTTATAATTCATCACGGGTAGTCGGTGTTACAATTGGTGAAACAGTTGCAACAGCAATTGTTAGTGTAGGTCTAAATTATTTATGGTATAAAAAATTCCCACACAGCAGATTTCATTTTTTCAATGATAATAATGAATGGCTACAGATGGATAAATTTGGACATGCGACAACAGCTTACAATCTTGCCGCGCTACAAAATGGATTATTAAATTGGGGTGGCGTAAAACCTGGCACAGCTGCTGCAATAGGAACACTCACTTCTCTCGGTTTAATGACTTTAATAGAAGTAATGGACGGACGTTCTTCAGAATGGGGGTTTTCAAAAGGCGATATGCTGGCGAATATGGCAGGATGTTTATTATTTGAAGGACAACAATTAATGTGGGGACAACAGCGTATGGGTCTAAAATATTCTTTTCACCGCACCATATTTGCAAAGTATCATCCGGAAGAATTGGGTGATAATTTACCGCAAAGCATGCTGAAAGACTATAACGGACAAGCATATTGGTTGTCTATCAATATTGCTTCCTTTTTGCCGGGCAACAGTGGTTTCCCCCGTTGGTTAAATGTTACGGCCGGTTATGGTGCTGAAGGAATGGTTAGTGCAGTAACAAACCCTAAAGAAGTGGACGGAAAAGAAGTTCCTGATTTTGAACGTTACCGTCAGTTTTATTTTTCTTTTGATACTGATCTTTATCGCATTGATAATGCTTCTCCTTTTGCAAAAACAGTACTTACATTAAATCGCACTTTCAAAATGCCCGCACCGACTCTTGAATGGAATAAAAAAGATAAACTAAAATTTCACTGTCTATATTATTAATACATTTTTCGACTTTGACCTCTACAAGTTATCAAACGTAAACCCAAAAGTACTTCCGCCACCAATAAAACTATTTACCCAAATATGTCCACCTTGTGCTTCTATAAATTCTTTTGAGATTGCCAATCCTAACCCTGTTCCGCTTTGTTCATTTGTTCCGGGCACTTTAAAATAACGATCAAATATTTTTGGCAGATATTTTTCTGCAATTCCTTTCCCCTGATCTCTTACCGTAAATTTTGTCTGATCATTTTCTGTATAAACATCTACATTAATAACAGACGAATCTGTAGAATACTTAATAGCATTGGTTAAAAAATTGATCAATACCCAGGTGGTTTTTTCTGCATCCACGTGAATGATGGGCAAGTGATCTGCGATATGTATTTTTATTTCGATATTTTTTTGTTGTGCCTGAAACTTAACAGCGAGGATTGCTTCGTCAATTATTATAGCAGGGTTGGTTGTTTGCAATTTCAGTTGAATATTGCCAGTTTCTACCTGTGCCATATTCAATAACTCCCCAGTAATTTTTAATAGCCTATCAGCATCTTCTCTTATACTTGTGATCAATTCATTTTGTTCATTATTCAAATTTCCCGTACGGGCATCGGTCAATAATTTCGCACTCATCTTAATAGAAGAGATAGGCGTTTTTAATTCATGGGAAACTGTAGCAATAAAATTAGTTTTGGCTTCATTCAATTCATGAAAAGGAGTGATATTACGTAATACAATCACTTTCCCAATGATTGAATTATTCTCATTATTTTTTACATTTAATATATCTTTATTAAAATAGCTTTCTTTATTATCGGCATATATTTTCAATTCTCTTTTATTATTTTCTTCCAACAGTAGCGTTCTCATTAGGTCATTTCGAAGTGCTATATCAGGAGCATAATTTCCTATGATCTCAATTTCTTTTAATCCCAATAACTTTTCTGCAACTCTATTTAGAAACAGAATATTTTTCTTGCTATCTAACCCAATAATGCCATCCTTCATTTGATTAATGATCGTTTCAATACGACTCTTTTCTAATTTAATTTCTGCCAGGTTACTATGCTCATATTCATGTAGCTTTTCTGCCATACTGTTAAAAGATGCTGCTAAGTCTCCGAATTCGTCCTTCTGCTCCAGATAAATTCTTTTATTATAATTTTTATCTGCAATCGCGGCAATACCTTCTGACAATATTCTTATTGGATCCGAAATAATACCGGGGAAATTTATCACTAACGTAAAAGCTATTAAAGTAAGTACTCCAAAAATAACAGTAAGTATAAAATTGGCATCCTCAGCAGTTTTATGAGCAATGTTATTTTTTCTAAAAATTGCACTCTCATTTAAACTATTAATGATCTGGATAGATTGTCGTATTTGCGGATAGTTAGATGAATCAGCAGGATTAGCTTTCAATTCATTAAAATTTCTTCGTACATCAGCCGTTGCTTCCTTTTCCCCGGGTTCAGTAATATTATGTTCTTGTTTGTTCAGATTGTCTTCAAACAATTTGTATGCCTGCGTATTTTGTGGTAATTGATCTAACTCTTTTAACATATTACCACAAAACACTAATGTTTCATAATTGTTCTTTAAAATATTGTCTTCGTTAGTACTTAATTTATTTATATAGAAAACACTTAGCACACAAAAAGTGAGTATCACTAAAAATAAAAATCCTAATGCAAGTGATAGTTTAGTCTTTAATCTCATATTGTTTCTTTCTAAGATAAAATTACAATGTCAATATCTGATTCGGATAATTTATTTAACAGTTGATTAAAAACCGCCGTACTCAAAATTACATTCAATAAATTAAGATGTGGTTTTCCGATACAGATAGTTGTAATTCCTTTTTCTTCACTTGTTTCAATAATACCTTTGGCAATATTGGTTTGCTTAATTTTTATTACTTCGGCACCTAATTCTGTTGCCAGTTTAAAATTGTTCAATAAATGTCGTTGCGCAGCCAGGCCAATATTATCTCCGCTTTCTTTTGGCGTTTGCACATACAATAAAAACCAGTTGGAATTATAATACGATGCCAGTCTTGCTGTTTTACGAATTATTTTTTTAGCCGTTTCGTGATTGCTACCAATGCAAGCTAAAAATCGTTCGCTTTTAAGATGCCCATTTCTTGGAAGTTCTATTTCGATTTTACGTTCAACCTGCGATGCTACCTCTTTTAATGCAAGCTCTCGTAATTGTAATATTTTTTCTGATTGAAAAAAATTCTTTAACGCAATGGGAATCTTATCAGTTGTATAAATCTTCCCTTCTTTTAATCTTATGATTAATTCATCCGCAGTAAGGTCAATATTTACAACTTCGTCTGCTTGTTGTAATACACTATCGGGAACTCTTTCGGCAACTTCTATTCCCGTTATTGCTTTTACTTCCGAATTAAGACTTTCAATATGCTGAATATTGACGGCGCTAATTACATTAATACCTACATCTAATATATCCATCACATCCTGCCAACGCTTTTCATTTTTGCTTCCTTCAATATTGGTATGTGCCAATTCATCTATGACAACAATCTCCGGATGAAGATTAAGAATTGCCTGTACATCTAATTCTTCTAATTCTTTCCCTTTATAAAAAAGTTTTCGCCTTGGTATTAACGGCAAACCTTCTAAAAGATCATGTGTTTCCTGTCGCTGATGAGTTTCAATATAACCGATCTTAACATCAACACCATTGCGCAATAATGTTTGTGCTTCCTGCAGCATGCGAAAAGTTTTACCTACACCGGCACTCATGCCAATATATATTTTAAACTTTCCGCGCCTTGATTTGCGAATCATCTCTAGAAAATGTGCTGCGCTTTTTTCGTCCGGCATTGTTTATCTATTTTATTAACACAAATTACCCTCCTCAACCAGAGAAGGGTAATATAAAGAAACCAGCAAAAACCTTCTTTAATTTATTTCAAGTTATCAAGTTCGGTATTTAATTGCAAAACATTTACTCTTTCTGTTCCTAACATACCTAATAAAGGAGCCTGAATATTATGCTGAACTAAATCAGTCAATTTATCCTCGCTTATATTTCTACATTTAGCGATTCTGGGAATTTGTATCAATGCCGATTTAGCTGAAATATCCGGATCTAGTCCGCTACCCGAAGCTGTTATCAAATCAGCAGGAATATCTTCAGTATCGATTGTTGGATTATGCACTAAAAAAGTATCGATCTTGTTTTGTACATCTTTTAAATAATCAGGATTTGCAGGACCTTTATTGCTACCGCCGCTGCCTGCTGCATTATAACCAACCGCAGACGGACGGCCATTAAAATATTTATCATTGGTGAACGATTGGCCCTCTAATTTGTAGCCTACCACTTTTTCATTAACCGTTACAACTTCGCCTTCGCCATGATTTGGTGCAGCTTGTGCAATACCTAAGATCAGTAAAGAATAA
Organism: Ferruginibacter sp.; assembly: GCA_035486495.1. Classification (GTDB taxonomy): domain Bacteria; phylum Bacteroidota; class Bacteroidia; order Chitinophagales; family Chitinophagaceae; genus Ferruginibacter. Next base: position 4,994 of record DATHNB010000163.1, on the reverse strand, counting down.
ACACCAACAAAAAAGACAAGACAAATAACGGTGAGCCTTATGGCCGGTAAAATATGTTGTTTCATTTTTTTAAATTTTAATTTTTAAAACCAAATAGATACTGCAAGGTCAATTAGTTTGATGCCGATGAACGGAACGATTACACCACCGAGTCCATAGATCAATAAATTTCTTCTTAATAAAGCACTGGCGCCAATTGGCTTATATGCAACACCTCTTAATGCTAATGGAATTAATAATGGAATGATGATGGCATTAAAAATTACAGCAGATAAAATAGCGCTTTCCGGGCTATGCAAATTCATAATATTTAAACTCTGCAGACTTGGAATAGAAACAATAAACAAAGCTGGAACGATAGCGAAATATTTTGCCACATCATTGGCAATACTAAATGTGGTTAATGTTCCTCTTGTCATTAATAATTGTTTCCCTATTTCTACGATCTCGATCAATTTTGTAGGATCATTATCTAAGTCAACCATATTTCCTGCTTCCTTTGCAGCTTGCGTTCCACTGTTCATTGCAACACCAACGTCTGCTTGCGCTAATGCAGGTGCATCATTTGTTCCATCGCCCATCATCGCAACTAATTTACCACCTTGTTGTTCTGCTTTGATGTAGTTCATTTTATCTTCCGGTTTTGCTTCAGCGATAAAATCGTCTACACCTGCTTTTTCTGCAATGAATTTAGCTGTCAACGGATTGTCTCCAGTTACCATTACTGTCTTAACGCCCATTTTACGCAAACGTTGAAAACGTTCTTGTATACCGGGCTTGATAATATCCTGTAGTTCGATAACACCTAACGCAACTTCATTCTGACAAACAACCAATGGCGTACCACCATTCGATGCGATCAATTTTACGCGTTCTTCTGTTTCTGAAGGAAAAGAATTACCTGCTTTGATAACAATATTTCTGATAGAATCAAAAGCGCCTTTACGAATTTTCAATCCGCTGGAAAGATCAATACCACTACATCTTGTTTCAGCAGTGAACTCAATAAATTTTGCATTATTTACATCAAATGAATGCGTATTCAAATTGGCTAATTCAATGATAGATTTTCCTTCAGGCGTTTGATCAGCTAAAGAAGATAAAACACATGCGTCAATAAAAGCTTTTTCATCTACGCCGTTAGCAGCATAAAAGCTTGTTGCTTTTCTGTTACCAATTGTTATCGTACCAGTTTTATCTAATAACAACGTATCAAGATCTCCTGCAGTTTCAACGGCTTTACCGCTTTTTGTTATAACGTTCGCTCTTAATGCTCTATCCATTCCTGCAATACCAATTGCAGAAAGCAATCCGCCAATTGTTGTTGGTATCAAACAAACGAATAAAGAAATAAATGCGGCAATAGTTATTGGTGTAGTGGAATAATCACCAAATGGTTTTAGTGTTACGCATACTATTACAAATATTAAAGTAAAGCCTGCTAATAAGATAGTCAATGCTATTTCATTCGGTGTTTTTTGGCGAGATGCACCTTCCACCAATGCGATCATTTTATCTAAGAAACTTTCGCCGGGCTCTGTTGTAACACGTACTTTAATTTTGTCACTCAATACTTTTGTACCACCTGTTACGGAAGACTTATCACCACCGGATTCTCTTATCACCGGTGCGCTTTCGCCTGTAATAGCACTCTCATCAATGGTAGCAATACCTTCAATTATTTCGCCATCCATCGGTATCAGATCTCCTGTTTCACAAAGAAAAACATCTCCTTTTTGTAATTGTGATGAAGGAACAATTTTTACTTCGTTCACATACATATCTCCTACAGGAAATATTTTTTTCGCAGGTGTTTCTTCTCTTGTTTTTCTTAAACTATCTGCCTGTGCTTTACCGCGCGCTTCTGCAATAGCTTCTGCGAAGTTGGCAAAGAGCAATGTTATAAATAGTACTGCAAGAACAATTAAGTTATATGCTAACCCTCCTTGTGATTTTTGTCCGGCGATAATCCAGATACAAACAGCTAGCATTACAGCTGTTGCAATTTCCACTGTAAACATTACAGGGTTTTTATACATGATTGCCGGATTCAGTTTAACGAAAGATTGCTTAAACGCTTCTTTCATCAAAGTGGCATCGAACAATTTATTATCATTATTATTTCGTTTCATCTTTATATTTTTATTTCATTGAACAGAATTCTGCTATCGGACCCAATGCCAATGCAGGGAAAAAAGAAAGGGCTGCAACAATTATTATTACTGCGTAAACCATAATTCCAAATGTTGATGTATCCGTTTTTAATGTGCCGGCACTTTCAGGAACATATTTCTTTTTTGCAAGAATACCTGCGATCGCTACCGGACCAACAATGGGAAGAAAGCGCGATAATAACATGACCACACCATCAATAATATTCCAAAAAGGAACGTTGGCACTTAAACCACAAAACTCCGAACCGTTATTGGCAGATGCTGAAGAGAGTTCATATAACATTTCAGAAAACCCATGGCTGCCGGGATTGTTAAGCCATGCGGATGATCCTTGCGCATTATGTGTATATAAATAAGATGCCAATGCAGTTCCGGCTAATATTAATAACGGATGCAACAACGCAATGATCGTTGCGATCTTCATTTCCTTCGCTTCAATTTTCTTACCTAAAAACTCAGGCGTTCTTCCTACCATCAGACCACTAATAAAAACGGCAATTATCATGAAGATGTAGAAGTTTAAAAAACCTACGCCTACGCCACCAAAAAATGCATTGACCATCATACCAAGCATGGTAAACATTCCGGTAAGTGGCATAAAACTATCATGCATGGAATTTGCAGAACCATTAGAAGTAACGGTTGTTGAAATACCCCAGAAAGCAGATGCAGCAGAACCAAATCGAACTTCTTTTCCTTCCATATTACCGAGATGAGGTGAAATACCCATTTGTGTAACAGTAGGGTTGCCATGCATTTCGTAATAAACAGATGGAATGAGAAACAACATAAATCCTATTAACATTACAGTAAAAATCACCCACGCTAATTTTCTTCTCTTCAAAATATATCCTAATGCAAAAATGAGTGCCATCGGAATAAGTAAGATAGAAACAGTTTCAACGATGTTTGTAAAGTAGGTAGGATTTTCAAATGGATGTGCCGAGTTTGCACCAAAAAAACCACCACCATTTGTACCAATTTGTTTGATAGCGATCATTGCTGCTGCAGGACCACGGCTTACATTGACCGTATCTCCCTGCACCGAAACAAATTGTGTTTTTCCTTTAAAGGTCATCGGTGTTCCATTGAACAAAAGAATCACTGCTACTATTATTGACAAAGGCAACAATACTCTTGTTAATGATTTAATAAGGTAGTTATAAAAATTACCCAACTTGTCGGTTGTTCTTTCTTTCATTGCATTGAATACAACTGCACATACAGCCATCCCTGCGCCGGCACTAATAAATTGAAACAACATCAATATCAACTGCCCTAAATAGGACACACCGGTTTCACCAGAATAATGCTGAAGGTTAGTGTTTGAAATAAAACTGATAGATGTATTAAATGCTAAGTCGGCCGACATAGATGGATTAGCATCTGGATTTAATGGCATCCAACCCATGTTCATTAGCACCAACATAGATAAAATAAACCAAACAAGATTAATAGTCAATAAGGCTACTAAATGTTCTTTCCAGTTCATTTGCTTATCAGCCTTAATGCCTCCCAGTTTAAAAAAAAGTTTGTCGATGGGATTAAATATCGGATCTAACCAGGTGCGATCTCCTTCATATATTTTTCCAATGTATTTTCCTAACGGAATCGCTAAGAGTATCATTGCAAAAAATATTACTACTACACCAATTATTTCTGTGTTCATTTGTTTTGAGTTTTAAAATTTTTCCGGTTTAATAAGTACATAACACAGGTAAAAAAATACCAGTATTGAGAGGATGAATAGAAGTGTCATAATTTAGATTTTATCAAATACATCAATAGATTTAAAAAATAAGGCAAAGCATATTAGCCCTACTAAAGAAAGGATGAGTGTCAGCATATTTTTGGTTTTAGTGATTAATGTAATAGTCTTTTGAATTTCAGAAATGTATTATAAACTAATGCAAGGGCAATTCCCCATGCTAATACAACCACGACGATATCGGCTATTTTGTATTTGTTTCTGGTTAGCTTCATATTTGTTTCTTTTTGGTTTAAGAGTAATAAGTATGTTCTTATTAACTGCTTAATGCCAAACGCTATGCCCATCAGTAGAAAAATAGTTAATGGCAGCTAGGATGTAGTACAGATAGGCATTAAGAGGAAAATTGTATTAAATTCGCCGATTAGGCGCAACAAAAAACCCTTCCGTTTGGGAAGGGTTTTACCAAAATGGAAGAGCTGCTAAATAGTAGCCATTCGTTTAAGAGGTATTGTATGTATAGGCGTTACAACCAGTGGTATCTTTTCAATTTTTGTATCGCTCAGATCCAGGCCGAATGCTTTTTTATCAGACAAGCCTAATCTACTCAACCAAAAATAAGATTTCAATATAAAACCTTCTTTCAGCGAAAACTCATTCTCAACAGAAAGAAAACGTTGTATCATTACATAGCGAATATCGGCAGTAATATTATGTTTATTAAATCCTGACTGTCCGCAGCCTGCATCTAACTCATGATGATCTAACATGTCTTGTAACACTCTTCTGAATAATAAATTGACACGTGGCTGAATACGGAAGCCTAATTTGAATTCGACACGTATTATTCTATCATGTTCAATTTCTTCAATTGCATACTCCATTGTATATGGATCGTCTGCTCTTTCAATATGTATCAACCAATATACATCCGCGCGTTTCGGCCTTTTACTAAGTATCGATTCCAGTATTCTTGTTTCTATACTTTTCTTATTATTCGCTTTTGTAAGATATACAAGGTGCGTAGCATATTTAGGCTCTAAAGGATTTGTACTTAAATTTGTAAGCGCAGGAACAAAAGATGTGATATTTTCAAATTGAAGAAACTGATT
>DATHNB010000162.1:0-2418 GCA_035486495.1 Ferruginibacter sp. | reverse complement strand
TTCTACAATACCATCATGTCCGTAAATTGAATAAGGATCAAGTGCCACATCTGTCATTATGATCATTTCAGGAACAGCATCCTTAATTGTTTTGATACTGCGTTGCATTAAGCCATTTTTGTTCCATGCTTCTTTACCCGTGTTATCCTTTAAAGAGTCTTCACATTTTATAAAAAGCAAGACACTTTTAATTCCTAAACTCCATAATTCTTTTACTTCAACTATAGTTAAATCTAATGAACGACGGTAGTAGCCTGGCATTGATGGTATTTCGAATTTTATATTCTCACCCTCATCGATAAATAATGGTGCAATAAAATCTGAAGGTGTTAGAATAGTTTCTGCAACCATACTTCTTATTGAAGGGTTGGTTCTTAAAATTCTATTTCGTCTCTGTAAAAACATAATTATCTTTTTATAAGATTAACAGCTGTTGGCTTTACGAGCCCATTCATCTTTGTCTATTTCTTTAGATTCTATATTTAGCCAATCAACAGGATGCAAACAAGCTTGTAATAATTTGTCTTCTTCACTTCCTTTTTCCGGCTGGTAATTATATTCAAAGCGAACAGTTGGTGGAAGACTCATTAAAATACTTTCAATCCGCCCATTGGTTTTTAGACCAAATAATGTACCACGGTCGTGGACTAAATTAAATTCTACATATCTGCCTCTGCGTATTTCTTGCCAATGTTTATTTTTATCTGTGTAGCTAGTATTCTTTCTTTTTTCAATGATTGGAATATAGGCTTCTATAAATGAATCGCCGCAACGTTTGGCAAAGTTTACCCAAAAATCAACATCTTTATTTTGGTCGGGTCTTTGATAATCATAAAATATGCCACCAATACCTCGACGTTCATTATTGCGATGAAAATTTACAAAGTAATTATCGCAAGTGGTTTTGAATTTCGGATAGAATGAAGTGTCAAATTCATCACAGGCATTTTTATATGTTTGATGAAAATGTTTGGCATCTTCTTCAAATAAATAATAAGGTGTAAGATCAGTTCCGCCACCAAACCATCTGTCGATCACTTCATCTTTTTCATTGTATAATTCAAACATTCTGTAATTAGCATGTACTGTTGGTACAAAAGGATTTAGCGGATGTATGACTAGACTTAATCCACACGCAAACCATTTCGCGCCGTCAATTTTTAACTGTGTTCGCATGGCATCTGTTACATCACCAAAAACTATTGAAGTATTAACGCCGCCTTTTTCAATTACATTACCATTGGCAATCACTCTTGTTTTACCGCCACCACCTTCAGCCCTTTCCCATGAATCTTCTACAAACAAAGCTTTGCCATCTGCTTTTTCCAAAGCGATACAAATGCGATCTTGCAGATCTTGTATGAAATTTATCCAGGTTTCTTTAATCATACATAAAAAGTGAACTGTTATGATTTGTCATGCTGAGGGACGAAGCATCTAATTCTCAATCAGCAGAGTAATTGTTGAAAGATAAGATTCTTCGCTTCGCTCTGAATGACAAGAAAGGTATTTCTTGTTCCTTATTAATCAAACCGATGCTCCTTCACCGCATCAACAAAAGCCTTTGCATGATCAACTGGTACATTTGGTAAAATGCCGTGCCCAAGATTTGCAATATGTCTGCAAGGTCCAAATGCATCGAGCATTGCTTTTACTTCTTTTTTAATCACAGGGATAGGAGATAATAAATGCGCAGGATCGTAATTTCCTTGCAATGTAATATTCTTACCCGCAAACTGTCGTGCTGTCTGTGGTTTAATGCACCAATCAATTCCTAAACCAGCAGCGCCTGTTTCAGCCATTTTATCAATCGATTGCCAGGCACCTTTTGCAAAGATGATGGTTGGCGCTAAGTCTTTCAATGCAGCAACAATCTGGCGAATATATTGTAATGATAAAATTTCAAAATCTTCCGGACCTAATAAACCGCCCCAGCTATCAAATATTTGTATGGTGTCGGCACCGGCTTTTACTTGTCCTTGTAAATACTTAATCGTTGTATCTGTGATCATTTGCAATAACTGATGAGCAACTTCAGGTTGTGTATAACAGAAAGTTTTTGCTTCATCAAAAGTTTTAGATCCTTTTCCCTGAACCATATAACATAATAATGTCCATGGTGCGCCGGCAAAACCGATCAACGGTACACGACCATTCAATTCTTTTTTTATCATTTTGATCGCATCAAATACATACCCTAAACTTTCATCAACTTCGGGTACATGTACACGTTGCAGATCTTTTATTGTTTTGATCGGGTTAGGTAAAATTGGTCCCTGACTTTCTATTAATTGTACTTCTAATCCCATTGCTTGCGGTACAACTAAAATATCAGAGAATAGGATCGCTGCATCCACACCAATAATATCCACAGGTTGTATTGTTATTTCACAAGCTAGTTCAGGTGTTTGGCAACGT
>DATHNB010000161.1:0-4284 GCA_035486495.1 Ferruginibacter sp. | reverse complement strand
AGATACAAGAACACAAGAAGTTTCAATAGTTTCTAAAGGAGGTATTATCGTTGCAAGTCTGACTAACTTAATGCGTGATTTCTTTCAACAAAACTTATCATTTGTTACGGAAGATAACCCTAATATAAGTAATGGAATAACGGGTGTTTGGAATGATAAAAAGAAAGAATTTATTTGGACTGTAATAGGTCTTAATATATCAGGGATAGATGCGTGGGCATCAGGAGTATCGTATTCATTAGGACAAGTTGTTACTTATGGAGAATCATTTGAAGGCATTCCACTTGTATATGTAAGCATAGCTGATTCTATTACCCCAGACCATAGACCGGATATTAGTCCTACTTATTGGCAATTGCAACCATTTATAGATTCTCCATATTATCAATATTATACTATTGTATATAGCTTATTAACAGGAGGATTTTCATCATTTTTAACTCCTAAACCTTATTTTTACGTAGAGTTTCTTAACACATACCTTACTGGTTATCCAAATACTGACTATAATGGTATATATGAAGATAATTTAGGCGCACCCTGTACTTGGTATGTAAATGGAGGAACATCGCAAGTGGAAAATGCCTATATAATGTGGGCTAATAACGCTGAAAACACTAAAGATAAAAGATGGATTAATGAAGCTATTACAAGTGATTTAACGCCGTTTTCAATAACGTTTTCGACTAAATCACAGGCATCATATATACCAAGTGCTTGGATTCCATTTACTGAATTACAATCTACATGGGTAGCTCCAATAGGGAATGATACTTTTACTGCTCCAAATGGAACCCCTGATGAGGCAACTGATGAGTTATGGGGACAATATTTAATTAATACTTTTGTTTTTCAATATGGTGTTACGCAAAAGCTATATAATGTAGATACTTTATTTTTAACAATAAAAAAATCATACTATCAATAATTTATATATCTTTGCGCTATGAAAGTATTTAGCATAATCAATCTTATCGGACACTTCATGGATGTTGTGTACGATAATGTACTGGTGTTATGTAAAATAGGCAAGGTAGGAAAGAGGGAAAGACATGTAAATGTCCGATAATAGGAGAAGCTCATTCAAAAAGGGTTTTGAAATCGGGGACAAAAAGACGGCTGTTTATTCCTTAGATTATATGCTAAATGAGGACTATAAATATTATGGATTCTGTAATTATACAACGTGAGATTTTAAATAAAAAACCCGCCTAAAAAGACGGGTTGAATAATTTCAATAATGAATATATTTTATGCCTTGTAAAAAAATCCCCATAGAAGATGCCGAAAAAATATACGAGGATTTGTCGAAAAAATATACTCTTCTACAAATAGAAGATATACTACGATCTCTAAGTTCTTTGAATCTTAATAAGATGGGTGAATCGTATAGAAAAAATGGTAAGTATAGGTCTATTTTTAAGAACTTCGTATCCGTACCTATAAAGGAGGGTTAAAAATTTTATTCAATTCATTATCCAAATCTTCTTGAATTTTACTATCTACTGTATTATACATGAACAATTTAGGATTGAAAGTAAATGCACATTCTTCTCTTTTTATCCCGTGTTTACTTTCTAAAAAATTAAAAAATGAATTTAGCTTTTCTTGTACTTCTGGCAATGCTATTATTGCCTTGTTTAATTTAGTTTCCATGATTAAGTGATTTAAACGGTTATTAATTGTGGACATGGGCGGTGTTTCAGCACCGCCTTTTATTTTACAAATTTATGTGTCTTTCACCTCCTTTTTATTATCTGCTTCTATCTTCTGTATTAATAGGTGTTTTTCAAGCATTCTATTTAACTGCCTTTCTCTATGAATACCGGAGGTAATCATTATTTTTTCCTTTGTTGTTAACTTACGTTTAGGCTTGTCCATACTATTTTTTAGGTGTTTTATATCCCTTTTTACCCGTGTAAGGATTAGTATTCCCTTTCGATGAATAGTTATTCCTTTGCGTTTTATCTGCGGCTGTTCGATGGTATGAGTTTACATTCGTACCATTACGTTTTGTATAGGAACGAACCTTATCTGTTTTATAATTAGTTTGCGAAAATAAAGTAATGGGGATGAGTAATAAAATTAGTGTTTTCATGATTATTTTTTTTCTAAGGTTGATGTAAAGCTCCATACTCCATTGACATTTGATAATTTAGTTCGTTCAATTCCGTCTGATGTGTACTGTATCCATTCTGTTTGTGATACTGCCACTTCGTTTTCATTATACATTTTAACTAATTCAGTTAATGATTCTTGATTAAAGACCTCCATAGTTTTGTATTTACAAATACCATTTTCAAAAAAATACCATATTCTTGAATCGGATAAGGAGTAATCATAACATAAATAATATAATCCATTATCCATATTTCCAGATTTTAATAATCTTTCAATGTGAGATGCTCTTATTTCATTTTCTGTAGAACCAATGCCTTGACTAAGGCATATAAAAGAATAGAAACATAATAAAGATGCGATAATTAACTTTTTCATTGGGTTTTGTTTTTTATCCCAATGTCCCGAAAAGATGGTTGTTATAAAATAAACAGCGTGGGACATTTATCTTATAGCAACCGAGGCACCTTCGACAGAGCCCATTTACAAATAAGTAAAGCCCACGCTGTTAGCGTGAGCGATAGACTTATACTTGTAAATTGCGCCGAGGAAACGTGTCGAAGGTTTTGGGCTGCCAAATAAGCTAACGCTACTATTTTTAGTTAGTTCAGTTTGTGATTATTTCATGTGAATGATTTAAGTATTGAAAGGCAAATGTAAGAAAATCCAAATAACTCGTATCTTTGTAAAACGGGAAAAGCCCGCATTGGCGTGCAGGCTTTTTAATGTCGAAAAATACGGATGGTAGTTGTATACAAAAGTAATAAAAAACTTAATACAACTGCATGAAAAAGATTTGGAATAAAATGATACAAAATATAACAGGCATTGTTGAATTACTGAAAGGTGAAAAATCTTTCTATAAGTATACAAAGCAAACTATACTTCACATACTGTATAGTTTATTTATCGCCTGTTCTGTTATTAGTATTATACTTTTGGTGTTGTATATAAATACCGCATCTGACAAGGCGGATTTTATAAAAGTATTAGTAATTATTTCTGGTGGTTTGTCAGTTGGTATAGTTCTTCTTATTCTTTTAGTGTACATATATTTTATCCTTTTCAAGAAAGATATTACTCCATTACAATCAGAAGAGCACCAGATAATAAAGGAAATGCTAACAAAAGTGGAGGGGGATAGTGAGGTAGGAATGAATGTTATTGATGTAATGAAGGCATTACAGGGTGAGAATAAAGATAAACTACAAGATAAAAAACAGAATGGCAAGTAAATATATAGTTGCTGTAAATATAGAATCATCTCAAGAGATTATTTCGTTTGCTAATTACCTTAAATCATTAGGCTATGGGTGGTGGCATAAAGTAGGAACATGTTGGGTTATAACCCCAATAGGTAACGTATCATTAGGCGATATGAGGGATTTAGCCCATATATATTTCCCTAATAGTAGATTAATAGTTATAGAAATGATTGATGCCCATTGGACTGGATGGGGTTCCGATTCAGACTTTTCTTGGTTCCATACGAATTGGGATTAATTTTCCAATAATAGGGTAGGAAGGTAGCCAACGAAGGTGGGTAGGTAATACATAGGAACGGACACATAGACAGGAGTACTGTGCCAAAGAAAAGGTAAATGAGATTATTTTGAAAGAAATTCTTTTATTTTCTTTATCACTATTCCTGGGCATCTGCCAAAAGGAGGGTCTATTACTTTACTCGAATCTATTTCAGCCATCCTATCAAGCACAACTATAGATTCGTATGGAAGATTCATTCCTTTTGATTCTGGTGTGTTTAATCCAATTAAAATAGTATCAGTATAGCGAGATTGCTGCGTCACTTCTTTTGTTATGCAACAAGCCTTAACTCTATTACCAATAACTTCTAAAATAATAGCAGGTCTTTTAGTGTATTGGGTCTTGTCTTCTTGATTAGGAAATTGGGTAATAAAAACTACATCCCATTTACGAAGCGCCATAGCCTTTTGATTTAGCTATGTGTTGATAATGGGCTTCATAAACTCCATCATCATCATTACCCCATATTTCGTTTAATATTTTAAAGGTAGCGGTATCATTGTCCATTAAATTTAAGTCCAAACAAACGTTGCTATTTGTAGACTGATACATATCCTCAGTAACCGGCATATTAAAATAAGTATTATCTGTAAAAAATTTTATTTGACTTATGGCGTCAAT
>DATHNB010000160.1:0-11129 GCA_035486495.1 Ferruginibacter sp. | reverse complement strand
TTGAGATCAAAATTTTCAAACTCTACAGCGATCATTAATCCGCAACTGCGTACTGCTTTTATTTTTGTATGATATAATAAGGATAAAAATAGCTGTTCTTTTTTCGCAACTATTTCTATTAATTTTTCTTCCAACAAAACATCAAATGCTGCTAAGCCTGCAGCACAACAAACCGGATGTCCACCAAAAGTATTGATATGTCCCAACACAGGATTATTAGTAAGCGAATCCATTATTTTTTTATCCGCAACAAATGCGCCCAATGGCATACCACCGCCAAGCGCCTTACCCAACAATAAAATATCAGGGACAATATCAAATTGTTCAAATGCCCATAAAGTTCCATTACGACCAAAAGCGCATTGTATTTCATCTAGTACCAACAATGTTCCTGTTTCGGTACATCGTTTTCGCAATGCCGACAGCCAATTTTTTCGCGGTGTTATCACGCCTGCTTCTGCCTGAACGGTTTCTGCAATTACACAGGCGGTTCGTTCTGTTATCAGTTCAATATCTTCAAAAGAATTATAGTTGAGCTGTAATGTATCCGGCAATAACGGACGAAATGCATTGCGCCAATACTCATCTCCCATGATACTTAATGCACCTTGTGTACTACCGTGATAACTATTTTTAAAAGAAATGATCTGCGTTCTGCCAGTGTATCGTTTTGATAATTTCATGGCGCCTTCCGTCGCTTCGCTTCCTGACGCTGTGTAGAAAACAGCATTTAATGATGCAGGTAAATGATCAGTTATTTTTTTCGCATAAACCACCTGCGGACTTTCAACTAACTCACCATATACCATGATGTGCATATAATCATCCAATTGATCTTTTATAGCTTGTATCACTTTTGGATGACGATGACCGATATTACAAACACTTATCCCTGCTATCAGATCAATATATTCTTTACCACCTGCATCCCACATTTTACTGCCTTCGGCCTTCACTATTTCTAATGCTAATGGAGCTTCGGATGTTTGTCCGACGTGTTGTAAAAACAGTTGGCGATTGGTTGTCGTACCTTTAGACATATTCGTGAGGTGATATTAATGTTTCACAATAAAGGTCGGAAGAAAATTTGACCTTTGATTTATGCAATTAAATTGATTACTTTGATTGTTCAGACAAAGTTCAAAATTGGTATGACGCTGAAGTGTGAGTGACACAACGATGTCACTATGAAAAACAACTGTTGACAAACAAAAAATTAAAAAATATGTCTTTCATTTTACCGGTTAAAGGATTGTTACCAACTATGGGTAGCAATTGTTTTGTAGCACCCAATGCCACAATTGTTGGCGATGTTGTAATGGGTGATGATTGTAGCGTATGGTTCAACGCAGTTATCCGCGGTGATGTAAATAGTATTCGCATGGGCAATAAAGTAAATGTGCAGGATGGCGCCGTAATACATTGCACGTATCAAAAAACAAAAACCATTGTCGGTAATAATGTGAGCATCGGACACAATGCTATTATACATGGCTGCACGATCGATGATAATGTTTTGGTGGGAATGGGTGCCATTGTGATGGATAATGTAAAAATCGGCAGCAACGTTATTATAGCTGCGGGTGCCGTTGTTTTGGAAGGAACTGTTATTGAGCCCGGATGTATTTTTGGAGGTGTTCCGGCTAAAAAAATAAAAGATATATCGCAGGAGCTGATCAGCGGAGAGATCAATAGAATTGCTGATAACTACTTGATGTACAGCAGCTGGTTCAAATAAGACCTTAAATGGTTGCTAATACTTGATTATTAAAAAAATATTATCTTTGGCACATGAAAAAAATAATGATTGCTATTATTGTTGTTTATTCTTTCAGTGCTTGTTCTATTTTTCACAAGGATGAATATGGCTGTCCTAAAAGCAGTGCAGCTATGGGAGCGGAGAAATTACTTTCGGGCGATGCTAAAACAGCCAAACAAGCAAGGAAGCAAAAATTCTTTGTCAAAACGGGTATCATCTACAAATAACCTGGTCCAATTAATAATTCTTAACGTCTTCCATTGTATCTAAAATAGTTCGGTAACTAATATATCTGTCAGGGTTTATTGAGCCATTTTCCACCGCATCTCTTACTGCGCATCCGGGTTCATTTATATGCATACAATTATTAAACTGACAATTATTTATCAATACACGCATCTCCGGAAAGTAATGTGATAACTCTTGCTTTTTAATATCTACCAATCCTAATTCTCTTATTCCCGGTGTGTCTATAATTCTTCCGCCAAAAGAGAGATTGAACATTTCAGCAAAAGTTGTTGTGTGTAACCCTTTGCCGCTCCAGTCACTTACGTCTTGTGTTCGTAAAGTAAGTTCCGGAAAAACGATATTGATAAAAGATGATTTACCTACCCCCGAATGTCCGCTAAGTAAAGTTGTTTTATCTTTTAATAATAGTTTTACTTCTTCTACACCTTCATTCTTTTCGATGCTCATTGCCTGAACCTTATAACCAATGGCTTCATACATCTCTTTTAATTCTGCGAATTTTTCTGTTTCCTTTTCTCCATACAGATCTGCTTTATTAAAAACGATTATTGATGGAACATAATAAGCTTCGGATGTAATTAAAAACCTGTCGATAAACCCTTGTGACGTTTTCGGATCTTTTAACGTAGCAAACAAAAGTGATTGATCTAAATTAGAAGCGATGATATGGTGCTTATGCCTGTTATGCGGAGAGCTTCTGGTAATATAATTTTTACGCTGCTCTATGTTAGTGATCGTAACGGTATTTTCCAATTCATTTTCCATCTCCACCGTAACAATATCACCCACTGCGATCGGGTTGGTTGAAGTAATATTATCAATCTTAAATTTACCTTTTATACGGGCATTAAATAATTTACCTTCTTCACTCTGAACAACATACCAGCTTCCTGTACTCTTATAAACGGTTACTTTCATTAACACGAATTTCATTAATTAAAATGAATTATAACAATCTAATAAATTGACTATTTTTAATAGCTAAATTTTACTATTTTTTAATTCTTATTAAACAAAATAATCATGGTAGACCAACAATTAATTACAACAGCCAATTCATTAGAAGGCTATAAAATCACGAAACAATTGGGCGTCATAAAAGGTATCACAGTCCGCAGCAGAAGCGTGCTGGGTAATATCGGAGGAAATTTTCAATCCTTTTTTGGTGGCAAACTTTCTATTTATGTAGAGCTATGCGAAAAAGCAAGAGATGAAGCTTACCAATTGATGGTAGAACATGCCAACGAATTTGGAGCCAATGCTATTATTAATATGCGCTATGATGCGAACGAAGTAATGCCAGGCATTACAGAAGTATTGGCATATGGAACTGCTGTTGTTGTGGAGAAGGTTTAATTTCTTTTGTCTGAACGTTGATTTGGGAGGATGGAAAAGATTATGTGGATTTTAAATCCTTTCAATCCATCATAATCCTCCCAAATCAACGTTCAGACACAAACCACTAACTCAAATATTTCCCAACGATCGGCACTCTTCTGCCAACTCCGAAAGCTTTGGGCGAAATACGGATGATGGGACAGAACTGATTACGCTTGTATTCATTTAGGTTCACCATTTTCAATACTCTATCAACTAATACTGCATCAAATCCTAGCGCTTTAATTTCTTTCGGTCCTTGTCTGCGTTCTATGTATTGAAATAATATTTTATCGAGAATCGCATAATCAGGCAGACTATCAATATCTTTTTGATCAGGCCTCAACTCTGCGCTGGGAGCTTTTGTTATGATATTATCAGGAATTATTTCTTTGTTACGATTAATATACTTGGCTAATGCATACACTTGCATTTTATAACAATCTCCGAGTACTGCTATTCCGCCTGCCATATCTCCATACAATGTTCCATAGCCTGTTGCCAATTCACTTTTGTTAGAAGTATTTAGTAAAATATAACCGAATTTGTTTGCAATAGCCATCAATAAATTCCCCCTACTTCTGCTTTGGATATTTTCTTCAGCAATGTTAAAAGGCAGATGTTTAAAAATTGGTTTAAGCTCTGACAAAAAGGTTTCGTAAATATTTTTTATCGGGACGATATCGTAAGGATTACCTAAATTTTCACTTAATTTTTTTGCATCATCAATTGAATGATCAGTTGAAAATTTTGATGGCATTAATATCGCCCTCACATTTTCTTTACCTAAAGCAGAACAGGCTAGTGCTAATGTCACTGCGCTATCAATGCCTCCACTGCTGCCTAATATCGCTTTTGTAAAGCCCATCTTAGAAAAATAACCTTTGATGCTCATTACAATTGCATCATGTACTTGTGCAATATTTAACTCTTCTCCTAATTGAATTTGTTCTGCTATTTTATCTGCAACAAGACTTGCTTGTTTAATTATGGGTGCATTAATTGTTCCATCATCATTTAATTCAAAGCATTGTAATGCCTCTTCAAACATTGGTAGTTGTCCGCATAAATTGCCTTGCTTATCTAATACTAAAGATGCTCCGTCAAAAACGATTTCTGTCTGACTACCAACAGCATTGCAATAAAACATTGGCAGCTTATATTTTTCTACGTTTGATTTTACAACTGCAATGCGCTCTTCCAAATGCGTATAATCAAATGGAGATGCTGATAAATTGATCATCATATCAGGATGCTGACCTATCAATTTATCCATCGGACAAATCCTATAAAGTGGGTTATTTCCTAATGTCCAGATATCTTCACAAATGGTAACAGCTAATTTCTTTCCTTTAAATTCAATTACATTCCATTCGTAAGCAGGTTCAAAATATCGGTATTCATCAAATACATCGTAAGTAGGCAAACAGGTTTTATGTACTACCGACTTGATACTCTTTTCGTACAAAAAGTAAGCGGCGTTCATTAAACTTTTACCGTGATGATTGGTATTTTTATCAGGAGCGCCAACCAAAACTGCAATTGTATTCGCATGTTCTTTTATCAGATCAATGGCACTGTAACATTTGTTTATAAAATCATCAAACTCTAAAAAATCTCTTGGGGGATAGCCACACACGCATAATTCACTAAAAATGATCAGGTCGCCACCCTGTTTTTTGGCGCTCTCAATAGCTGCAATGATCTTTTCAGCATTGCTTTGAAAGTTACCGATGTGATAATTTTGTTGTGCAAGAAATATCTTCATACTTCACACCCAAAACGGGCTTTAACTTTATGATTGAGATTTTTTTTATTTATTTGCAAAGTTAAATCATTCAAAAGCATTTCTACCATGAGATTGACGATTGCCACATTACTGATAAGTACCGTATTATTCTCGTGTAAAAGCGGTGAAAAGATCCCCGATGTATCCAACATTAAAATAGACATTACAACCGAAAGATTCGACAAAGATCTATTCGCATTAGACTCGGTCAATTTTGCTGCAGGATATCAAAAGCTCCAAATCAAATACCCTGATTTTGCAGTTTTTTTCTCGAGCCAGATCTTAGGTCTTGATCCCAAATGGCCCGCAGATTCAGTTACAAAATATATTTGCGATTTTACTCATTCTTATAAGGCAGTATACGACAGTTCCGAACTAGTCTTTAATGATTTCTCAAAATACGAAAGCGACATTAAACAATCGGTACAATTCTTAAAATATTATTTTCCTAATTATGCTGCGCCAACAAAAATTATTACTTACGTTGGACCTTTAGACGGATACGGCGACGTATTACTTTCAGAACAAGCTTTTGTAGTAGGCTTACAATTGCATTTAGGTAAAAATTATTCGCAATACAGAACCTCATTTATAAATGATACCTATCCCAGCTATATTTCACAACGTTTTGAACCAAGCTATATCGCAGTTAACTGTATGATCAATGTAATGAATGATATGTACCCGGAAAAAGAAGATGACAGACCAATGATCGATCAAATGGTAGATAAAGGAAAGCGACTGTATATACTTAGCAAATTGCTACCCTACACAGAAGAGTATAAATTGA
Organism: Ferruginibacter sp.; assembly: GCA_035486495.1. Classification (GTDB taxonomy): domain Bacteria; phylum Bacteroidota; class Bacteroidia; order Chitinophagales; family Chitinophagaceae; genus Ferruginibacter. The sequence continues at coordinate 5,165 of DATHNB010000160.1, read as the reverse complement.
TCGGTTATACTGATGAGCAATTAAAAGCTTGTTACGATCACGAAGCTGTAGTCTGGAACTTATTTATACAGAACGGCACTTTACAAATTACCGATAAGAACATCATCAAAAATTATATCGGCGAATCACCAAAGACAGAAGAATTGGGAGAAGATGCACCAGGTAACATAGGTTCTTTCGCAGGATGGCAAATCGTTAAAAAGTACATGAAAAATAACCCAACTAAAACCTTACCGCAACTAATGAGTACTGATGCTGAAACCATCTTCCAAGAAACAAAATATAAGCCTTAGTTTATCTGTTATTATACAAAAGAAAAAGCAACTCAGTGAGTTGCTTTTTTATAATTTAATGATATATCAATCACTATTATTCTTTGTTATTACTAAGCTGCCTTAGCTTGCACAACTTCAGGTATAGGCCCCTTACCTAAAGTTTTCATTACCCTAAAATGTGACGCTACAGCTTCAGTCATTGTTTCATAATAATTATAAGGAAGATTATATTCTTTGCATTTTTCCATTACTATTTTACTAATAGCAGGATAATGTACATGACTAACACGAGGAAATAAATGATGTTCAATCTGGTAATTCAAACCACCGACACACCATGAAATAAATTTATTTCCCATGGCAAAATTGGAAGTTGTTTTTAATTGATGCTCTGCCCATGCAGTTTCCAAATGTTTTGTTTCGTCTAAAGGAACACTTTCAAATTCGGTCCCTTCTACCACATGCGCTAATTGAAATACCAAAGAAAGTGTAATCCCCATTACAGCATTCATCGTTAAATAACCAATTGCCCATGCACCCCAGCCCCAAACGTGAACCGGGATAATAATATACATAGTAACATACCATATTTTGGTTGCCCAAAAAATAAGGTGATTTTTCAAATTCATTTTCCAGGCTTCTGTTGTATATATTTTACGGGAAAAATATTTTGTAAAATCCATGATATAGATCCAGAAGATCGTAGAAAGGCCATATACTAATGGTAGATATAAGTGTTGTACCTTATGCGCAGGTACCCATTTTTGTGTATCGCAATGACGAATAACTGGTGCTTTTGCAATATCATCATCAATACCATCAACATTTGTATACGTATGGTGAATAATATTATGCTTTTGCTTCCAGAAAAAAGCACTTGCTCCTAAAGCATTAATAGATAAGCCTAAAAAATCATTAAACTTTGTATTGGGACTATAACTCCCATGATTAGCGTCATGCATCACAGCAAACCCAATACAAGCAAAAACATACCCTAAAACAGCACATAACACTATAGCAGGAAAAGTCTTGATCTTAAATAACATCAAGCACCCATAAATTACAATAGCACTGGTAAAGAGAACGATCGTTTTTGTGAACAATCTCCAATCGCCGGTTTTTTTCACTTGCTTAGCTTCAAAGTATTCGTCAACCGAGGCTTTTAGTGATTGGTAAAACTTATTATTACGGTTATCGAAAGTTACTTTTGCCATTGGGATATATTATTAAGCAAGCATTAAATTGTATGGAGAAAACAGGGAGTATTTAATTATAAAAATCAATTTTTTAACGGTGCGAAGATAGGCCTAAAAGCCCAAAGAGTTATGTTAATTCATCTTAAAAGGCACCGTCATATCAAAAGCAGGTATAATCACATGAAATTGCTTCTTATTGCTCACATTTTCCATCAAATAAGTACCATACATTTTGCCCATTTCTGTCTTTAAATTGCACCCACTGATGTATTGGTAACTTTCGCCGGCATTTATTTGAGGTTGAACCCCTACAACTCCTTCACCTTCAACCTCTTTTACCGTTCCCGTAGCATCATAAATATGCCAGTGCCTACGCAGTAATTTAACGGGAAAACTATTGTTATTGTCAATAGTGATCCTATAAGCAAACATAAACTCACTATTTACCGGATTGCTGTAATCAGGTTGATAGAAAGTTTCAATACTAACGTTTATGCCTTCCGATATTTTAGATATCATATGCCTTAGTTTATTCTAAATTAACACAAAAAAGCCAGTTTTATTGTATTTTAGTACACAACTTTATTGTTAAATTAATGATATGCCTTTAAACACACATAAATATTCAAACGGAGAAATAACGATCATTTGGCAGCCAAACATCTGCATACACTCAGGTATTTGCGCAAAAGGATTAATAGAAGTTTTTGATCCACGCAGAAAACCATGGATAGATATGAGTTTATCAGACAGCGAAACAATCAAAGCGCAAATAAAAAAATGCCCAAGCGGGGCATTAAGTTATATTGAAGCTGAAGATAAATAATTTTGAGCCAGGCATTGTGCTACTATTAGGCTTCACAGACGTCGCACATTTCAGCCGAATATCTTTGTTCAGCATTTTGAAATTTTGAACTTAACCCTTCTTACTTTCTTTATAATTATTCTTCAACAACCATTGCAATATTTTATCTCTGTTATCTCCCTGCACTATTATTTCGCCATCTTTTACAGAGCCACCGGTTCCGCAAAAAGCTTTTAACTTCTTACCCAACTCTTCCATATCTTTTTCTTTTCCTATAAATCCTTCTACTAATGTAACAGCTTTCCCCGCACGTTGCTTTTTATCTAAACGGACTTTTAACTTTTGTTGAGCAGGTTGCAAAGCTTCTGCATCACTGTTATTGTCTTCTTCAATTTTAAAATTAGGATCGGTTGAGTAAACTAATCCTCCTAATGATTTTATTTTTTTATCTGCCATATAAAAATTTTATCGCTTTATTTAAATGACCTCTGCCTTTAAACTAAGATCCAAACTAACTGCATGGTGTATCACTGCGCCACTACTAATATAATCAACCCCCGTAGCTGCATACGATCTAATATTACTTAGATCAATGCCACCGCTGGCCTCAGTTTCATACTTTCCATTTATTAATTTCAACGCTTCCGTTATTTGTACAGGTGTAAAATTATCCAGCATGATTCGATCTACTTTTCCAACAGCCAAAACTCTTTTTACATCATCCAGACTTCTTGTTTCCACCTCAATTTTTAGACTCGTATTTTTTTCTTTTGCGTAAGCAAAAGCCTTTTCAATTGCTTTTTCAATACCACCACAATAATCAATATGATTATCTTTTAGCATGATCATATCATACAAACCAAAACGATGATTTACGCCACCACCAATTCGCACTGCTTCTTTTTCCAGCAAACGAAAGTTGGGTGTGCTTTTTCTCGTATCCAATAATTTAGTTTTAAATCCTTCCAATTGCTCAACATATTGATATGTTAATGTTGCAATACCACTCATGCGTTGCATACAATTAAGCACCAATCTTTCGCATTGTAAAATAGTATGCACTTTAGCTTCAACATCAAAAGCAATTTCTCCTGCTTTGATTGCGTCTCCATCACTTTTATATTGCGTAAAAACAATATCAGGTTGCATATAACCGAATATGTTTTTAGCAACATCTACACCGGCCAAAATGCCTTCTTCCTTTATTTTTAATACAGCTTTACCTTTTGCATTTGCATCAATACTCGATAAGGTTGAATGGTCACCATCGCCAATATCTTCCGCCAACGCATCTTTTATTAATTGTAATAACTTATCATCGTAGTTCATATCAACAAAGCTAAAAAAGAAAAGCCCGAAAATCAGGGCTTTTCAGGTATTAATTTGCAAATAGGTTATTGACTCTCAAATTTTAATTCCTGCAACACTTCAAGATTGCCTTTTTGTTTCATAAAAATGGTAGTACGATAAGTTCCGTTTTTAGTTTGTAACGTACCTATACAATATTCAGATCCATCATTGCCTCCTTTATGAATTACAACAAAATTGATTACGGCATGAGTACTAAAAAAGGATTTCAATACTGACTCAGCCTGGGTTTTATTGTAACTATTGCTATTGTCGGGCATAGTCAGCTGCACTTTATCATCAAAGGATTTCGCTATCTGGCCTGTATTACCGTTTTTAATGGCACTTACAACATTATCGATCTCCGATAGCAATGAAAAAGACGATAATAAAATTATACTGAAAAGTAAAAGGTAAAACCGTTGCATAAATAATAGGTTATTGCATTCACAATGTAATGAAAACATACAAGCAAAAAGGGGAAATTCCCATTCATTAAAAATTTATGGTAATAGCCAATTAGTACTTTTTTAAAAGCCGTAAAAAAGTTAAATTTGCATCATGAACGCAAAAAAAGTAATACTTATTATCATGGACGGCTGGGGCCTTGGTAAAGTAAAAAGCAGTGATGCTATCCAAAATGCCAATGTGCCTTTCGTTAGTTCTTTGTACAAAAAATATCCTAATTCCACTTTGGTAACCTGTGGCGAACAGGTTGGTTTACCCGATGGACAAATGGGCAACAGCGAAGTTGGTCACCTTAATTTGGGTGCCGGCAGAATTGTATACCAGGAGTTGCAACGCATTAATGTTGCTATACGTACAGGCGAATTTCAAAAAAATGAAAAATTATTAGCCGCTATTCGTTTTGCAAAACAAAATAATAAACCACTTCATCTTATAGGTCTTGTAAGCGATGGAGGTGTACACTCACATACCAGTCATGTTAAAGCCATAACATCTCTTTGCAAAATTGAAGGCTTAGAGAATGTATTGATCCATGCTTTTACAGATGGGCGTGATACAGATCCTAAAAGTGGTTTAGATTTTTTAACTGACCTTGATCAGCATTTAAAAAAATCAACGGGTCATATAGCAACCATAACAGGCCGTTATTACGCAATGGACAGAGATAAACGTTGGGAGAGAGTAAAGCTCGCTTACGACGGTATGGTAAATGGTATTGGCGAAAAATCTGCTGATCTGTTAGGTGCTGTAAAAAAGTCTTACGCTGATAACGTTACAGATGAATTTATCAAACCAATCATAAATTCTGCCATTCCAACTACAACCATTAAGGATGGTGATGTTGTCATATGTTTCAATTTCAGAACAGACCGTTGCCGCGAAATAACTGAAGTACTAACGCAAACGGATATGCCAGATTTTGGTATGAAGAAATTAACTCTTCATTATACAACAATGACACAATATGATCATTCATTTAAAGACGTGAATGTAATGTTTGAAAATGATGACTTGAAAAATACATTGGGTGATATTGTAGCACAAAATAAAAAAACGCAGATACGTATTGCAGAA
>DATHNB010000159.1:0-8333 GCA_035486495.1 Ferruginibacter sp. | reverse complement strand
GGAAAGAGCCATCTTTTTTCTTGGCACATCCAAGAGCCATTGCAGCATTTGAAAGAGAATGTACACGTCGTGGTGTTCCGCCTCCGACAGTTAGTTTATTTGGCTCACCTTTTTTGACATGGAGAGGCATTCCATTAGTTCCGACAGATAAATTATTAGTCGATGGACAAACACACCCTGCAACAGGACAAGGTGGTAAAACTTCGATTCTTTTAATTCGTGTTGGTGAACAAAAGCAAGGTGTTATTGGTTTATATCAACCAGGATTACCTGGAGAACAAACGCCAGGTTTATCTGTACGTTTTATGGGATTAAATGAAAATGCTATTGGATCATATTTAGTTTCATTATACTGCTCAGCAGCCATATTAACTGACGATGCAATTGCTGCTCTTGATAACGTAGAAACTGGAAATTACCATGAGTACAAATACTAATACCTCATTACCGGAGATCGATTTAACTGGTGCTTCACAAGCATTGGCTGCAGGCTTGCCCGATCCTGCGGTTTTGACGCAATATGCCAATGAATTTATAAAAGGTTTTGAAAAGAAGATATCTTCTCAGCAATTGCCCGTAAACGAAAATCAATTACTTGCGGTTAATCCTGGAAGCATTTCTCCGCAGTTAAGTGAATTTTCCAGCGAAGCTGAAAATAAAAATTTCACCGAAGAAGAATTAAAAGGACTTATAGCGAATATGCCAACGCAAAATGTTCCGCAATCTCCAAATAATATTCCTTCTTTTAATTCACCGGGAATTCCGGGAGGGCTTTCAGCAGGAAACTTTTCATCGGTTCCATCTTTTTCTTTTATTGAAGAAGCAAGATCACCATTTAATTCAGCCAATATTCCCGCACCATCAATTACCCCTTTAGTGAAAGTTCCGACGGAGATAGAAGTTCGTGGAGTATCATCTTTACCGGGTAATGTTCCTGCATCAATTCCGGCAACACCTTTGCCAAATGTAGCTGCACCGCAAATTCCGGGAGCAGTATCACGTACAGGAGATATCGGGCATCCGTCCGCATTTAGTTTTTTGGATACATCTAGGACGTTTTCCTCTGTAAATGTTATACCAAGTTTATCTCCCGTAGGAAATGAACAAAATTTCGCGCCTGATAAAAATTTATCAGCAGAAATATTTGATGTGCATTCGATAAGAAGAGACTTCCCGATTTTACAAGAAAAAGTGAATGGGAAACCTTTGATCTGGTTAGACAATGCAGCGACTACGCAGAAACCTCAATCAGTGATTGATCGTATAGCTTATTTCTATGAGCATGAAAATTCAAACGTTCATCGCGCAGCACATACGTTGGCCGCACGTTCTACAGATGCATATGATGCAGCAAGAGAAAAGGTTCAACACTTTTTAAATGCGGGATCTGTCGGAGAAATAATATTTGTTCGCGGTGCAACAGAAGGGATTAATTTAATTGCAAAAAGCTGGGGACAAAAAAATATTAATGAAGGCGATGAAATTGTGATCTCTCATTTAGAACATCATGCTAACATAGTACCATGGCAAATGTTATGTGCCGAAAAAGGTGCAAGACTGCGCGTTATTCCTGTAGATAATGATGGCCAGATTTTATTGGATGAATATGAAAAATTATTAGGTCCCAAAACCCGCTTAGTTTCGTTTACACAGGTATCGAATGCATTAGGCACCGTAACGCCGGTACAAGAAATGGTAGCAATAGCGCATCGCTATGGAGCTAAAGTTTTGGTGGATGGAGCCCAGGCTATTTCTCACATGGCAGTTGATGTACAGGCCTATGATTGTGATTTTTACGTTTTCTCCGGACATAAAGTATTTGGTCCTACAGGTATTGGCGTAGTGTATGGCAAAAAAGAGATTTTGGATGCAACGCCACCATGGCAAGGTGGAGGTAACATGATTGTTGACGTTACATTCGAGAAAACGATTTATCATCCGGCTCCTTTTCGCTTTGAAGCAGGTACGGGAAATATCGCAGATGCAGTAGGATTAGGTGCTGCTATTGATTATGTTGAACGTATAGGTATGGCCAATATATCACGTTATGAGCATGAATTATTAGTTTATGCTACGGCCGGATTAAAACAAATTCCCGGGCTTCAATTAATTGGTACTGCTCGTGAGAAAGCGAGTGTATTGTCATTTGTGTTAGACGGCTTTACCACCGAACAAGTAGGACAGGCGCTAAACAAAGAAGGTGTCGCTGTGAGGTCTGGGCATCATTGTGCGCAACCTATTCTTCGCAGGTTTGGCGTAGAGGCTAGTGTACGTCCATCATTGGCTTTTTATAATACTTGTGAAGAAATTGACGTATTAGTAGCTACTGTTTGGAACTTAAAGAATGGCAGAGCCGCAGGTATATAAAGTAAGTTGATATTATAGATATTTAATAACCAGGTAGCTTTAAAAGTGCCTGGTTTTTTTATAAGTATAGCTATATTTATGCTGTTTGCCCTCATAAAAAGAGTAAATATTTGGTTTCATAAAGCTTTACTTATACCTTATTTTTGCAGCTATGAAATTTTTATACCTATTGCAATATTGGCGCGATGCTTTATTTTTTGTCTTTTGCCTGGTGGCACTAGCTCAGCTGTTTTATTATACTTATTTTTTCACAAGGTTAATGTCTTATAAAGCCGGAGCCAAAACCACTTCGCAAACACATCCTGTTTCTGTAATTATTTGTGCAAAGGATGAATCTTTGAATCTTGCTAAAAACTTGCCGTCTGTATTAGAGCAACAATATAAAACTACGCACGAAATAATCGTGGTAGATGATAATTCATTTGATGATACGAGGTATTTATTGAAAGAGTTTGAGGATAAACATTTAGCATTATTAAAAGTATTAGAATTGAAGCAGGAAGCTCAATTCATTCCCGGAAAAAAATTCCCTTTAAGTATGGGCATCAAAGCTGCAAAGTATGAGATCGTTTTATTAACAGATGCAGATTGTAAACCGGCTTCGGAGTTTTGGATAGATAAGATACAAGCCACTTACGATGATGCAACAGAAATTGTTTTAGGATATGGGGCCTACAAAAAGAAATCTGGGTTATTAAACAAGATCATTCGTTGGGAAACATTTCATACTGCTTTGCAATATCTGAATTACACTTTGGCAGGTATTCCATATATGGGAGTTGGCAGAAATTTAAGCTATAAAAAGATCCTTTTTTATAGACATAAAGGGTTCTCTGCCCATAATAATATTTTGAGCGGAGATGACGATCTCTTTGTTAATATGGCCGCTACAAAAACTAACACAAAGATCAGTATTGATAAAGACACTTTTACCATAAGCGAACCGGCTAAAAATTTTGGAGATTGGGTAAGACAAAAGAAGCGCCATAACAGCTCTGGCCGGTATTATAAACCGTTACATAAATTTCTATTGGGGTCATATTCTTTGTCTCTGTTTTTATTTTATCCTTTATTTATTGTAAGTGTACTGTCGCAGTTTTGGATCGCGGCATTGATTATTTTTATTGCCCGTTTTATACTGCAGGGCATTGTATTGTATGGCAACATGAAAAAGCTAAATGAAAAAGATCTTTTTATATTGTTCCCATTTTTGGATGTGTTTATGTTTTTCTATTACATCATTTTTGCAATGTCGGTGGTTAGAAAACCAAAGAAATTGTGGAAATAATTATCTCTTGATCTAATGGATATTATTAATAAGTATTTTAGTGATTTTTCTGAAGCGCAGTTAAAACAATTAGCGGCTTTAAAAGAATTGTATACAGAATGGAACGAGAAAATAAATGTTATCTCACGAAAAGACATGGATAATTTTTATGAGCACCATGTTTTACATTCTTTAGCAATAACTACACAGTTTGAATTTAAAAAAGGAATGCAGATAATGGATCTTGGTGCCGGTGGCGGATTTCCGGGTTTGCCATTAGCTATTTTTTTTCCGGAGGTTCAGTTTCATTTGGTAGATAGCATTAATAAAAAATTAAAAGTGGTAAATGAAGTGGCTGCAGCTATTGGATTAAGAAATCTCACTACACAACATACAAGAGCCGAAGACGTTAAAGACAGAAAATTTGATGTCGTGGTATCAAGAGCAGTCGCACCATTAAAAGATCTTTGGTTTTGGAGTAAACCTTTACTTAAAAAAGAAAATCAGCCAAGAGGACTAATTTGTTTGAAAGGAGGGGATCTTAGTCAGGAAATATCTGATAGCCAATGTAAACCAAGGATCTGGGAAATTGAAAAAATATTCCCTGAACCTTTTTTTAAGGATAAGTATTTATTACATGTGGCTTTTTAATTAACATAACTGGCTTCCGATACCAATTGTTTTTTTGTATTTTTATAACTACTAAATACTTTTTGCTTAAATTAAAACTATATGAATAAATACTTGTTATTTCTCGGGCTGGTGATTTGCGCTTCTTGCAGTAAAAAAGGCGCTTCTTCGCCTAGTGGCGGTGACCCTAACCCTGCTACTACTCCACAATATGGAACACCATATACAAATATTCCTGCTACAACAGCAGATATTACCATGTATGAGGTAAATGAACGTGCTTACAGTGCTACAGGTAATTTCGCAGGAATTACAGCGCGCCTGGATTCAATACAAGCATTAGGTATAAATGTTATTTGGCTGATGCCTATTAATCCAATTGGAGTGCTAAAGTCAGTAAATTCTCCATATTGTGTAAAAGATCATTTAGGAGTAAATTCGGAGTTTGGAACTTTATCGGATCTACAAAATTTAATAAGTACGGCGCATAGCAAGAACATGGCTGTAATATTAGATTGGGCAGCTAATCAAACTTCATGGGATAATGCATGGATAACTCAACACCCGAGCTGGTATGAGCAAGATGCTTCAGGAAATATTATTTCTCCCCCAAACACAACTTTTACAGATGTTGCACAATTAAATTACAATAATGATACGATGCGTCTTCAAATGATAGCAGATATGGGGTATTGGATACACGCAGCCAATTTTGATGGCTTCAGATGCGATTTCGCAGATAATATTCCTGATGCTTTTTGGGCGCAGGCTATTGATTCTTTAAATAATATTAAACCTGCAAGAAAACTTATTTTACTGGCCGAAGGCGGTTATACCAGTCATTTAACTGCGGGTTTTCAAATGATCTTTGATGAAGGATTTTATGGTTCTGTAGTAAGTGCGTTTAGTACTTCAAGTCCTGGTACTCCGGCAGCTATCTATTCACAAAATACAAGCAACTATGTAGGAGTGCCAACCGGTGATCAAAGATTAAGGTTTACTACAACCCATGATCACTCTGCATTTGATGGAACACCAATGACTCTTTTTAATGGGAAAGCGGGTGCACTTGCTGCATCTGTTATTACAATTAATATGGCTGGTACACCAATGATATATGGTAGTCAGGAAGTTGGTCAAATACCGCTGTTATCTTTCTTTACAGATCAACCAATTAACTGGACGCAGAATCCGGATATGGTTGCTGCATACAAAATGATATTAGCATTTCGTAACTCATCAGAAGTCGTGAAAACAGGAATACTAACAACATATACAGATCCGAATATTGTTTGTTATGCTAAAACTTTGGGATTAGATTCTGTATTGGTAATTGCTAACGTTAGAAATAGTAGCGAACCATTTTCTATTCCTGTTTCATTGCAAAATTGGACAGATGCTTATGCTGGAACAGGCGTATCGCTTTCATCAACAATTACATTAAATCCTTATCAATATTACGTATTGAAAAATTATTGATCATTATAATATCCAATAAATAAAAAAGCCTTTGATAAAACAAAGGCTTTTTTATTTATGCTAAGAGTTGAAAATTATTTTCTTGAGTACATTACTTCCTTTACAACTTTCACTACTTTCTCAATACTTGGAAGGTATGCTGCTACTAGGTTTGGTGCATAGTGCATCGGAGCATCGGCAGAAGTAACCCTGCGGATAGGAGCATCTAAATAATCAAATCCTTCTTTTTGTATGCGGTAAGTAATTTCAGATGATACAGATGCAAACGGCCATTGTTCTTCAACAATTACCAAACGGTTTGTCTTTTTTACACTTTGTAAAATAGTGAACCAATCCATCGGGCGAATTGTAGCTAAGTCAATTACTTCAGCTTCAATTCCTTCTTTCGCTAATTCTTCAGCTGCACCTAATGCAACTTTCATCATTTTATTAAAAGAAACGATCGTTACATCTTTGCCTTCGCGTTTGATAAATGCTTTACCAATCGGTAAAATATATTCTTCTTCAGGAACTTCACCTTTATCACCATATCCAACTTCGCATTCCATAAAAACAACTGGATCATCATCACGAATGGCAGCTTTTAATAAACCTTTACCATCGTAAGGGTTGCTTACAGAAATAACTTTTAACCCCGGAATATTTGCATACAAAGCCTCAAAAGCTGTAGAGTGTTGCGCACCTAATTGGCCGGCACTACCACCCGGTCCGCGAAAAACAATCGGACAACCAACCTGGCCACCACTCATTGCTAACATTTTAGATGCAGTATTTAAAATTTGATCTAATGGTAGAACTGCAAAGTTCCACGTCATAAATTCAACGATCGGACGAAGACCATTTTGTGCCGCACCCACTGCTATTGCTGTAAAACCAAGCTCAGCAATAGGGGTATCGATTACTCTCTTTTCTCCAAATTCATCCAGCATACCCTGACTAACCTTATAGGCACCGTTATATTCCGCTACTTCTTCTCCCATTAAAAAAACCCTTTCATCACGTCTCATTTCTTCCTGCATCGCTTCGCGTAATGCTTCTCTAAAGGCTATCTGTCGCATTGATTATATTTAGTTGTTATTGGTTATTATCAAAAGTTCAGCAAATTTATTCTATCGTAGCGATACGAACAAATTGTTTAGCCGGGCTTTTTTACTACTATTAAGCTTCAGTGGCGTCGTACATTTCATCAGTTTGCTACTATTAAGCTTTTACTTGGGCGATGGGTGCTATACAATATTTTCAATAACAATAGCAGAAGCGCCTCCGCCACCATTGCAAATCCCCGCAGCGCCATAGCGAGCATTGTTAGCTTTTAAAACATTAATTAAAGTAACAACAATACGGGCACCGCTGCAACCCAAAGGATGTCCGATAGAAACCGCACCACCATGCACATTTACTTTAGCAGGATCTAATTTCATGCGTCTGCTATTTTCAATTCCTACAACGGCAAAAGCTTCGTTCAGCTCCCAATAAGAAATATCTGACATTTGTAAACCTGCTTTGGCAAGGGCTTTTGGCACAGCAATAGATGGAGTAGTAGTAAACCATTCAGGAGCTTGTTCAGCATCTGCATAAGAAATAATTTTAGCGATAGGTTTTAATCCAAGCGATTCCATTTTTTCTTTACTCATTAAAACCAATGCTGCCGAACCATCATTCATTGTGGATGCATTCGCTGCAGTAACCGATCCGTCTTTTATAAAAGCAGATTTTAGTTCTGGGATCTTATCAAACTTTACATTAAAAGGCTCTTCATCTTTAGAAAATAAAACAGGATCACCTTTGCGTTGTGGTATCGATACTGGTACAATTTCATTATCAAATTTTCCTGTATTGGATGCAGCCTGACTGCGTTTATAACTCTCAATAGCAAACGCATCCTGATCTTCTCTACTAACACCACAGCTTGATGCGCAAAGCTCTGCAGCATTACCCATTGCTTTACCATCATAGACATCAGTTAGTCCATCCTTTGCCAATCCATCAATAAATTGAGTGTTACCATATTTATTTCCCCAACGCATCGTATCAGCATAGAAAGGCACATTGCTCATACTTTCCATACCGCCGGCTACAACGATATTGGCATCACCTAAGGCAATGCTTTGCGCTGCTTGTGTAATAGCTTTCATTCCTGAAGCACAGACTTTATTTATGGTGGTACAATTTACCTCGTTAGGAAGGTCTGCAAATTTAGCTGCTTGTCTTGCGGGAGCTTGTCCCAGATTGGCTTGTAATACACAGCCCATTAAAACATCATCTACCTGTTCAGGTTTGATGCCTGCTTTTTCAACCGCACCTTTGATAGCGATGGCTCCTAATTTAGTGGCAGAAAAATCTTTTAGTGAACCACCGAAACTGCCAATTGGTGTGCGAACTGCTGAGATAATGTATACTTCTTGCATATAGCTTATTTATGCTACTAAGTTACTAAAGATGTAGCGATGTTAGATGTACGAGTACGATGTAAAAAAGAAGGGCAATTCGAGTTTTGGATTGTGATTATTTGTATTGAGAGAGAGATTTATTTGAAGAATAAAAAAATCCCTCACAAAAATGTGAGGGATCAATATAGTGTGTATCAAAA
>DATHNB010000158.1:0-3409 GCA_035486495.1 Ferruginibacter sp. | reverse complement strand
AAAAGCTTTTGGCATTCGTCATTTCAAAATCATCTTCATGGCCTGCAAGATCGTATGACATATATTTTAAGAACAAGGCTGTTTTAAGATTGTTCCAATGCTCAGGCTTATATCCGAGCAATTTATATTCAATAGGCAATTGGCTTTCCGTAAGATTATCTATGTAAGCATTTACACCAGCAGTATACGCATCACATTCTGCTTTGATGACTGGGTCTTTTTCTACCTCTTTTTCAGAAATTTCCGCAGCATACACCATTCCCAATCTTCTGAATTCTCTATCGTGCGCTAAGGCTTTGTCACCAATTATTTCACTGGCTCTTCCGGCAGCAGCCAATGTTTGCAGTTCCATTTGCCATAAACGAAATTTAGCATGAATGTATCCCTGAACAAAATATACATCGTTCTCTTTTTCAGCAAAAACGTGCGGAACAAGACGATCATCTAAATACACATTTACCTTTCCTTTTAATTGAGGGAATTTTAGGTCTGCATTAAAGTTATAATTATCATCTTCGGCATTTTGCCAGATACCCTGTTGCGGACTCAACAAACCTCCTAAAGGTGCCGGCAAAACAAGGTTAGTATTCAATGTTACAATTAACCCAACTGTTATGGCAGAACTAATTACAAATGGCAAGACTTTCATAAGAATATTTATACGCCTAAATTAAGTAAATATATCTTGCGAGCTGCTTTTTTTAGATATTTATCCTCTTGTTAATTATACAACAAAATATAATGAAATATTAAATTTATTGTAGCTTTATAAATCCGATACCTACTGATAGCCTTACAGCCGTACATTTTTATTTTGATATCTCATTCTTTTAATAGATCTATATGAAGAACATCTTTACATTGTTTATAATAATGTTTCTTTTGGGAACAATACTTGCTTCTTGTCAAAAAGAAACTGTTACCAATACTGTCTATATAAAAGATACAAGTATTGTTAGTACAATAGTGAAACGTGATTCAGTTGCTATCAACGATTCAACCACAATTAGAGACACCACTATAGTAACTGATACATCCTATCATGGAGGTGGCATTGTTGGTTTATGGATGGGAAATTTTGGTAGTGCGAACTATAATCCTACATCCCAATTTTCTTTTTTATTTAGAAATGATGGAACAATGAGAGTATACATATATGGCACAGATACTGCAAATGCTACTTATGCGGTCGATGGCGTTTACCAAATTATAGGATACAGCGTTGCTACCCAATTTGTTGTGGGAGGCAATTTATACTCTACACTTGGAACGGTAGACAGCAATTTCATTTTCTATCAAGGCACCATCGGACAAGGACTCAATACAAGCGGTTTCGCAATTGACAATGCACACAAATAATTATACTCAAGATTAGCAAATGAAAAATATTCTTTCCATACTCACAATAGTTTTTATAGCTGCGGTTATATGTAGCTCTTGTAAAAAAGAGAATGTGACCAACACTTCTACAATAAGGGACACCACATATATAAACGACACAATCAACGTAAATGATTCTGTTAAAACAAATACCATATTTAGATTTAAAGATACCATTACAACGATTGACACTGTTGTACGGCCTATCACGATCGTTGGTTTTTATACAGGAAAAATTGGTAACAATACTGATTATCCGAGCTTTCAAATGGCCTTTCTTTTTAGAAACGATGGTACTGTAAGAGTTTACAACAATAATATCAGCACGCCAGGGTATTTTGACACTTCTCTTATTCCTCCGTCAGAGGGTACTTATACAGTAGTTGGTAATACTGTTGTAACAAATTGTGCATATGTAAGCAATCCAAGTAATACTTTCTCTACCTTAGGCACACTTGATAGTGCATTTACTTACATGGACGGATCCTGGGGCTATGGAACAGCTACTTCAGGAGGCGGATACTATTTTTCTTACAAGCAGTATTAAATCATTGTATTTTTAGTAAGCTCGCTTAATTTCGTGAAATGGAAAAGCAAAGTGAGGATGTTAAAAATATTCTTGGGTTACAGTTGCCGACCGATCCGCGTTGGGTAGATCTTACCAAAATTCATTTAGAAGAAATTTTAACGGATCATGCTTATTGCGAGCAAAAGGCTGCTCTTACCTGTATTTCACTCGTTCAAAAAAATTTCGATAAAGAAAAAGTAGTAGCAGCGTTAAGTCCATTAGTGACAGAAGAGTGGGGCCATTTTCGTTTGGTATTAGCAGAGATCAATAAACGAAAATTGCAATTAGGCAAACAACGTAAAGATGAATACGTCAATAAACTAATCGAGTTTCAGGTAAAGGGCGGCGGGCCGGATGAACGTTTTTTAGATCAGATGCTAATAATGGCACTTGTAGAAGCCAGGAGCTGCGAGCGTTTTAAAAGATTAAGTGAAGGACTAGATGACAAATACCTGCGCAATTTTTATCGCCGTTTTATGGAAAGCGAAGCAGGTCACTACACACTCTTTCTGGAACTTGCCGAAACCTACATCGACAAAAAGATAGTAAGAAAACGTTGGCTACAATGGCTACATTATGAAAAACAAATAATCAATACGCTTGAAGTTCGCGGAGATAGAATTCATTAATATTTACACCAATAATCGCGCTATAATTTACGCGTTTTTTACACCATTCATTTTACTACAAACCATACTCAGCCTAATAAATACGGCACGATTAATGCATTAAAATAATTGTAATAACAGTTTATATAGACATGCTGATATTTATTGTTTTTAAGGGTTAAATAAATCCTGCCGATTCCTCGGTGGGATTTCGTTTATTATCTATTCTTAACATACTGTTGATAAATATTGTCTTGATATTTCAACACCAATTGATTAAATTTGAAATAAGAGGAACGCAAATAAAAACACTGGAACAATCTTAAGAAAACATTAAACCAAACGCACTTTGACAGAAGCCATCATCAACCTAGAAACCGTTAACCCTCTTGATTTTTTTGGCGTTAACAATGACAAATTAGACATTCTTAAAAAGAAATTTCCTTTACTTAAAATTCTTAGCCGAGGTACTCAGGTAAAATTAAGTGGCGCTCCCGAGCAAATTGTTGATGCAAAAGAAAAAATAAACCTTATCATCCAATACATTGAACGTAACGGACAAATGAGTGAAAATTATTTTGAGCAAATATTAGGCGGCGACGATCAACCCACAATAGATAATTTTATTGAACGCAATCCTAATGATGTTTTGGTATTTGGACCTAACGGAAAAACCGTAAGAGCAAGAACCATCAATCAAAAACGCATGGTTACCGCTGTTGATAAAAATGATATTGTGTTTGCGATAGGGCCTGCAGGCACCGGTAAAACTTACACTGCTGTTGCATTAGCTGTAAGAGCACTTAAAAACAAATCAGTAAAAAAGATCATTTTAACAAGGCCCGCCGTTGAA
>DATHNB010000157.1:0-14209 GCA_035486495.1 Ferruginibacter sp. | reverse complement strand
AAACAATATGCTTGCTGTTGGGGTATCTTATCTAAATACATTACTAAGCAGCGATCAACAATTCCCTTTAGATACCACGATAAAAAACAGGTCCTTTAATAACGTGTTACCTAATTTAATGTGGCGAAAAAAAATATCTTCGAAAGCCACATTCAGGCTTTTGTATAGGGAATCTACGACTGTTCCTACTATCAGCCAATTACAAAATGTAATCAATGTTTCGAACGGACTATTCCTTACAACAGGAAATCCATTTTTGAAACAACAAATTAGTAATACGCTTAGCACCAGGTACACATTTACTAATACACAAAAGGGCACAAGTTTTTTCGCGAACGTATATTTACAACAAATTAGTGATTACATAGGAAGCAGTTCTCTTATCGCAGCAAAGGATACACTATTAAATAATAGCATTGTACTGAAAGCTGGCTCTCAGCTTACAAAACCTGTCAATCTGAATGGCTATCTTAGTTTACGTTCATTTCTTACTTATGGCTTACCGTTAAAGTTTATTAAATCAACAATAAACTTAAATGCTGGTTTTTCTTTAGCGGCTACTCCGGGGATTGTTAACAATGCAAATACTATCTCAAATAATTATGCTTACAATGGTGGGATTGTTATTGCAAGTAATATCAGTCAGTATGTTGATTTTACACTTTCTTATTCCGGTACCTATAATGTGATCCAACCGCAGGCTAATAAAAATTACTTCTCGCAAACGATTGATGTGAAATTTAATTTGTTAGATAAAAAAGGCTGGTTCTTTAATAATGATCTATCCAATCAATCTTACTCAGGACTTAGTAGCGGATTCAACCAAAGCTATTGGTTATGGAACATCGCCTTTGGAAAAAAATTCTTGAAAGATCAAAATGGCGAGCTAAAATTATCAGTGTTTGATCTGTTAAATCAAAACCAAAGTATTGTGCGTACGGTTACAGGAACATATATTGAAGATGATCAGAACTTGGTATTAAGACAATATTTTATGCTAACGTTTACGTATAAACTAAAAAGCTTTGGAACACCGCCACCTGCAAAACAAAGGGGTGGTGGTAATTATCACAGAATGGGTGGACCCGGGTTTTAGTTATCTGAACGAGGATTTGGAAGGATTGATTTGATTTTGAGGATACGAGTTAGAAAATCCCAAAATCCTTAAAATCATCCCAAATCTGCGTTCAGACAAAATCTATAACGTTTCCAATTCATGCAACATATTTTTCAAACGTTCATTCATCGTTTCAAAATCTGTGTAACCTTTTGAAACTAAATAAAATTTAGATTCATTTTCCTGCAATAAAACACAAGGAAACCCATTTACCTGTAACTGTTTACATAATGCAAATTCGTAGTAAGCTCTTTCTTTAAATTCCTCACTCTTTAATTGCTCGTAAAATTTATCGGCAAGGATATTATACTTTTCTAATAGATGACGATAAGCTTCGTTATCGTCCAAATCTCTTCCTTCATAATTTAATGCATATTGCAGGTCACTTGCAAAGGCAACTTGTTGCTCGGGATAATATTCTTTAAACACGCATAATGCAATAGCTGGCTTTTCTGAATTCATTTGCCAATCGCTTTTATCAGGATTATTGATGTGCCACAAAAAATCTTCACCAAATTTTATACCTGATAACTCTTCTACTCTTTTATAAGCGGTTTGTATATAGCCGGCAATTCTTTCAATCGGCTGCACTTGTTCACCGATCATCATTCCACCACTTAGTACTTCAAAATCTAATTCATTTTTATATTGTTCGGCAATTTTTTTCATTACCGGACTAAACCCATAGCACCAACCGCAGTAGGCATCATAACAATAAAAGAGTACATGTTTCTTCATCTTACAAAATTCGTTCTTTACAATTAAAATTATTCAGGTTTTTCTTCAGCTTCAACAATTACAGGTTCTTTTTTTATACTCATCATTGCGAACATCATCACCAAAACAGAGAGTATAATAACCTGTATAACTAATGATCGATTGACCATTGGTATCTTTTGCGCCGCAGGAATAGAAAAGAAAAGCAAGATTGTAACTAGTCCTCGTGGCGCAATAAACAGCAATGGTGAAATAGGTACTTTTACTAATTTTAAAACAGCGGCACGAATAAGAAAAATAGCGGCTACAATACCGACGGCCCATACAAGCGTTTCTGTATTTAAGATCTCGGCTGTTTCTATCAAATATCCAAACAATAAGAAAAATAAAGCGCGAATAAGAAAAGTAGCTTCTACCACTATTTCCTTAAACTTATGCGCTTCTTTATCCAACTCTTGCGGATGCAATTTTTGTATCCATTTAAAACGTTTTAACTCATCAAGATTACCCAAAAATATTCCAAACGATAGTATAAAAATAAGTGCGGGCAAGTTGTATGCTTTCGATACTTCGTAAATTAAAATAACCAACAAAACGATGGGTGCAAACTTTATATGGTGATCTATTTTATTCAATAAAATTGATAACCCTATCGTAGCAATAAAAGAAATAACGGTTACTACAATTAATTGCAACACAAAAATCCCAAAAGAGTGCACGCCAAAATTGGTATTGAACGCAACAAAATTAAAAAACACTACACCCAGAATATCAGAGAAGCTGCTTTCGTAAACAACAAACTCTCTGTTAGATGCCGCCAAATACTTTACCGTAGGAATAGCGATAGCACTACTTATTACACTGAACGGAATTACACTGGCGAGACAATTCTTAAATGGTACACGCTCTACATAATGGAAAATATAGGCTACTAAAAAAGCGAATACAATTATTGGAATAAAGGAAACAATGAATGATTTTTTTAATACGCTGGCTTTTGATTCATCCAGCTCAAGCTCCAATGCCCCTTCCAGCACAATAAGTACAAGTCCGACCGAACCAAGAATTGGTAATAACGGAGTAAGATCTGGAATAGGAATTCTTAGTAAAACTGATATTTGCCGAACAATCCAACCCAGCAATAACAAAAGAATTACCGAAGGTATTTTTGTCCGGGCAGAAGTAAGGTCAAACACATAAGCAATCAATAATAAAATACAAAGCGTTACAATTATTGGACCTGACATAAGTA
Source organism: Ferruginibacter sp. (assembly GCA_035486495.1). GTDB lineage: Bacteria > Bacteroidota > Bacteroidia > Chitinophagales > Chitinophagaceae > Ferruginibacter. Next base: position 11,123 of record DATHNB010000157.1, on the reverse strand, counting down.
GCAGAATTATTTGGGATGCGACCAAAGTTATCTAACAATTTTGAGCCTTTCCCTCCTATTTTACCCTAATTCAAATTATTTAGAAAATATTTTTCGTTTCTGTAAAATTTATAATTAATTGATAAACAATAAATTAAATCAATATTGCAATAAAGCACTAAAATATTTTAGTATTATGTTTTGCATAGTACTAAAATAATATTATTTTTATATCAGAAAGTAATTGATGAGTAAAAACTGCTTATTCAAACTTAAAAAACTAAAGAAATGAATATTGATAATACAGCAAGTCAAATGCGGAAAGGTGTTTTAGAGTTTTGCATTCTTTCTATCATAAAACAAGGCGAAGCCTACCCTTCTGATATAATAGATAAAATGAAAACTGCTAACCTAAACATATTTGAGGGAACACTTTACCCGCTTCTTACAAGATTAAAAAATGCGGAGTTTCTTACTTACCGTTGGATAGAAAGTAACAGTGGACCGCCACGAAAATATTTTTCGCTTACAGAAAAAGGAAATGCATTTTATAAAGAATTGGAAACAACGTGGAACGAATTAGCAAATGCAGTAAAAATGCTTTCTGAAGCAGAGCAACAATTTTCCAGTAATAATAACACTCAATAAAACAGTACCTATTATTTAGTAGAACACACTTATCAAAACAAATTTTTACAGTATGAAACAAGTAATAAATATAAACTTTCACGGGCGCGTTGTTCCAATAGAAGTTTCTGCTTTTGATTTACTGAAGCAATATACGGAAAGCCTTTCCCGGTATTTTGCTAATGAAGAAGGCAAAGAAGAAATTATCAACGATATTGAAAGTCGCATTGGCGAGCTTTTTCAGGAACGCCTAAAAGCAGGAGCTGCCTGTATTACGGATGATGACGTTAATGCCATTATCAAAAGTATGGGCAGACCCGAAGAGTTTGAAAGTGAAGAACAACCAGGTAATGCTCAGCGCAAAACGTTTCAGACAACTTCGTCTACACATCGACGTTTGTATAGAGATGAAAATGATAAAATATTGGGTGGTGTGTGTTCGGGATTAGCAAATTATTTTGATATCGACCCGATCATTATAAGAATAGCTTTTTTAATAATACTGTTTGCTTTTGGCACAGGATTACTCGCGTACATTATACTATGGGTAGTTGTGCCAAGCACTTCTACTACTGAAATTGGTGGCACACGTAAAAGATTATTCCGTGATCCGGATAATAAATTAATTGCCGGCGTATGCAGCGGTCTAAGTAATTATTTCGGCATCAGTACCTGGATACCAAGACTACTATTTTTATTACCATTTATCAGCTTTGCTTTTCATTTCAACAGATGGAATTTTATAGGACCGTCTCATTTTTTAGGTATTAGTTTTAGTCCGGGTGTATTGATAATCTATATTATTTTATGGCTGGTAATGCCTGAAGCCAATACCACAGCCGAAAAGCTTGAAATGAAAGGCGAAAAAGTTGATATGAATTCTATCAAGAATTCTATCACCGGAGAAATGAAAGATGCCAGAAATTTTGCTGCAGAAAAAGGAAAAACAATGGCGTCTGATATAAATACCGCATCAAAGCGTGGCATAAATTCTTTAGGTGATATTATAGGATTAGTCTTTAAGATATTCGGGTATTTTATTCTTGGTTGCATCGGATTTGCTTTCGTTATGGCATTATTTGGAGTAGCTGTTGCATCTGTCGCAATCTTTCCTTTTAAAGACTTTTTAGTAAGAGACGGATGGCAAAATATTTTTGCATGGGGCACTTTATTATTTTTTATCGCTGTACCGGTTATAGGAATCATTACCTGGATAATTCGCCGTCTTGCAAAAATTAAAAGTAATCGTACCGCCATACGACTTGGATTTTTAGGACTATGGCTGATTGGAATATTTTGTTTCGTTTCCATGATAGTCTTAGTAACAAGAGATTTCAAATCCTCTAATAGAAAATCTGAACAAGATGTGACGCTAACAAATCCTGCAATAAATAAATTGGAGGTAACTTCTATTGAACCATCACATCAATTTTATGAAAATAGATGGTTTCAGGATGAGTTCTTTGACGATCTGGATCAGGATACTGGCTATCTTAAAAATATCGAAATAAGAATTGTCAAATCACCGAATGACAGCTTCAAGATTACTACCGTAAGATCAGCTCGTGGCCGCACCAAAAATGATGCAGATACAGTTGCATATAATATTCAATTAAACATCACACAAAAAGATTCTTTATTAATTGTAGACAAAGGCATTGCCATCACAAGAAAAGATAAGTTTCGCGATCAGCAAGTTATATTAACCGTATATGTTCCTGTAGGCAAACAAATAAGGATTGATAAAAATGTTGGCTGCGGAGATAATTTCAAGTTTAGCAATAATTGGAACGACAACGATGATGTTGAGATAGATAATGCTAATTGGGATGAAAACACCGATTATATAATGCAACCGGATGGATTATATACATTAGATGGTCATCCAGTTGATGAAGAACATGATCATCCCCACGAAAAAGTAATTATCGATAATAACGGCATAAAAATCAATACATTATAATTAATTTATAATCAATTAGTTATACAGGATTCGAATAATCATAAATCAAATACAAACATTGGCTTGCCGTAATTGGCGAGCCAATTTTTTAGTTACTTTTGCAATCCATTAAAATTGGACCAATCAACATTAATAACTGATGAAGAATACACCGTTTACTGATAAACATATTGCGCTAGGAGCCAAAATGGTTCCTTTTGCAGGTTACAATATGCCTGTTAGTTATTCGGGTATCAATGATGAACATGCAGCAGTACGCAACAATGCAGGCGTGTTTGATGTTAGCCACATGGGTGAGTTTATGTTAAAAGGTGAAAATGCTTTGGATCTTATACAAAGAGTTACCTCAAATGATGCATCCACACTAACTGTTGGAAAAGCCCAGTACAGCTGCTTTCCGAATAAAGAAGGTGGCATTATAGATGATCTATTAGTCTATTGTATTGAAGAAAATAAAACATATATGTTGGTGGTGAATGCCGACAATATAGAAAAAGACTGGAACTGGATACAGCAGTTTAACGACAAGAAAGTTGAGATGCACAACATTTCAGACAAAACTTGTCTGTTAGCGATACAAGGGCCGAACGCAACCAAAATACTACAGCCATTAACCACAATAGATATACTCAACTTAAAATATTATACTTTTGTAAAAGGAACTTTTGCAGGAGTAGATAATGTATTGATCAGCGCAACAGGATATACAGGTGCAGGCGGTGTAGAAATTTACTTTGAAGATAAAGATAACAATGCCGACAAAATATGGAACGCCATTTTTAAAGCTGGAGAAGCGGCAGATATAAAACCAATTGGTTTAGGCGCGAGAGATACGCTTCGCTTAGAAATGGGATTTTGTTTATACGGTAATGATATTAACGATACTACTTCTCCTATCGAAGCAGGCTTGGGTTGGATAACCAAATTCAACAAAGATTTTACATCAAAAGAAAAAATACAAAAAGAAAAAGAAGCAGGAGCTAAACAAAAATTAGTCGGCTTTGAAATGGTCGACAAAGGAATTGCGCGGCACGATTATGAAATAAAAGATGCTGACGGAAATACAATTGGCAAAGTAACTTCCGGAACACAATCACCATCTTTAGGTAAGGCAATAGGCATGGGTTATGTGACAACAAAATTCGCTCCTATTAATAGTGAAATTTACATACAGATCCGAAATACCCTAATAAAAGCAAAAGTTGTAAAAACACCTTTTTCTTAAACAAATTAACGTATGCCATACATTCACCTTACTACCTTCATTGCGGCTCCCGCAGAGAAGGTTTTTGATCTTAGTCGTAGCATCAATTTGCACAAGATCTCGATGAGATCAGCAAATGAAGAAGCCGTTGGAGGCGTAACATCAGGATTGATAAAAGAAAATGAAACAGTTACCTGGAAAGCAAAACATCTTTTTAAAACGAGATTATATACTTCCAAAATAACATCGATGAATGCACCGGAAATGTTTGTTGACGAAATGGTAAAAGGAGATTTTAAAAGCTTTCGTCACCAACACTATTTCAAACAAATCGATAACGGAACAATATTGATCGATATAGTAGAGTTTGAAAGTCCGTATGGCTTTATAGGAAAGATGGTAAACAAATTATTGCTGAAGAATTACGTTCAAAATCTATTAATAAAAAGAAACAACATCGTAAAAGAATATGCCGAATCTGACAAATGGCAATTTGTATTAAATTAAAATAAGAAAATTGAAATCGAACAAAACAATAAAACCATTATTACATACGTCCCTTTCTCCTAAACTATTAGATATTTATGATGTAAGCAGCAGCATTGTTGTGATCATCGATGTATTAAGAGCAACTTCAACCATAACAACTGCTTTATATAATGGCGCAAGATCTGTTATACCTGTAGCATCTGTTGAAGAATGTATGCGCATTGGTAAGCAAATAGAAGGCATAACTGCGGGCGAGCGCGACGGCGAAATAGCAGAAGGATTAAAATACGGAAACTCCCCTTTCGAATATCCAAAAGAATTTATCAACGGAAAAACATTGGTATTAACCACAACCAATGGTACCAAGCTTTTGCACATGGCCTTAGAAAAAGGCGCAAAAGAGATCGTCACCGGCTCTTTTCCTAATTTAACCTCCGTGTGCGATTACCTGATAGCGCAAAAACAAAATGTTATCCTTGGTTGTGCCGGATGGAAGGACAGGATAAATTTTGAAGATACTTTATTTGCAGGAGCAGTGATAAGCCGCATCAAACAGCATTTCGATATCAATTGTGATTCCTCGCAAATAGCGGAAACAATGTACAATGATGCTAAAAAAGATCTGTACGGATTCTTAAAAAAGAAAAATGCTTCCCACTATCATCGTTTAACAAAATTCGGATTAGAAGACGATATCCGATATTGCTTAACAGCAGATAATGCCAATGTTTTATGTATTTATAAAGAAGGTTACTTAGTAACACAATAATTTTCGTGCAAATAAACACGAATGCCCGGGTTTAATTTTGAACCGGGCATTTGTATTTCTATGCAGCTTCGGTGGCGTCGCACATTTCATCAGTAGCGCAATATTGATCTTTTTTCTCATCGGTGGTCGGTTGTCTGTCGTCCGAAGTCACTCAAACATACTTTCAATTACAATTCGCAACTAACTTATTTTTCGTTACTTTTGCAAATTGCCTTTTTCGAAATAAAAGAGGGCAGATCTTAACTTAAAAACATACCGCTTGGCGCTGTCTCCTTTAATAAAATACATTTACAACACCGGTACTGATGAAGTGATCCGCAGAGGTAAGAAAATTCATTCTATTGGCAGTATTGAGTTATTAGAACATGATGATCTGATGAACGATGTATCCTTCAGAGTAAAGGATGATAACTATAATACTTATTACAAGGTCCTTATCCAGAAATACAACGATCTTAAATCTATTTCTCTTCGCTGCAGCTGTCCTTATAATATAAGCGATATGTGCAGGCATGAAGTTGCTGCACTATTTCAATTGCAGGATCTGATCGATAAAAATATCCTTGGCTCTAATGCCATGCAATACAATCAGCGCCATACGGTTGCCAAAATGAAATTCATCGATCGTAAAACGATCAAAGTATTGGCATCACCTGAGGTTTACGATCAGGCAGAGGAAATTGTGCTGACAACAAAAGCAAATATTATCACTGCGGCCAATGAACGCATAGAAGCTGATCTAAAACTAAACGATCAATCATACCCATTGGTCATCCAAAAAAATGACGAGCGCAATTTTGATACTTCATGCCGTTGTAACGAAACAGATAATCCACTTTGTATCCATAAGACGATATTATTCTTACAATTACTAAATACTTATGGTGCTTATTATTTTGATAGCATTCGCAATTGGGATAAAGAGAAAAATAAATTATTACAGATATACGGTTATAGTCTAGAAGACGATCTGGCAGGCAAATTTGAATTCATTTACAAAGATGGAAAACCATTTTTGAAAGTATTGGATACGTCCATAAAAAGAGTAGCTCCTACTGCAGTGGTTGAAAAACCATCTTACATGCAACAACCGGTTGTTGTTGAAGAAGATACAGAAACAATTGAACAAGCTACCAAAAAACTAGGTGTCGTATTTAATTTTAATGCGCCTACCTATCCGTTTTTTATGGTAGATGCAATACAAGGCGATAGCGACGAAGAGAATAAAAAAATAGTAGGCAAAACAGAAAAACTGGATCTTACAAAATTTGTAAATACAGAATTGTTTAGTGAAGAGGATAAAATGTTATTGCAGCAAATACGTAAACTGCAATCATCAGAGGTAAATAAATACCTCAACCGCAATTCCCCTTTCAGCGGCATTTGGGAAAACATCACGCACACCGAAGGCAACGAATTACCCGAAGAGACCAAAGCACTGATAACAGAATACCTTCAGCCAAAACTTAAAAAAATATTTGAAGAGCAGGCGGCTAACGCTTTTGTTTATTATCTACCGGAAAAGAAAATATTCAGGACAGAAAATTTAATAGAAGTTGCACTAAGCGATAAATTTATTGAACCGAAATTTAAGATCGTTTCAAAAGGCAATTATTTTGAATTGCAGTGCTGGTTCAACATAAATGGTGCGGCGCAACCCGTTACCAATAATGAATGCGACAACAGTTTATTATTTTTATACAACCATACTTTTTATCTGTGGCAAAAATCGGAAGATGTTTTACAGGCAGATAAGTTTATAAAGAATGGCAGTATCAAGCTTACGAAGGACAATTGGACTGAGCAGATGGAAAAACTCATTATGCCTTTAACCAAAGAATATAATGTTGAGTTCGACAAGTCATTAGTAAAAGAAATAAAAAGCGGAGAGCCGGATATAAAATTATTACTCAGAGAAAAAGGTGATTACCTGGTATTTCAACCGGTATTTAGTTACAAAGGTTTTGAAACAACTGCATCAGATAAAGACACAATCACCATTCCTGATGGTGATAAAATATTAGTTGTCCATCGCAATAAAGAAGCAGAACAAAAATTCATTGATAAACTTACGTCACTACATTCTCAATTCATTCGTCCGGAAGATAGCAATAGTCTTATTTTAAAAGGTGCAGAAGTATTGCGCAACAACTGGTTCTTCTTATTTGTTGATGCAATGAAAGAAAATAAAATTCCAGTGTTTGGATTTGAGGCATTAAAGAATTTTCGTTTCAATACAGCAAGGCCTTCTACACATATCCACGTTAGCAGTGGATTAGATTGGTTTGATGCTAAAGTTGAAATTGATTTTGAAGGACAACGTGTAGGCATTGACGATATTAAAAAAGCATTAGCCAGTAAACAATCATTTGTACAGTTAGCAGATGGCACATTAGGTATATTACCCGATGAATGGCTAAAAAGATATTCGTTATTATTTAAAGTAGGCGATGGTAAAAATGATAAACTTCGTTTATCTAAATACCACATGAGCGTGATCGATGACTTGTATGAAAACAGAGATGCGACAGAAATGAGCTTTGCACTCGATGAAAAATTCGAAAAAATAAGAGAGTTTAAAAATATACCGGAAATCTTACCACCGGCGCATTTAAAAGATATTTTACGTCCTTACCAGGTTTCAGGATATCAATGGCTAAGTTATTTGAATGATGTTGGCTGGGGTGGTATTTTAGCAGATGACATGGGGTTAGGTAAAACTATCCAGGCGTTAACCATGCTGCAACATTACAAAACAACAGAAGGTAATTTAAAAGCAATTGTTATTTGCCCTACCACACTTATTTATAACTGGGAAAATGAAATAAAAAAATTCGCGCCATCGCTTACCTGGAAAATACACCACGGCAGCACGCGCTTAAAAGATCCTGAAGAATTACAGAAAGCAAATGTGATCATCACTACTTATGGAACGTTAAGAAGTGATATACAAAATTTCTTAAAAATTAATTTCGATTATGTAGTACTGGATGAAAGTCAGGCTATTAAAAATCCTGCATCAAAAGTTACTAAAGCTGCATGCTTGATAACTGCTAAAAATCGCGTGTGCATGAGTGGTACGCCATTACAGAACAACACGTTTGATATTTTTGCGCAGATGAATTTCCTTAACCCTGGCCTATTAGGCAGCATGGATTTCTTTAGAAATGAATTTGCCAACCCGATCGATAAATTTGGTGAGCAGGATCAAAAAGAACATTTACGCAAATTATTATATCCGTTCATATTACGTCGTACCAAAGAACAAGTAGCAAAAGATCTTCCTGAAAAAACAGAAACGATCTTATTCTGCGAAATGGAAAAAGAACAACGTAAAATTTATGAAGCCTATCGTAATAGTTACAGAGATAAGATCATGGGAGTTATTGATCAACAGGGAATTGATAAATCTCAATTAACTATTTTACAAGGTTTAATGAAACTTCGTCAGATATGTGATAGTCCGGCTATTTTAAATGAAGAAGAAAAATATCCTAATCACTCTATTAAATTAGATGAGCTGGCAAGAGAAATAGCAGAAAATATTGGCGAACATAAAGCACTTGTATTTTCACAGTTTCTAGGAATGCTTGCCTTGATAAAAGAAAAATTGACAGAGTTGGGCATTGCCTATGAATATTTTGACGGCAGTAGCACCATGGCTGAAAGACAAAAAGCGATCGATAATTTTCAGGAAAAAGGATTGAGCCGTGTGTTCTTAATATCTCTAAAAGCCGGTGGTGTAGGGCTTAACCTTACAGCGGCAGATTATGTATATATCGTAGACCCATGGTGGAATCCTGCTGTTGAACAACAAGCAATTGATCGTACTCACCGTATCGGGCAAACGAAAAATATCTTCGCATACCGCATGATATGTATCGATACGATTGAAGATAAAATATTACAATTACAAGAACGTAAACGTGCTTTAGCGAAAGAATTAATTTCCGATGATGCTAATTTTGTGAAAGCCTTGAGCAAGGCGGATGTGGAGTATTTGTTTAGTTAGAAAATTGTCTGAATTGGGATTCGTGGGATTTAGGGATTATCGGATTTGCGAAGATTGTCGGGAATAGTATTTTGGATTTTATTGGTTGTATGTTTTAGCCTTTTTACTTCCAGACTTTTTGCTCCAAAGTTTATTAATAATCCTTTATTCAATTTATAGGCGACTAAGTAATTTAAGCCTTGTGCTAAATGAACATCTTCGAGGGCAACCAAAGCTTTTAATTCAACAAGTACTTCATTCTGAACTAAAAAATCTACACGCCTACTTCCTATTTCTTGATTATCATAAAATATCGGCATTTCTAATTCGCGAGCAAAGTTCAAGTTTAATTTATTCATTTCAATTGCTAAAGCCCTCTGATAAATAATCTCTTGAAAACCATTACCGAGTTTAGCATGTACCTTCATAGCACAACCAATAATATTATACGTTAAATCATCAGATATTTTTTCTTTTTCCATAGTAGTACGATATATAAATAAACAAAAACTCAATCGATCTTCGCAAATCCGATAATCCCTAAATCCCACGAATCCCAATTCAGACAAAAAGAGGATAAAAATCATTTAATTTTTATCCTCTTCAATATAATAAAACAAGAAAAATCCTACGCCAACATCGTAACCGGATTTTCCAAGAACTTCTTCAAAGTCTGTAAGAAAGCCGCACCAACTGCTCCATCAACACTTCTGTGATCGCAGCTCAACGTTAGTTTCATTACGTTAATCACACCAAAACCTTCACCTTTTTTCACTACTACTTCTTTAATACTACCAACCGCTAATATCGCGCTATCAGGAGGATTAATGATCGCAGTAAATTCTTCAATACCCATCATTCCTAAATTAGAAATAGTGAAAGTATTGCCGCTGAATTCTGCCGGTTGTAATTTTTTATCCTTTGCTTTTTTGTATAGATCTTTTGCGTCGCCTGCAATTTGAGATAATGATTTTTGATCTGCAAAACGAATTACAGGAACGATCAAACCTTCCGGTAATGCTAATGCAGAACCGATATGGATATGATGATTCTGACGAATAAAATCTCCCATCCAACTGCTGTTAACATCAGGATGTAAACGAAGTGCCATAGCGCTCGCCTTAATGATCATATCATTAAAAGAAACTTTAACCGGACTAACTTCATTAATCGCCGCACGGGATGTTATGGCATTGTCCATATTAATTTCTACCGTCAAATAAAAATGCGGTGCGCTGAATTTGCTTTCGCCTAAACGTTTTGCAATTACTTTACGCATTTGCGTTAGCTGAACATCTGTATGACCTTCTTGTCCTGAAGCTGTAAATGCTCTTGCAACACCACTAGTACTTACAGCAGTCGTAGTTGCCTGAGTAGCTGAAGGAACATATCCATCAATATCTTTTTTAGTAATTCTTCCACCATCACCAGTACCCTGCACTTTTGAAATATCGATTCCTTTATCGCTAGCCAATTTCTTTGCAAGTGGAGATGCGATCACTCTTCCGTTAGAAGATACAGCAACTGTTTCGTTTACAGTCGCAACAGCAGGAGCTGTTGTTGCAGGTGCAGTCGTTGTAGCTGCCGGCGCTATTGCAGCAGCATTATTAGCACCAGATTTTTCAGCAGCAATATAAGCGCTGATATCTGTACCAGCCTTACCAACTATCGCGATCAATCCGTTTATTTTAGCCGCTTCGCCAGCCTGAACACCTATGTACAATAAAGTTCCTTCTTCGTAACCAACAACTTCCATTGTTGCCTTATCTGTTTCCACATCGGCCAATACATCATCTGCTTTAACAGTATCTCCTACCTTTTTATTCCAGCTAACAATTTTCCCTTCGGTCATCGTATCGCTTAATAAAGGCATTCTTATTTCTTTAGCGCCTGCAGGTAATGCTACTTTTGCAGCAGCTGGAGCAGATACCGGTGTTGCAGCTGTACTTGGAGCAGGAGCGATGGCAGGTGCCGGAACTGAACCCGCACCATCTAATAATGATTTATAATCTTCGCCTGCTTTTCCTACAACAGCCAATATACCATCCACTTTTGCTGCTTTTCCTTTTTCCACGCCAATATATAAAAGCGTTCCGTCAAC
>DATHNB010000156.1:0-2311 GCA_035486495.1 Ferruginibacter sp. | reverse complement strand
TAGTAGAAATATTCTAAAATAGTAATAAATAATCTCAGAAATTAAAATTTAGTAAAATGAACGAAAGCATATTAATAACAGGAGCAAATATTGGGCTTGGGAAAGAGGCTGCCCGCCAGTTAGCATTGAGAAAAGAAACAAAAAAGGTAATTCTTTTCTGTAGAAATGAAGCGAAAGCCGAGGCAGCAAAAAAGGACCTTGAAGAGAAAACAGGGAAAAAGATCTTTGAAATTATTATTGGGGATGTTGCTGATGCAGATTCGGTAAGAAAAGCAGTGGAAAAAATAAAGGAACCTATTGATGCAATAATTTTAAATGCAGGTGGAATGGTTGGGAAAACGGCCGGGAAAATTACATCTTCCGGTATGAATGAATTAGCTGCCACGAATATTTTAGGTCATGTAATTTTAGTGGACGAATTAATTAAACGTGATAAGTTAAAAAAAGTCGTACTATCAATCAGTGCGGAAGCTGTACCGGGAGTAAAAATGCTCGGAATGAAACCGGTTGCCATGAAAACTTCTTCTGTAGATGAGTTTGCTGCTGTTCTTGACGGGTCATATTTTGGCAATAAGTTTGATTATGTGCAAGCATACGGATACGTTAAATATGTAATAACAATGTGGACCTTATCAATGGCAAGAAAATATCCTAACCTCAAATTTGTTGTTATGAGTCCCGGGAACACGGATGGAACCAACGCACCGGATAATTTGCCTCCGGCAATGAGATTTATGTTGAAGAATATTATGATGCCTATAGTATTTCCAATGATAGGAGGAATGGTGCATAAGATAGAAGTGGGTGTAAAACGCTTTGTAGATGCCATTTCGGATGATCGATATAAAAGTGGGGTTTTTTATGCAAGTAAAGAGGGTAAATTATCAGGAGATGTGGTTGACCAGAGCACTTTTTACACTGATTTGAAAAATACTACATTTCAAGATAACGCTGATAAAGCAATTCACCGGTTCATAAAATAGGATTAAAAAGTGCCTTATGTAATTCCAATGCTATGGGCACGAAGAGGCACGGAAATTAGCAGTGTAATCAAAGATTACAAATTAATAAGGCACTGATTGCAAATCAGAACCTGCGGGAACTGTTGATTGAAGGTTATGAAATTTCGGGTGTTCACTTACGTTCTTTCGAAGTCAGTTCGAAAAATCTCTTAGCTTGGTTTAAAGTATTATCCGCTGCAGCTTTTCCAGAAATAATATTTGAAAGTTGAAGTAGAATTTTTTGTTCAATAATGTCTTGTAGCGCCCTTAATGAACCCCATTTCCTATCCATAACAAATTGAAATTCGTCTTTGGTCAATCGTTTTATAAGAAGTTCATGTAATGCCGCTGATTCTTTCCAGTATTCAATTTTCTCTTTTTCTATTCCATAGATAGTTTCTCTAATAATTCGACCTGTAAAGCTTCTTAGAAATGCATAATTGAACCAGATATCGTCATTTAGAAATGGCCTATACTTTTCTATTACTTGTTGAATATTTTGTAAGGTATCCAGATTTTCTTTAAGATTAATCTTAGATAGAATCTTTTCTGAATTACCATTGCTTGATTGTGTATAAAGTTCTTTAATTTCATTTTCAAATAGTATGTCAAAAGTTCCAATCAATGGATTTAATTGATTTTTTAGAATTAAATAGTTCTTCCAAAAATTCTTTATTGCAATAATAACTTCCGCTTGACTAGCTTTTATGCCTTGGTTTAGGGATAATAAAACATTATTCATTACAGATTGAGAAGTGCTTAGCTCACCACGCAGTACCTCAAGTTGCTTGTCATAGTCACTTTTAATACTTCCTTTTATTTTTTCTGTAAAATAAGTTTTGAATAGATAGACGACAAGGATGCTTGATCCACCGCCAACTATAGTAGATATTGCAATATTGATAATATAAACATTCATAGTATTAGAAGGGTGTTAATTTGGTATGTTTTTTTGCTCCCATTTCCATATATTGCAAATATAAATATTATTATTTTTGTATTATGAAACCAGCACGCACAACTGTAACAGTTCCAGGAATAACTCCAATTGCTGCACTTGAAAATACTGTTTTAAGTATAAGAGGTACAGTAATTCATTATTTTGTGCGTATTGAGATGATGATGGATACAATAATTATTAAAACTCTATTTGATAAGGAGGAAACTTATTTAAAGTATATGGAGATTTTAGTCCCGAATGGAAATATCAATATGAAAATCAAACTTAAAATGTTTGGATTATGTTTAGAAAAGTACCAGAATAAAAATGGAGGTAATTTTTCTGAATTTATGGAAAAACTAAAAGCAAT
>DATHNB010000155.1:0-6401 GCA_035486495.1 Ferruginibacter sp. | reverse complement strand
AGACCAGGATTAATAGGTGTGCAAACCGCAGCACCAATTATGTTTGAAATTTTCAGGCAATTACCTACATCTTCCTGGTTCAAATCACCGGAAAACAATTTTACATTTATTCCTGTTTGCAGAGAAAGTGGCTATCGTGCTAACATTGATTGTCCAGATGTTGATACAATAATGGTTTCAGCAAACGGATACAAAGCTCCGTTATGTAATTATCATAAAATGATCCATTTAGATCCTACAGGTAATTATCAGGTAAATGAAAATTGTGAGTCGCCTTCTAAAATGATCAACAAAAGCTGGTACGTTTTAACGCCATCGATGGAATGGTATTACAGACAAAAAAATCACGATTATAAATCTTTACCTCCGTTCCGTTCCGATTGTACTTTTTCTGAAACAGGGAAACAAATGGATCTCATTTATCCGCAAGCCAATGCAAAAATTTATGTACCGCTTGAAATAAATGGAGAAAGAGGAAAAACCGTTTTTACCGCTGCGCATAGAAAAGCTTCTACAAAAATATTCTGGAGTCTTGATGATGAATATATCGCTACGACTACCAATTTTCATCAAATTGCTATAAGTCCGACTTCTGGTAAGCATATTATCACTTTAGTTGATGAGAATGGGGAATCAATTTCCCGTGAATTTGAGATACTGGCAAGTATTAAATAAGTTAGATTTTTGCATCACTTTCCCCCAATTTTTCAACAAAGAGTCAATGAAATTTTATCTGCCGAAATTTTCGTTGTACCTTTACATGACCGCACGGATTTTTTTCTATTCTTCCCGAGTATGTGAGCTCCGCTGGTCATTAATATCGGGTTAAAATTAATTAACAAGATTTTTTTTCGGATTGCCTGTCTAATCGTTGATGTTTAAACAACGACGGTGGCGGATTTTGTTTTTTATTTTTCTACCGAAGGTTATAAAACAGAAATTTTAAACTTATCTATTATGGCTAAATATATTTTTGTTACCGGTGGCGTTACCTCTTCGTTAGGTAAGGGTATTATTGCCGCATCTCTTGCTAAATTATTACAGGCAAGAGGCTTAAGAGTTACCATTCAAAAGTTAGATCCTTACATTAATGTGGATCCGGGAACGTTAAACCCGTACGAACATGGCGAATGTTTTGTAACAGAAGATGGTGCAGAAACGGATCTTGATCTTGGCCACTACGAAAGATTCTTAAATATATTTACTTCTCAAGCTAATAATGTAACTACCGGCCGAATTTATCAAACGGTGATTAACAGGGAAAGAGAAGGTGCTTATTTAGGTAAGACTGTTCAGGTTATCCCACACATAACGGATGAGATCAAACGCAGAATATTAGCTATTGGCGAAACAGGTGAATATGATATCGTATTGACTGAGATTGGCGGTACTGTCGGTGATATTGAAGGTTTGCCTTTTATAGAAGCAGTGCGCCAATTACAATGGGAAATGCCTGAAGAAGATTGTCTGGTAGTGCATTTAACATTGATCCCTTATTTAAAAGCAGCCAACGAATTAAAAACAAAACCAACGCAACACAGTGTAAAACTGATGAGCGAAAATGGTATACATCCCGATATTATTGTTTGCAGAACCGAAAGACCTTTAAATACAGAACTTAGAAGAAAGATTGCTCAATTCTGTAATGTAAAGCCTGAAGCTGTAATTGAAGCAATGGATGCCAGCAGTATTTATAGAGTTCCTATCAAAATGTTACAGGAAAATCTGGATATCATCGTTCTGAAAAAATTACAGATCAACGGATATGCTGCGCCGGAATTAACAAAATGGAAAGAGTTTTTAGAAAAATTAAAACATCCAACTTCTAAAGTAAGCATCGGTCTTATTGGTAAGTATATTGAATTACAAGATGCTTATAAATCAATATTAGAATCTTTTGTACATGCTGGCGCGATGAATGAATGCAAAGTACAAATAGTAAATATTCATAGCGAACATATAACGGACCAGAATGTAGCAGAAAAATTAGCCGGATTGGATGGTTTGTTAGTCGCACCGGGTTTTGGTATGCGCGGCGTGGAAGGAAAAATAACTGCTGTAAAATATGCCAGAGAAAATAAGCTGCCATTTTTTGGTATTTGTTTAGGAATGCAAATGGCAGTAATTGAATATGCAAGAAATGTATTGGGATTAAAAGACGCGCATTCAACAGAAATGGATGCAGACACTAAAAATCCTGTTATCGACTTAATGGAAGAACAGAAAAAAGTAACGATAAAAGGAGGTACAATGCGTTTGGGTTCATATCCATGCACCTTAAAAGAAGGCACATTGGCATATAATATTTATGGCCACTCTCCTATCAGCGAAAGGCATCGTCACCGTTGGGAATTCAATAATAAATATCTGGAGCAGTTTGAAAATGCCGGCATGGTCGCCAGTGGAAAAAACCCTGGTACAGGCTTGGTTGAAGTGGTAGAATTACCTAATCACCCATTCTTTATAGGTGTACAATACCATCCTGAACTAAAAAGTACGGTAGAAAATCCACAACCTATTTTTGTGAATTTTATTAAAGCGGCTAAAGAATTTGCGGAGCAAAAGAATAAAGTAAAAACAGGTGTTTTACAAAACGAAGCAATCTAAAAAGTTACAATGTCGGATGTATGATGTAAAAAGAATCTTAAGCATCATACATCCGACACTTTATATTTATATTAACAGTCCCTTATAAATTGAGGATTAACATTGCCTCCATATAACTCAGCTATTTTCGTATATTTGCAACCTATTAACAAAGAGGATTTTAATCAAATAAATTACGGCAATGAAGAAAATACTTTCTAGTCTATTTTTCCTTACGATCTTAATAAGCTCAGTTTCTGCACAAGGCAAAAATGATCCTGATGCTAAAAAACTATTAGATGCAGTTACTACAAAATTTAAAAGTTTTAAATCTCTACAAGCAAAATTTACACTTAAAATAGAAAACGCAGCAGGTAAAACATTAGGCTCGAAAACGGGTACTGTTTACATGAAAGGCTTGAAATATAGAATTGACATCACGGGACAAAATATTTACTGCGATGGTGTGAATGTTTCTACCTACGATCCTTCATCTAAAGAGCTTACTGTTACAAAAGTAGATCCTTCAAGCACTACACTTACCCCTCAAAAAGTATTTACCGATTTCTATGACAAAGATTTTTTATACAAATTAAATGATGATCGTGTAGCTGAAGGAAAAACAATTCAGGAAGTAGAACTAACTCCCACGGATAAAACTAAAACATTCTTTAAAGTATTGGTTGACGTAGATAAGAGTACACATACAATTGTTAGCACAAAAATTTTCGAAAAAACAGGTGAAAGATATACTTATTCACTTAGCAATATGAACACAACAATACTTGTTCCTGATAATGTATTTGTGTTTGACGAGAAAAAATATCCAGATACAGAAGTGGTGGATTTGAGGTAATCCCCTGCCTCCCCTAAAAGGGGGATGTAGTGTAGGAGTTAAATATATTTTTAGACATTATAAAATGGTAGAGTTTTGCTCTACCATTTTTATTGATGCATACTTCATTAAAGCGAAGATTAGTTGAAACTCAGCGAACTACTCAATCTCCTCTTTAGGGGAGGCAGGGGTTTCATTCCATCGATAAGTTTTTATATCAAATCCTGCCAGATCCAAAACTCTATCTACAACTGTAGCTGCTAATTCTTCAAACGTAACTGGTTTGCTATAAAAAGATGGCGTTGCCGGACAAATTATCCCACCGGCAAGCGTGATGGTTTCCATATTTTTTATATGAATGAGATTGTAGGGTGTTTCTCTTACTACACAAATTAATTTTCGCCTTTCTTTTAATACTACATCTGCCGCTCTTGTGATTAAATCATTACTAACTCCTGATGCTATTCTACCCAATGTACCTACGCTACAAGGAATGATTATCATCGTATCATATTGTCCTGATCCTGAAGCAAATGGTGCATTAAAATCCTGTTGAGTATAAAATTTTACGGGATAATTCTCATAATCTTTATTATCTAATTCTGTTTGCCATACCTGTTTGGCATTCTCCGTCAAAACGACTGAAAGCTCGCTCCACTGGTTCTTTATCTCAATCAATTTATCTAATAAAACCTTAGAATAAATAGATCCGCTTGCCCCGGTTATTGCTACAACAATTTTATGCATTAATTTGTACTTAAATTAAGTGTCTAAGCTACTAAACAATTGCTGTATGAAAAAGATTGTAGATTTATTTCTTCTGGTATCAATAGTCTTAATTGCAGGAGCATTTATTGCCCCGCCGCAAGAGAGCAAAGTGCATTGGATCTCTATTGTCGAAGCACAAGAAGCTTATAAAAATGATCCCAGGCCAATTTTGATTGATGTATACACAAGCTGGTGTGGCTGGTGTAAAGTGATGGACAAAGAGACTTATACTAAAGACAGTGTTGCTAATTATATCAATGAGCATTATTATGCAGTAAGACTTGATGCAGAAACAAAAGATTCAATTGAATGGAGGGGAAAAAAATTTGGATACAAATCAGAATACAAAGCCAATGAATTTGCAGCGTATTTATTAAGTGGACAAATGAGTTTCCCCACAACAGTCTTTATAGCAGACATAAATGCACAACCTGCAGCACTGGCAGGCTATTTAAAGCCTGCTGAATTTGAACCTCCTTTAACATTTTTTGGTACCGGCGCATATAAAACACAAACTTTTGTAGATTATATGAAAACATTTTCCGCTAAATGGTAACCGGCTAAACAACTAAACTGATAGTATCGCTTTTATGAAAACAGTATTGCTTATTTTATTTAGCTCATTCATCTTATCATCGAATGGATGGCTGACCAATTTTAATGAGGCGACAAAAACAGCAACAGAAAAACATCAATTAATATTATTAAATTTTTCAGGATCTGATTGGTGCGGACCATGTATCCGTTTACGAAAAGAAATTTTTGAATCAAATACATTTATTGGATTTGCAGATTCAAGTCTTGTATTAATAAATGCCGATTTTCCAAGAAATAAAAAAGACAGATTAAGTGATGAACAACAGAAACAAAATGATTCGTTAGCTGACAAATATAACCCTGAGGGAAAATTCCCTTTTACATTATTGTTAAATGCAGATGGTAAAATACTAAAAGAATGGGATGGCTTCCCAAATGTAAAACCTGCAGATTTTGTTGCAGCAATAAAATCTGTTTGCGATGCAAATAAATAATACTACTACGAATACATCAATACTTCATAAAAAAGTATTGCGCCTGATGGGCAATCGCTTTGAAATAAGTGTGCTCTCTAACAATGAACAATGGGCCGCTGAATGTATTACTGCAGCTATAACAGAGATCAGTAGAATTGAAAAATTGTTGACTACTTACAGTGATGATAGTCAGACAAATAAGATAAATAACAATGCTGGAATCACTCCTGTAAAAGTTGATAAGGAAGTATTTGATCTTATAGAACGTTCATTAAAAATATCTTCTCTAACACAAGGGGCCTTTGATATCTCTTATGGCTCCATAGATAAACGTTTATGGAATTTTGATAAAGAAATGACATCGTTACCCGATGAAAAGACCGCGAAACAATTAGTACGACTAATCAATTACAAAAATATATTACTGGATAAAGAAGATTGTACCGTCTTCTTAAAAGAGAAAGGAATGCGTATCGGATTTGGCGCAATAGGAAAAGGATACGCTGCTGAAAAAGCAAAACATCTTTTAAAAGAAATAGGCGTGCAAAGCGGTATTGTTAATGCAGCCGGAGACCTTACTACATGGGGCCTGCAAGCAAATGGGAAACCCTGGACAATCGGCATTGCTAATCCCGAATCTAAACAACATTCCTTTTCTTCGCTTAACATAACCGACATGGCTGTTGCTACTTCGGGTAATTATGAAAAATTTGTTGTCGTCAACGGTAAAAAATATTCTCATACTATCGATCCTAAAACCGGATTACCGGCAAGCGGAATAAAAAGTGTAACCATAATCAATCAAAATGCAGAAATTGCGGACGCAATGGCAACCCCTGTAATGATAATGGGAATTAAAGTAGGATTAGATATGGTAAACCAAGTAAAAGGACTCGCCTGTATCATTATAGATGATCAGAATAAAATTCATACATCCGCAAATATTAAATTAACATCATGACATTATTAAAAAGAATGCGCATACCCATTACTGTTATTATAATTACTATAATCATTTATTCCTGTACGCCGGTAAAAGAATATCAAAAATCAAGGTTGAATGATGGTGAAATGGAATTATCATCTCGCCAGGTACAAAAGACTGAACAGAACTTTCAATCATACCGTGAAGGTGCATCAGGTGCTAATGGAGGAAAAACAGGCGGAGGCTGTGGTTGTAACTAAAGTAGCAAGACCTA
>DATHNB010000154.1:0-6668 GCA_035486495.1 Ferruginibacter sp. | reverse complement strand
CAGCAAGAAATTTTTTGCCACATTCTTACAGCGATTTCATTTATGCAATTATATTAGAAGAGTATGGATTTATTGGGGGAGCATTTATTGTTTTTATTTATTTGTTGTTCTTATATCGATGTATAAGGTTGTATAGGAAATGTCCTTTTGCATTTGGTGCGTTCCTCGCGCTGGCACTTAGTTTCACGTTAGTGATACAAGCATTTGCCAACATGGGAGTGAATGTAAATATTTTTCCGAATACGGGAGTTACGTTACCGTTAGTTAGCATGGGAGGAAGCAGTTTCCTATTCACCTGTTTATCGATCGGTATTATTTTAAGTGTAGCAAGAAATGTAGAACAATCAGAAGGAAAAAAAGTGTTGGCAGATTAATAAATAAACATGGCGAATAAAATTATAATAGCAGGCGGCGGAACAGGGGGACATATTTTTCCGGCCATAGCTATAGCCAACGCGTTGAAGAAGTTAGATCCGCAAATAGAAATTCTATTTGTCGGCGCTAAAGGAAAAATGGAAATGGAAAAAGTTCCGCAAGCGGGATATAAAATTGAGGGTTTGGATATTGCGGGTTTTAACAGAAGTTCTTTGATAAAAAATATTGGGTTGCCTTATAAATTGTTGAAAAGCTTTTTGCAGGTGAGAAAAATATTCAACAGATTTAAACCTACGGCAGTAATTGGTGTTGGTGGATATTCAAGTTTTCCGGTATTACGTTTTGCGCAATCGCAGGGGATACAGTCTTTTATTCATGAGAGTAATTCATTTGCAGGAAGAAGTAATATTTTATTAGGGAAAAAAGCGACTAAAATTTTTGTTGCGAGTGATGGAATGGAAAAATTCTTTCCTGCAAAAAAAATAATGATCACCGGAAATCCTGTAAGAGAAAGTATTTCGAGAAGTAATGTGTCAAGAGAAGAAGGAATCAAATATTTCGGATTAGACCCAAGAAAGAAAACGGTTTTATCGATCGGCGGAAGCTTAGGCGCGAAAAATATTAACGAAGCAATTGATAAACATATTGATGAGTTCGCTAAAAATGATCTGCAGCTAATATGGCAAACAGGGAAATTGTATGTAAGAAAAGCCAAAAACAGAGCGACAGGTAAGACGGAAGTTTGGGTAGATGATTTTATAACGCAGATGGACCAGGCATATGCTGCAGGCGATGTGGTAATAAGCAGAAGTGGTGCCATGGCAATTGCTGAATTATGTGTGGTAAAAAAGCCGGTAGTGTTTGTTCCGTTTCCACATGCGGCGGAAGATCATCAAACAGTGAATGCGAAAAATCTTGTCAATAAAAATGCAGGATTAATGATAAAAGATAATGAGGCGATTGATAAGCTGATAGCAGCAATTATTTCTTTATCTAAAGATGAACAAAAACAAAATGAATTAATAGAGAATATAAGTAAGCTAAGTGTATTGAACGCAGATGAAGTAATAGCAAAAGAAATAATAAAAGAATTAAGGCATAACAGAATTAATGAATTAGAAAAATAATGGTCGACATCAATAAAATATCACGGGTATACTTTGTAGGGATAGGTGGAATTGGGATGAGTGCATTGGTAAGATATTTTAATTCAAGAGGGATTAAAGTAAGTGGGTATGATAAAACAGAAACAGTTTTAACAAGACAGTTGGTTGCAGAAGGTATTGCCATTCATTATGAAGATGATCTGGCACAAATAGATAAGGAGGCTCAATTGGTAGTGTACACGCCGGCCATACCAAAAGACCACAAAGAGCTGAATTACTATCAACAAAATAATTACACTGTAATAAAACGCAGCGATGTGTTAGGCGTAATAACAAATAGTTCTTTTAATATCTGCGTAGCAGGTACACATGGCAAGACAACTACGAGTACAATGGTTGCGCATATTCTTCGTGATAGCGGTTATGGTTGCAATGCGTTTTTAGGAGGCATCGCAAGCAACTATGATAGTAATTTTTGGAGCAATGAAAAAGATGTTTGTGTAGTAGAGGCAGATGAGTACGATAGAAGTTTTTTGAAATTGAGTCCGGATATAGCGATCATAACTGCCATGGATGCGGATCATTTGGATATATACGGAACTGAAGAAGTAATGGATCAGGCGTTTATTGATTTCAGTGCAAAGATAAAACAGAATGGCTTGTTGCTGAGTAAATATGGTTTGCAGAAAGGAGATCAGTTGATATCGGATAATCATAATACTTATCATTTAGATGATAGTAACGCAGACATATGTGCACGGGATATTAAAATAGATAATGGTAGTTATCATTTCGAAGTTGTGATAAAAGATTATGCGATCGAGAATGTAGTGTTGAATATGGGCGGTTTACATAATATCGAGAACGTAATAGCAGCAATAGCCGTAGCGTATCATTTGGGAGTTGATGAAGATAAGATAGTAAAAGCTGTAGCAAACTTCAAAGGAGTAAAGAGAAGGTTTGAGTATATAGTAAAAGAAAAAGAACATGTTTTCATTGATGATTACGCGCATCATCCGGAAGAGTTAAGAGCATTGATAACAGGTGCAAAAGGGTTATTTAAGAACAAAAAAAGTACGATCGTGTTTCAACCACATCTGTATACGAGAACAAGAGATTTTGTTGATGGCTTTGCGGAAGTGTTGGATATGGCGGATGAAATAATTCTTTTACCAATATATCCTGCAAGAGAATTGCCGATAGAAGGCGTGAATAGCGAGATGATATTAAGCAGAATGAAAAACAAAAATAAAAAAATTGTAAGCAAAGAAGAATTGAAAGATTGGATAAAGAATAATAAAACAGAATTATTAATAACGGCAGGTGCAGGAGATATTGATATGTTGGTGCAGCCAATAAAAGAAATTATAAAAAAACAATAACCCAATTGGGAAATGGCGCTACAGAACCGAAAAATAATAAGGTGGTTGATCACTACAGTATGGATCGCCATAGGTGCAGGTACACTTATATTATTGGTTGCAGCGGCAAGAAGAAAGAATGAAAAAAAATGTGTTGGTGTTTATATCAGTATTCACGGAGTAAGTAATAATTTTTTTGTAGATAAAAAAGATATTATGGATTCCATTGAAACGATAGTAGGTGGAAATCCAACAGGAGAAAGAGTTAACTCTTTTGATTTGGAAAAAATAGAAAACGGATTAACAGCAAACATTTGGGTCAAATCCGCACAATTGTTCTTTGATAATAATGAGAAGCTTCAGGTAAATGTTTTAGAAAGAGAACCTGTCGCAAGAATTTTTACTAGAGTCGGTACTACATTTTATATTGATAGCAGTATTGAAGTGTTGCCACTGAGTGAAAAGTTTTCGGCAAGATTACCTGTGTTCACGGATTTTCCATCAGACAAAGCTTTGGTAAAAGCTGATAGCGATCTGTTAACTGATATTAAAAACATTAGTCTGGCTGTTCAGCAAGATTCTTTCTGTATGGCGATGATCGACCAGATAAGCATTACGCCACAAAGAACATTTGAGATGGTTCCTAAAATTGGTAACCAGACAATAGTTTTTGGAGATGGAAAAAATATTGATGAGAAGCTGAACAACCTGAAACTGTTTTATAAGAAAGTAATTACAAAAACGGGGTGGAATTATTATAGCAGGATCGATCTTGAATATAAAGACCAAGTTGTAGCTAAAAGAAAAGGTGCAGAAGACAGAGCAATAGATTCTTTGAGAACATTGCAACTGATGCAGGTGATGGCAGCAAATGCGAAAAAGTTATCGGAAGATTCAGCTCAAATTACTACAACCAATGATAATGATATTCAGGATAGTAGTGTGATCCTACGATCAACGGAAAGAGATGATGAAGGTGATAATAGCGATACGGCGGTAGTTCAACAGGTAATCCCTCAGGTAATAGCTCCAATTGCTAAACCTGCGGACAAACCAAAAGAAATAAAGTCGGTTCCGAAAGTAGAGAAGCCTGTTGCTTCAAAACCAAAAGAAGAAAAACCTCATGCAGCTAAACCTGCTGAAGTAAAACCAAAAGAAGTCAAAGCATCGCCGAAGGCGAAAAAGCCTGACGCAAAAAGTGATACAAAGCAAAAGCCGACGGTAAAACCAAAACCTGTTTCTGTATCACCAAAAGAAAAAGGACAAAATGATTATTAAAACAATTCAACAATAAAACAAACAACAATTAATCACAACACAAACATACAAAACATACAACTATGACTCACGAACAACCAATCATTGTAGGTCTGGATATCGGCACAACAAAAATTGCTGCCATCGCCGGACGTAAAAATGAGTACGGAAAGCTGGAAATACTGGGCTTTGGCCGTGCCAACAGCAATGGTGTACAACACGGAATGGTGTTGAACATCGATCAAACAATTAAAGCAATTCAAACGGCTTTGGAAAATTGTTATGCCTCAAATCCAAACTTAGTACTGAATGAAGTATATGTTGGTATTGCGGGTCATCATATTAAAAGCTTGCAAACACGCGGTGATATTGTAAGACAAAATACGGATGAAGAAATTAAGCAAGAAGAAATCGATCGTTTGATAGCGGATCAATACAGAACATATATTCCTGCAGGAGATCAGATCATCGATGTTATTCCGCAAGAATTTACGGTAGATAATTTTCAAAACATTCCTAATCCGATTGGATACAGTGGCGTAAAAGTTGGTGCTAACTTTCATATTATCACTGGCGATAAAAATGCAATCCGTAACATCACGCGCAGCGTAGATAAAGCAGGGTTACAAACAAAAGATCTAGTGTTACAACCACTTGCTTCCGCAGCAGCAGTAATGTGCGATCAGGATTTAGAAGCTGGCGTGGCAATTGTAGATATTGGTGGTGGAACAACTGATATGGCTGTTTTTTATGAAGGTATTTTAAAACACACGGCAGTTATTCCTTTTGGTGGGGAAAATATTACCAATGATATTAAGACGGGTTTGGGTGTTTTAAAAACTCAGGCTGAACAAATGAAAGTACAGTTTGGTAGTGCATTAAGTGATGAAGCTAAATCAAATACGTTCATTACAATTCCTGGTTTGCGTGGAATGGCACCGAAAGAAATTTCTGTAAAGAATTTAGCAAATATCATCCAGGCAAGAATGAGTGAGATCATGGATTTTGTTTCTTATCACTTAAAACAAGTTGGTTTGGATACAAGAATGTTGAATGGCGGTATTATCTTGACTGGTGGCGGTTCTCAGTTAAAGCATCTTATTCAGTTAACAGAATATGTTACGGGTTTGAATGCAAGAATTGGTTTTCCAAACGAACATTTAGCTGGCGGACATATTGATGAATTAGCTAAGCCAATGTACAGCACTTGCATCGGTTTGATATTGAAAGGATATAATGATTACGAAAACAACAATAAGCAGTTTGAAGAAACATTCAAAAAAATCGCTGTGCCGCAATCATTACAACAGCAAGAACCTGCAGTTGAAGAAGTAACAGAACGCGAACCGAATGAATACGATAAAGCAAGACAACGTAAAACTTTAAAAGGATTTATGGATTCGTTTAAAATTGGATTGATAGATCTGTTTAAAGAAGAAGAGGACGCACACTTATAAAGTAAATTCAAAATGCCGAGCAAGGAATAATCATATTCAAATTCAGCATGTAAAAAGACTAACCCACAAATACTATATATATGATACATTTTGATTTGCCTAAAGAGCAATCGTCCATCATCAAAGTTATTGGTGTTGGCGGCGGCGGAAGCAATGCTGTTAACCACATGTTTTCGCAGAACATCGAAGGCGTAAACTTTATCATTTGTAATACCGACGCCCAGGCTATCGCACAAAGCAAAGTGCCTAATAAGATACAACTTGGTCCGCACTTAACCCAAGGATTGGGTGCCGGAGCAAATCCTGCAATCGGCCGCCAGGCTACAGAAGAAAGTCTGGAAGAAATAAAACGCATACTGGAAGTGAATACTAAAATGGCATTCATTACCGCAGGTATGGGCGGCGGTACCGGAACAGGCGGCGCACCGATCTTGGCAAAAATTTGTAAAGATTTGGGTATCCTAACTGTTGGTATTGTTACCACACCTTTTGCGTATGAAGGAAAGAAAAGAATTGCGCAAGCGGAAGAAGGTATCATGTTGTTGAAAAACCATGTTGATACTTTGCTGGTGATCAGCAATGATAAATTGCGTCATCAGTTTGGCAATTTAAAAATGAAAGAAGCATTTACCAAAGCAGATAATGTATTGGCAACCGCAGCAAAATGTATTACCGATGTAATTAATAGTACAGGACAGATCAATGTCGATTTTGCAGATGTATGCACAGTAATGAGTAACGGCGGCGTAGCAATTTTAGGTAGCGCAACTGCGGAAGGTGAAAACAGGGCACAGCAGGCAATTGAGAATGCATTGAACTCTCCTTTATTGAATGATAGCGATATCCGTGGAGCGAGGTGGATATTAATTAATATCAACTCAGCGGAAGGAGAACATGAGTTTACGATGGATGAAGTGGAAGTGATTCAAAATTATTTATTGGCACAAGCCGGTGAAAATACAGATGTGATATTAGGTTTAGGATATGATAATACATTGAATACTGAAATCGGTATTACATTAATTGCAACTGGCTTTGAACATAAAGATCCGTTTGCAAAAAATGAAGATGCAAAGAAAGTAGTGAAGGAAGAAAAGATCATTATTACTTTA
>DATHNB010000153.1:0-7450 GCA_035486495.1 Ferruginibacter sp. | reverse complement strand
GGCGCTATGAGAACTTTAATTTCTCTATCGGACTTAATTATCCTTTTTAGTTAATACATCTTCTACAGGTATTGCATCCTCAACAGAAAACGCTCCTATTCTTGTTCTTCGTAAACTGCTTAAATAAGCACCGCATCCTAAAGCCGCGCCAAGATCATTAGCCATACTGCGTATATACGTTCCCGTTGAACATAATATTTTAAATTCAACCAGCGGCAATTCTATCCGGGTGATATCAAATTGATAAATGGTTACCTTTCTTTTTTTTAATTCTACTTCCACACCTTTTCGTGCTAATTCATATAATGCAACACCATCTTTTTTTATGGCTGAATACATCGGTGGCATTTGTTCTATCTCCCCAACAAATTTTTCTGCTTCAGCTCTGACTTCTTTTTCTGTGAGATGAACATATTCTTTTGGTTGCTCAGGTGTACTTTCCAGATCGTATGTTGCAGTAACAGCACCTAAAGTAATTTGCCCTATGTATTCTTTTTCCTGTGCTGCAAAATCATTAATACTTTTTGTAAATTTCCCCGTACAGATAATTAAAAGGCCCGTCGCTAAAGGATCTAACGTACCAGCATGGCCTATCTTTTTTATCTGTAGCACACCGCGTAATTTACGCACCATGTCGAAAGATGTCCAGTGTATCGGTTTATCTATCAATAAAACCTTCCCTTCAGCAAAAGGTAATTGTACCGCAGGATCTAACGGAATAATATCTCTTCGTTCCCTTTTAGGCAACTTTTCTCCCGTAGCTTCCGCATATTTACTCCTGTATGTTACTCTCCGTGCCAAATCGTATCTTTTTGCAAATGTACTACTGCTGAAATTAATAAGCGAAAGCAGTTTAATTGATAACGATAATTGTTATAATTTACAGCTCTTTTTAAAATAAAGTAACATGACAATTACAGAACTAAATAGCCACTTTGGCCGTGCCGATCAAATCAAATTTTCTACAACAAAAGGTGATCTGCCTGTTGCTATTTTAACTAATCAATATGGTACAGCAACAGTATCATTATATGGTGCACAGGTTTTACATTATATTCCTAAAGGAGAAAATGATCTTCTTTGGATGAGCGACAAAAGTTTATTTCAGGAAGGTAAAGCTATCAGAGGCGGCATTCCTATCTGTTTCCCGTGGTTTGGACCAAACCCTGAAGACAGCAAAAAACCTCAACATGGTTTTGCAAGACTTTCTAACTGGTCAGTAAAAAATACAGCTGTATCTCCAGAAGGCACTCCTTCAATAATTTTACAATTACAAGATTCACCTGCTACAAAAACCTTGTGGCCCTTTTCTTTTACTGCAGAAATAATTGTAATGATCGACACAAAACTTGAACTAACATTACACTGCACCAATACTGATAATAAACCTTTCGATTACTCAGATGCATTGCACAGCTATTTTAACGTAAGCGATATTGCAAACATTACTGTTGATGGATTGATGGATGCCACCTATTATCCTGCGGGAAGTGATACGGGTATACAACAACAAGACAAATTATTAACAATAACTAAAGAGGAAAATCGCCGCTATCTCAATCATTCAACAACTTGTACAATACACGATAAAGGATTCAAAAGAAAAATTCGTGTAGGCAAGACCGGTAGTAAGACGACTGTTGTATGGAATCCCGGTGCAGACACAACCAAGACAATGAGCGATATGTCACCGGACGGCTATAAAACTTTTATTTGTGTAGAAGCTGCCAATGCTTTTAATAATATCATTAAACTTTTACCTGGAGAAAGTTTCAGCATTTCAACAATCATTCAATCCGAAGCAGAATAGTTCTAATGATTGAATGATCTTTCAATCATTCAAATGCAGGTTTAAGATTGGAATCGAGTCTTCTATTATTTCCGTTTTACCGGTGCAGGTATTTTTACTTTCAATACCCCAATGCATCATAACAATATCATGCCCTTTACAATCAACACCAATAGAAGCATACTTAGTGTTGGTATAATATGCTGTATCATCTTTTAGCTCAACAGCATACGCATCCTTATCGCCTGTTTTTATATGTAATGCCTGGTACTCTTTATTCAATGCAAAAAAATACATTGCTACAGTAAAAGAATCGCTTTCAAAAGATCGACTATCATTTATACGCTTTACAATACTTTGCGTTAATGGCTTCCCTTCTGTATTGATAATATTGCCCAGTGTGTCATATTGTTCGGAATAATCTGAAGTATCCTGATTGATGACAAATTGATAAGATTTTAGTTTTCCGCTTTCATAAAAAGTATAACAGCCTGCATTGACCGTATCCTCACCTTTATCTTTTAAGATCACTATTTTTTCGTCTGCAAAACTATCAACTATAAATACCCTATCGCGGTTCTTATCTAATAATTGATCCATTGTAATCGTGCAATCGCTATTGGAACGAACATCCGTACATCCGGAAAGTAAGAATATAAGACAACAATAAACTATAACCCTCATGGTTACAATTTATAAAATTTTATTTAAAGTGTGGGGAAGAATAAATGAAATAACAGGCTTGGGGAAAGTAATATCCCTTTCCCCAAGTCTGAATACTAGAAGTCATTTTTACTTTTATCGATATTCTCTACTGGTTTTTTACTCTTCATTTTGCCAGTATCTGGCTTAGCTGCTTTTGGCTTAACCTCTGTCGGCGTTGCATCATCGCCGGTACTATAATCACTTGACGACGCATCACCATAATCATCTGCATCTCCATTACCCTGATCTTCAGGATAGCTTGTACTATCGGTTTGATTAAACAATGCCGCATTCAGATCCGCATATTCAGGATTATTTAATGCCTGTGGAGGTTCCGGAAAATCAAGTATTTTCCCATAAGGCAATTTTTTATCAGCATATATTTTACTCATAAAATATCCCCATTTAGGAAGTGCCATTTCATTACCACCTGATGTACCTGAATATATTTTTAAAAACTGATCATCACAACCAACCCAAGTACCAGCTAATAATTCGGGTGTATAACCTATGAACCATCCATCTGTATTATCATTAGTAGTACCCGTTTTACCGGCTTTCTTTACGGGTATATCATAATTTTTTAAAGAATGGCCGGTTCCAAAATCTACAACACCTTCCATCAATTTAACCATTGTATAAGCATTCACTTCACTGATCACTTGTTTTGTTTCGGGCACAAATTCCTGTAATATATTACCATCTTTATCTTCAATACGTGTAACTAAAATTGGCTCTGTATTATATCCTTTATTCGGGAACATGGTATAAGCTCTCAACATCTCTAACAATGGTACTTCTGCAGCTCCTAATGCAATAGACGGTACACTAGGTATAAAACTTTTAATACCGCAAGTATGTGCAAATTCTACCAGACGATCGGGACCAATAACAGACATCAATCTGTAAGCCACAGGATTTTTCGAGTGAGCCAATCCATATGCTAATGTACCGCCGCCGCCTGTTATACATTTACCACCTAAACAAATAGTTCCACCAGGAACAAGTGTTTGTGGCGTATAGCCCGCATCCTGCACTGCCAAAGTATATAAAAGTGGTTTAAATGTTGAACCAACTTGTCTTAATGCAGTAACGTGATCATACTTGAACCATTTAAAATCGATACCACCTACCCAACATTTTACTTCACCAGTTCTCGGATCCATACAAACAAAAGATGTTTGCATTAATTGCTTGTGGTATTTGATAGAATCTCTTGGTGTCATCACCGTATCCAATTCTCTTTTCGCGTTCCATGCAAAAACTTTCATTTTTACAGGCACTAAAAATGAAGCCGCAATCTCATCATCACTAATGCTATCTTCTTCCATATTGTTCCAACGATCACTCGCTTTCATTGCAGCATCGATAACATTATCATGCCCCTTCCACATTTTAGCCCCGTTGATCTTTAGAAGACTATTTAATTTTTGTTGAATGACAGGCATGTGCTCAGTCACAGATTGCTCCGCATAATCCTGCATTCTTGAATCAATAGTTGTATAAATCCTAAGACCATCTCTGTACAAATCGTAGCTGTCTCCGGTTTTTGGATTGCGATGATCTTTGCACCAATCTTTTAACTGGTCCGCTAATACCTGACGGAAATAAGGAGCAATTCCAACATCATCATCAGCCTTTTTAAAATTAGTGATCAGCGGTTTTGCTTTTAAAGCTGTCGCCTCATCTTGTGTTAAATATTGTTCTTTACAATCAACCATCCTCTGAATAACAGTATTTCGTCTATTTAAAGAGGCCTTTGGATGACGAACAGGATCATATACAAAACCTTTCAACATACCTACCAACACTGCAGCTTCTTCAATACTTAGATCTGCAGGTTCTTTTTGAAAGTAAGTACGCGATGCATTTCGTATCCCATAATTATATCCCCATGGTGCACGGTTAAGATATAAAGTGATAATCTCTTCCTTGGTGAAATTCCGTTCTAATTTTACAGCGATTATCCATTCTTTAATTTTATCCAGACTTCTTTTTAAAATGCCTCCATGCCCCTGCTTCAACATCATTTTTGCCAATTGTTGCGTTATCGGGCTTCCTCCACCATCCTGACCAAATTTAAGAAAAACCCTCGCTACCGCTTTAGCATCAATACCTGAGTGATCATAAAAACGTT
Organism: Ferruginibacter sp.; assembly: GCA_035486495.1. Taxonomy (GTDB): domain Bacteria; phylum Bacteroidota; class Bacteroidia; order Chitinophagales; family Chitinophagaceae; genus Ferruginibacter. The sequence goes on along the minus strand of DATHNB010000153.1, from coordinate 2,819 downwards.
CATCTTCTGTTGCAACTAATGCGTGTATAATGTTAGGTGATATTTGATCATATTTTATTTCAGTTCGGTTCTCTGCAAAATATTTACCCATCAGCAATCCATCATTTGAATATATTTCGCTGGCAAGATCCGCATCCGGATTTTCGAGTTCTGTCAAAGAAGGCATTTTACCAAACACGCCTACGTCTGCTGCTACAAAAAGAAGCACCACAAATAACAAGGCACTTAAAAATACGATCCATAAGATTTTTACTGAACGTGTCATACTCTATATTTTTATCTACTTATTCTGCTTATTGAAACTTGCCTGGATATTGTAATTTTAAAAGATTTTTATATCCCGTAAGATCCTTATTCTTTTCTAATAATTGTAAACTCTCGTCTGATATAATTTCAAAATAATATTTATTTGCCGGTAACCATGATATTTCGTTTGGAGCAGCGGCATTAATCTTGTTGAAATATAACATTGCTTCATCTGCATTTGCAAACGGAGATATTACTAACATTATGTGATCATTATCTATGCTGACCTTATCAATAGTATATTGTTTTGAATAAAACTCTTCATCATTATACCGTATAAATGCATTTCTAGCCTCGGTTGCATAAGTATTATCAACCTTTTCCATTATCATTATTACATGTTGCGAAGATGTTGTATTAAAAGAAAACTGATTGGCAGGCACAGGAGCAACAGGCAGAGCTTTCTTCACACTATCTTTAACAGCAACTGGAGGTGTTATTTTCTTAACGCTGCTATCCGCAACTTTTTTAACTTCTACAGGAGCAACAGCAACTGTATCATCCGGTATAGATATAGTCTCGTCATCCTTGGCCCGCGTAACTTGCAGATTAGCGAGATAATCTTCTATTTCTTTTCTTCTTCTTAAAACATTGATCAGATTTTGAGCCTTGGGTGCCAATGGTGATCTGCGATAGAACTTAACAATATACTTTAAATCATTTATAGCGCTGCTATCATCACACTTATATTGTATATAATAAATTGATTCGATATACAATAACTGAGGACTCCAATAATTTTCTCCGTATAAAGTATCAGCTTTATTTTTTTCTGCTATCGCGGAATCAAATTTTCCTTCAATAAATAAATTATAAATAATTGCGTACCTGTCAGATACTACAGGGTTATTTAACAATGGCCTAGCCGCATCAGGATCTGTTAATAATCCTGTGGAACGACTGTCCGGCATAGTTGTTACCAGCAAATTTTTATAGAAAGCCATCTTTGTAGTATCGCCCAACTTATGATAGCAATAATAAAGATCAAAGTAGAGTTCTCCGTTATACAAACTATCAGGGAATAGTCGAAGTGATCTTTCGTATGCCACTACTGCGTTACTATAATCTTCAAGATCATTTTGGTATCCTTTGCCCAGTTTAAATAGATTTTTCGATAATAAAATATTGCTGGCATCCAACTTATCGCTTGTTAAAGGAATGTTTGCCATCAAGCCTCTGTAACTTATATCCACAGGTGGCGCTATTTTTTTTGTTGTATCAACAGGCGCTACTATTGTTGAAGTATCATCAGGATTTAGAGCTGAAGCTACTATAGAATTAGCCGAAGCACTTTTTCTTCGCCAGTTATCCGCATTTGTTCTATCACCCCATTTATTTTTAAAATCCCTATATCCTTTTGCTTTAAGATCGGCATTATAAAAGTACCAATCTCCTTTATTGCTGGTTCCAAAGAGATCTGCAGATTGACTGGGATTATTATCAAAACTAATATCTACACTTCCGCTTGAAGCTTCATAATCATTATTTTTTTTATCATCCTTCAAGCCTTTTGCTTTCCGTAGTTCTTTAGCTACTTTTTTCACAGCAGCATCTCTATCAGCAGGAGACATTGTCGCTAATTGTTGCAAGCTATCTTCTCTTTGGACAACAGTCAATGCAGCAACAGTTTTTACCAACTTCTTTTTTCTATCCAGCGCGCGATAAAAATTATCATCTGCCATGCTGTCTGCAATTTGCAAACTATCGTAATAAGTACTTGCTTGTATGTATTGTTTACGATTGAAACTTATATCGCCTAAAGCAACCAGCACCTTGTTGTTGTACGTAATATCTTTTGCATTAAGCCCCAGGCTTTTTTCATAATAAGCAATGGCAGTAGTTGTATCTGGTTTTTCCATTAACAATTGTCCGGCAGAAAAATAAATGATATTCCGATAATTTTCGAACCTGTCTTTTTTTGCCATGCGAAGCAAATTCGCAATACCCTTATCTAATTGTGCCGAATCTTCGTTTTTAAGCATCTTGGCATTATTAAGCTCAGCATAAATATTCAGTAAAAGATTAGTTGTATTAGCTGCACATTTATTGTAATTAGCCGAGGCTTTATCATACTGATGCGTCATCTCATACATCTGAGCTAATAAATATTGCCAACGCGCTTTATCTTGCAAATTATCTGCATTGTCCAATGCTTTTTCTAAATGCACTACCGAGCTATCATAATTACCTTGTTGATAAAATAAAAAAGCATCCACTTCTTCCAGGGCATCACGCAACCTGTTAGGGAAATTGGGATCGTATTGTAATGTGTTGATGATACCTCCGGCTTCTAAATATTTTTGTTGCACGATCAACGTACGTACGAGCCATATCAATGCATCATTCCTGCTTGGTGGTAGTGCTGTTGCTTTTTGTAAAACATTTTGTTTTTCTTTTGTAGCAATAGATAAAACTCCATTGGAAGCATTATCAACAGTTCCTATAACCTGGTCCTCATCATCATTTCGGGGCTTACGGGGAAAAAGATTAAAATTGATAAATTGAAAAGTGAT
>DATHNB010000152.1:0-5879 GCA_035486495.1 Ferruginibacter sp. | reverse complement strand
GGCGGATCAAAGGAACTGCCTGACGTTGCATGTTCGATCCCATCAAAGCACGGTTGGCATCATCATGTTCAAGGAACGGAATCAATGATGCACTTAATCCAACTATTTGATTTGGAGCCACATCCATGTATTCCACTTCGTTTTTATCCAAGATCGGGAAATCACCTGTCTGGCGACTCTTGATCTTATCTTCAACGAAATTTCCTTTATCATCTAAATCGATATTTGCCTGTGCAATTTTCGCGGTATCTTCTTCTTCAGCACTTAGGAAAGTAATTTTTTTCATATCCACTTTACCATGATCTACTTTACGGTAAGGTGTTTCAATAAAGCCCATGTCATTGATCTTAGCATGTACACAAAGTGTAGATATCAAACCAATGTTCGGACCTTCTGGTGTTTCGATTGTACAAAGACGACCGTAGTGAGAATAATGCACATCACGTACTTCAAAGCCGGCTCTTTCACGACTAAGACCGCCTGGCCCTAGCGCTGAGATACGACGTTTGTGCGTGATCTCGCTCAACGGATTCGTTTGATCTAAGAATTGAGATAACTGAGATGTACCAAAGAATGAATTGATAACAGAAGATAATGTTCTTGCATTGATCAAATCAACCGGCGTAAATACTTCATTGTCACGTACGTTCATTCTTTCACGAATGGTACGAGCCATACGAGCCAGACCTACACCGAACTGAGCGTATAATTGCTCACCCACTGTACGTACACGACGATTGCTTAAATGATCTATATCATCTACTTCACTTTTGCCGTTGGTTAATTGAACCAATGTTTTAATGATCGCGATGATGTCATCTTTAGTCAATACTTTTTTCTCGATAGGGAAATTCAAACCTAAACGACGGTTGATCTTGTAACGACCAACTTCACCTAAGTCATAACGCTTATCAGAGAAGAATAATTTATCGATAATACCACGAGCTGTTTCGTTATCAGGAGCATCAGCACCACGCAATTGGCGATAGATGTGTTGCACCGCTTCTAACTCACTGTTCGAAGTATCTTTATTTAATGTATTGTAGATAATAGCGTAATCGCCACTAACTTCTTCTTTTTGAATGAACACGCTTTTCACTTCCATGTCAGCGATCATAGCAATGTTCTCTTCGTCTAAAACTGTATCTCTTTCAAGCACAATCTCATTACGTTCGATACTTACTACTTCACCGGTATCTTCATCAACGAAATCTTCTACCCATGTACGTAATACACGAGCAGCAAGGCGTTTACCAACGTAGTTCTTTAATATTTTTTTATCAACTTTCACTTCATCAGCCATGCCGAAAAGTTCAAGGATATCTTTATCTGTTTCGAAACCGATAGAACGTAACAAAGTTGTTACAGGGAATTTTTTCTTACGGTCGATGTAAGCATACATTACATTGTTGATGTCTGTAGCAAATTCCATCCATGCTCCTTTGAAAGGGATAACACGTGCAGAGTATATCTTAGTACCATTCGGGTGAACCGATTGGCCAAAGAATACACCAGGTGAGCGGTGAAGCTGAGATACAACAACACGTTCAGCACCATTGATAACAAATGTACCACGTGGTGTCATGTAAGGAATGTTTCCTAAGAATACATCCTGAACGATCGTTTGGAAATCAACGTGCTCTTCATCGTTACAGCTTAAGCGAAGCTTTGCTTTTAATGGAACAGCATAAGTCAATCCTCTTTCGATACACTCATCAATAGTGTAACGTGGGGGATCAACGAAGTAGTCTAAGAATTCCAATACGAAGATGTTACGCGTATCTGTAATAGGAAAGTTTTCCTTGAATACGCGGAAGAGACCTTCGTTATTACGCTTATCTGGCGTAGTTTCTAACTGGAAAAAATCTTTAAATGATTGGATCTGGATCCCAAGCAAATCTGGTGTTTCCGCTAGTAGTTCAACTTTCCCGAAATTGATACGCTTAGCGGCTGGTGATTTTGTTGCAGACATATTTGTTATTAAAACGTTTTAGTGCTGAGAAGGTTCTCTAAATCTGATTAAATAGCAGTTAAGCCACTAATTCGAAATTAGAGGAGGGCAAAGGTATGAATTAATTATTGAAATATAAAGGAGAAATTAGGAATTATGGGTATTTAGGAATGGTTTTTGTTAAAAAAGGGTAAAAATGGCTTATTTTAATTGATAATCAGTGTACTAATATGGTTATAGCTTATTAATTATCCTCACCATATTTTACTGGGTAAGTTAAAAATTCAATTTCTCTTCTACTGTCATCGATAATTCCATTAGGGCCACCATCGATAACTAAATAATACCCTGCAGATTCAGCATCAAAGTCTATACTCCATTTACCATGTCCGGTAATCTTGCCATTTTGAATAACATCGAACTTGTAATCCGGCGACAAATTTAATTTGCAATTTTCACAAGCAGAATCATTCAATTCATCAAGTTTGTAATAGCCCGCCATTTCTTTTGCAACTTTCTTTTTACCATCATCAGAACTTTTAAAAAAATAAAAAGTATTAATGGATGCTAATAAAAATAAACAAGAAAATATTACAAGGCGTGTTTTTGATTTTTTATTCCTAATTACAAGTAGCAGAAATATTAGTGGAAGACCTACTACAAAAAGTTTAATAATAAGGCCTCCTAAAACTGTTAGATTTCCCATTAATAATTCTTATTTAAATATCATATCAAAAAACTCCGTCATCGCCTGCCAAGAACCTTTATCTGCCGCTTCATTATAAGCAATTGGCATATTGAATTTTAATCCGATAGCTGTTGCTTCTGGATTTGAGAAAGCATGCGTTGCTCCTGGATAATCGATGTATTTATAATCAGCGCCAATCGAATCCATTTGTTTTTTGAATTCCAACACTTCTGCATCTTTGATAAACTGATCAGCAGCACCATGACAAGCCAATACTTTGGCTTTCAACATTCCTTTAACAGGTGGCACGCCTAATAAACCTCCATGAACATCTGCAATGCCTTTTACATCTGCACCCAATTTTGCCGCATTAAAAATCATTGATCCTCCGAAGCAATAACCTACTGCTGCAACTTTAGAAGGATCTGTAACTGAATATGTTTTTACCTGCGTTAAAGCCGCATCAAAGCGTCTTTTAGATAATTGAGGATCTTTATAATATGGCGTAGCTAAAGCAACCGCATCTGTCGGATTTGTTGCTACAGTTCCGTTGCCATAATAATCAATAACAAAAGCAATATAACCTTGTGCTGCCAATTGTTTAGCACGGTTTCTTGTGTAATCAGTTACACCCCACCATTCAGGCGCAATCAATATTGCCGGACGTTTTTTTGTACTGGTTGAATCATACGCTACAAAACCTATCAGCGTACTAACGCCGTCTGTGTATGTTACAGATTCGGATTTAATGTCTGCTGCATTTTGTGCTTTTGTTGAAATGCTATACGCAAGAAATAATACTATCGCAATTGCTACCGTTGTTAAACGTTTCATGTTTATATTTTTTGTGAAAATTTTTATTTTGATTTGATGGAACGCAGATTTTTATGATTGTTATGAATTTTTTATAACCGTATCTTAATAATCATAAAAATCAGCGTTCTATCAAAAAACTATTTATAAATCCGCTTTTTACTTTCTAAATATTTTTCTTTGATAATGGCTGATAAAGTTTTTTCATACACTTTACTTTCTACCCACGATATAATATCTAAATAAGCAAATGATCTTGTTTCGAATCTGCTTTTTTCAAGCTTCTTTATTTGTCCTAAGAATTTTTCAAATTCAGGTCTTAACTGATGTCTAGACATATGAAATGATCCACGTAAAAATTTAAACATCGCTTCTTCAACAACTGTAAGATTTTGCATTTTAGACATAAACCGATACACAGATTTTGTCAGCGAATCCATTATCTCAAAATTACCTAATTCAAAATGCGCCATTAGATGAAGCAGTCGCGCATAGCATTGCAGATCACTGCGCATGTCTAAATTATCATTGATAATTTTTTGCAGGTAATCTATGCAAGTACTATAATCACCGCTACCAAAATATAACGATGCTATCTTATAATTAAAAACTAACACACGGTGGTTGTCTATATACTGCGCATACTCAACAAGCTTTTCTTCAATTTTAGGCACCAGCGATAAACCTTCTGCAAAAGTACCATACATGAAATGACGATTCAGTTTTGCACTGTTGATAAAGATAAATGTTTGTACCCTGTGGTTATCGTGTTTGTTCGCAATAGATGATTCCGCAAACCTTTCAAACTTACGCAGTGTAACATCAAACTTCTGGTAATTTCTTAAATCAAAATGTGCATTCAATAAATTGTGAATGCCCTTGATATAATAACCCGTTTCAACTTTTATCATGATCTGTTGTTCATCAAACAAATCAACCCATTGTTGTGAATGTCGATAATACATTATATAATCCTGACGGATATAGGTGTACCAACAATAACACTGACTTAAATATAATTTTTCGTAAAAGCCTGTTTGCTCATGTGCATCTTTCGGTAAGTTATCGAACAAGAAACGCTTTACAGCCTGTTCATCTTTTTGATTTCTTGCATGGCCATTATTGATGTACCAGCTATATAGTTGTAGTGCGAGATTAGATAGTTTAACTACCATTTCTACACGAACGTTTACTTCATCTGCTTCTAATGCCAGACTTTCCGCACGCTCCTGAATGCTTTTTTCTACATGCAGTGTTTCAATTTTCTTTTCCCACGCAATTACCTGCGTTAAGAAATTGTACTTGTAGTGAGACTTAGCAGTATCTTTTAGCTTCTCTAATATTTTTAAACTTTGTTGATATAACCCTTTGTTGTATAATATACGTGCATAATCTAATTGCTCATTTAATTGAAGATCGATACTCTCCGCACTTTTCAATACACGCAGGCTCGCCAATAATTGTTTGTATAAGTGAACCTTGATGTTGGATAGCTGGGGTTTTTTTATTGAGGGTAATCTTTTCAATAATAATGTTTCATCATACTCTGTGAGCTTATCTAAGGCATCGAACAGTTCGATGATCTTAAGATCTTCATTAGCTGAGCTTCTCTTTACATACAGTTTGAAATTCCGTTTTTCAGACTTTTCTAAGGAATGCACTAATTGAAATAAAATATCTGTAAAACGGTTGGGCATCATTATTATTTTTTCATCAAACACAGTACCAATAAGCTTTTTTACATGCCATTGGCCCTTTTAGCATAATAAAAACCTTCATATTATGGCTATGAAGGTAGTAAAATGCATCTTATCTTCGTTAAAGAAAGATGCAAAAATACAAAAAGCAGGCAATCGTTAAAGGGGCAATCAATCGTTAGAAATCAGTAAATCACTGATCAGGATATTAGAACAAGCTGTGAATCAGCCTAGACAAGATCAATTAAGAATTTCATATAGCAAGCAATCGTTAAAGTCCTTCCGTTTCTACGGAGGGACTTACTTTTTAAGGTATTCCCCCTCCGATATGCAAAGATGTACCAAATTTTACAATAAAATAATATTTGGAGGTTTATTTTTCAGCTCTAGTTATCAACAACAAAATCAGGTTTATTAATAAAAGTACTATTAAACCTGAAAACCGGATTGGTACTTACGTCTAGATAAGGCGATTGACTTGGATTTATATGAAGGAAATAATAGAATTTAACCTGAATGGTTCCGAACACAAGATTGTCATTACGGGTACGAAAACCAATACCAACCTCAGGATAAACATTTTGTGTATTCAAATTAATATTTTGAGTATAAGGTGTTAAGACTGCCACATCAGCAAATGCAAAAGGCGCGAATTTAAAGCCGGCATGTTTTACATTATTATAAAAATCAGCCTCAAATTGAATCGTTGTTCTGATCTGTGTAGGTAAAA
>DATHNB010000151.1:0-9240 GCA_035486495.1 Ferruginibacter sp. | reverse complement strand
GTTATGACAATTTTCTTCATTGTGATCTTTTTATTATAGCTTTCTAATTAGTAGCAATCCGTCTCTTACTGTTAATAATACCTGTTCTACGCGGTGATCTTTTTTTATATGTTCGTTAAATGCATGAATGGCTTTTGCACTTTTCCCTTTAATATTTTCATCTAATACATTACCATGGAATAAAACATTATCCGCAATAATTAAACCATTATGCTTAACCAAAGGCAAAATTAACTCGTAATAATCAATATACCCTGTTTTATCGGCATCAATAAAAACGATGTCCCATGTATCGTTTAATGTTGGTATAATTTGATGAGCATCACCAATATGTAAATGTATTTTTTCTTTTAATGGAGATCGATCGAAATTGTTTTGTGCAATGGTAGCGTCTTCTTCTCTTAATTCGATAGTATGAAGCTGTCCGTTTTGCTGTAATCCTTTTACCAGACATAAAGCGCTGAAGCCTGTAAAAGTGCCTACTTCCAATATTCTTACAGGTTGTAAGAAGCTGCTGATCATTTCCAGGAACTTGCCTTGCAGGTGGCTGCTTTGCAGATGTGCGTGTGGATGTGTTTGTAAAGTTTTTTCAGCAACGGCATAGCTTAGTTCATCTCCTTTTGAAGAAAAGTTTTCTGCATATTGTTCTGCTAAAATATTGATGATGTTTTCCATACTACGTTACGACTTTTTTGAAACGAGTAATAAACCAATAAAAGTAAGGGTACCATTTATGATCAATAATTCAACCCCAATCTGAAAACTGCCGAAAATCTGTTGCTGGTATTTATCAATTAAAAAACAAATAATTGGAGCTGCAACGCAGACAACGGGAACCAATTTATCATGTACATTTCTCTTTAATAAAATGCCAAAAGTAAATAAGCCAAGTAACGGTCCATAAGTGTACGCGGCTATTTTTAATATCACACCAATCATACTTGGTTCGTTGACCCATTTATAGACTAATACAAATAATAAAAAGACTGCGGCAAATGAAAGGTGTGTGCTTTGTCTTATTCTTTTCTTTTTTTCGTCAGTTAGATCAGCTCTTCTTTGAATACCTAGGATATCAATACAAAAAGAAGAAGTAAGTGCTGTAATGGCTCCGTCAGCACTTGGAAATAATGCAGAGATCAATGCAATAATAAATATAACGGCTATAAAATGGGGCATATGTTGTAACGCTATTGCAGGAAAAAGTTTATCTCCTATTGCTGTAACATTATTCTGCGCAGCAAATAAATACAATAAACCTCCTAAGAAAAGAAATAGCAAGATCACAACCAGCATAATTATGGCTAGTGTAATAATATTTTTTTGAGAATCTTTTAATGTTTTAACCGATATGTTTTTCTGCATCATTTCCTGGTCCATACCTGTCATTGTGATGGCAATAAAAGCGCCTGCTACTATTTGTTTTATGAAAAAGAATTTACTGTTGGGATCAGTAAATAAGATTTTTGAATAGCCTTTATCATTCATTATATGTAAACTTTCTCCAAAACCTAAGTGCAAATTGTGTAGAATATAGATGCTGCAAATGATCAATCCTGCCAGCATACAGGTTGTTTGCAAGGTGTCTGTCCATACAATAGTTTTTACGCCACCTTTATATGTGTATAATAAGATCATTATAAGAATGATGAGAGTCGTAAGCCAAAATGGAATACCAAAACTTTGTAAAATAGTTTCCTGTAAAATATTTACAACTAAATATAATCTTGCAGTACCGCCTAAAGTTCTTGATAATATAAAAAAAGAAGCTCCTGTTTTATAAGATGCAATACCTAACCTGCCATTCAGGTAAGTATAAATAGAGGTAAGATGAAGTCTGTAATAAAGCGGCAGTAAAACAAATGCAATAATTATATAACCGATAAGATAACCGACCGTGATTTGAAAATAAGCGAAAGATTCTTTGGCTATAGCACCCGGAACACTAACAAAAGTTACGCCACTTAATGAAGTGCCTATCATACCAAAAGCAACCAACATCCAATTGCTATTGCGATTACCGATAAAAAAAGAATCGTTAGTAGAATTCCGGCTGGTATATGCTGCTACAGCAAATAGGAGCAAAAAATATCCCAAAACGAATGACAGCAATAGTACAGGAGACATGTTGAATTTTATTCAAGATAAGTACGTTATTTAATATCTAAGATGGAATATTGAATATTTTTTCAATCTATTGAGAAAGATTTTTTTGGCAATAGCAAATATTTCATATTCAATATTAATTTCATTATTCTTTTGGATGTAAATAGATATCAAATCCTGCTTTAAATATCGGAACCGCTACATTGGTGTTAGCATATACATCACGATAAGGTGAATTCGGATTATTGAATGCATCAAACATTACTGCAATATAAAAATTACTTCGGCCCGCTATTCTTTGGCAATAACCGGCACCTAGCAATAAACTGGGAGCTTGTGTATTATTAGAATAGGTGCTTACAGGGCTGCCAAAATATTTATAATTTGTATTAACGAAATTTAATTCTGGTTCAACTTGTACAAAAAGGAAATGAATTGGATATAAACGTGCAAACGCACCTGCACCATAGTTGAAGCTTCTTGTACGGGTATTGTCATTATAAAAAAGAGTTGGGTCGGGACGTTCAGAAAAATAATTGATATTTAGTAATGCGCCAACATCTAACCATTGTTTTACGGTGAAACCTATTTCAGGTGAAATACCTGCATTGAAATCGTAATTACTTCCTCCAAAGCTGAGTGTACCACCTATAAATAAAGATTGTTTGTTAAATCCGAAATTGTCCGGATCAATATTATTATCCAGATTTGAGTGATAATGATTATTAAGCTGTGCTATTGCGTGTGATGTAACTATTAGCAGATAAGTAGCGATTATGATCTTTTTCATATTATATATTTCGAATAAACTTTTGAATGTAATACTGCGTAAAATTACTAGAGATCTTTTAAACGGATAGTTAATGTTTTAATTAAAATTCGGGGCAGAGTGCTTGTCTTGGGGTATTTTCATCGGCATAAAATCCTTTCTTCAATAAATTGAATTCAGAGGCGCCTTGTGAATTATTGAACTGGCCGAGTGCTGATGTTGTTATATCATAACTAAATGTAAAACGAATATGGTTGATCTCGATCCCGGCAACCGCAATAGCCGCATCTCCCCAGCGATAATATGTGCCTATTATTAATTGTTTGTTACCTGCATCTTCTAAATTATAATCAGCATGTAATCCAAACATTAACTCTGTTGCATTCGCTTGTGTAGAGAAATAAGCATTCGGACTAATAATAACTTTGTCGTCTGGTTTTAAGATAGCACTTAAAAATACAATATGACGTATTGGTATTTTACTATCACTATTACCTGCATTGTTGGTATAGAAAGATTCTTTAGGACTGTTTACATGCTGTATAGAATAGCCAATATTTATATATACGTTTTGGGTAGGAAAATAGGCATAATTAACTCCGGCCTGCATATCAAAATAACTAATGTTGGTTTTGTTTAAAATGTCATCATTATTTTGTATGGTATTATCAAAGAAGGTGCCATTGAACTGATCAGGGAAAGTTAGTTTACTTGCATCAATTTGTTTATTGGCCCAGCCAAGATTAAAGCCCGCTGTCACTAAACTTCCTCTGCCTAGCATTTGATGATAGGCCAAAGAGCCATATACTTGCGTGGATCGTAAAGTGCCGCTGCCAGCGACATCGCTTAATATATAGGCACCTAATCCTAACCAGCCATTTTCAATTTTGTTTCTTAAAACCTGTGCATCTCCAAAAGCGCTTACAGTTTTATACGGTGCGGCTAATATAGAGGACCATTGATTGCGGTAATGCACTCCAATACGATAATCAGCATCAGGAATAAAACCTGTGTTAGCAGGATTAGTAGTTAGCGGAGCATTAAAGAATTGAGAAAAATGAAGATCCTGTGCCCAGATGGAGCAAGCTGTTGAAAGTGTAAATATTAACATGAATAGAGTACTCTTCATATTTAATATGGATGATTTGATATGTAATATTTTTATTTTCAAACTTCTTTACGTTTCTCATTTAATATTAAATATTACCTATTCAATTATTACCTATTCAATATTAAATAGTTTTTATCTTATTAAAGTTATGTCGCCTGTTTTTCTATACAATTTATTATCTGTATACTGTACGTCAAGTGTATAAGTATAAACATCCATTGGTTGTGGTGTACCTTTATAAGTGCCATCCCATCCATCTTCTTTGTTCCTACTTTCAAAAACCAATTGTCCCCAGCGGTTATATATTTTCCAATCCATAATACCAATGCCAAAGCCCATTACTTTTATAACGCTGTTATTGCCCGGCTTTCCGGGAGTAAATGCATTCGGTACATCGAGTAATGGAGTTACAATAGCGCTTATATTCTGGCAGGCAGTATCTATACAACCATCATTATTAATTGCTTGTAAGCAAACATGAAATGTACTTGTATAGTTGAATTGATAATCAGGATCTGGTGATGTTGATGTGTTGCTGTTCTCATCAAAATTCCAAAAATAGCTTGTTGCACCAATAGACATATTGTTAAACAGTGTAGGTGTATTGTTTACCGGTGGATTGGGTGACCACGAAAATTGTGCTGTTGGTTTAGGTGCTACATAAATAGAAAAAGTAGTACTATCTATTTTGTTACAAGTATTATTATCGTATGCAATTAATTTTATCGTATATGTTCCTGTATCATTATAAATATGGATCGGACTTGTATCAGTAGATGTATCGAGTACACCACTGGCAGAGTCTCCAAAATTCCAAACAAAATTTGTTCCCCCTAAACTTGTATTGCCAAAAAAAGCAGTATAACGAGCGCAACCTCTTGCTGGCGTAGACATTTGTGCTTTTACAGTTGAGGCTACTCTTATCACTTTTGAAACGCACTCTGGCGCATTACATACAAGACTGTCTATCACGCATAATGTTACTATATAAGAACCTACCGACGGGAACGAGTGAATTTTTGTATCTGTTAAGCTGAGTGTATCATCAGGTGAGCCATCACCATAATCCCAAACAAAAGATTTGGGTGAAAATGTTCCTGTTACATCTGTAGAGAGATTTGTAAACATGTAATTTAATGAATCGCAGTCACCAACTTTTGCGTAATTAAAATCTGGGATGGCTTTATTTGTGCTAACTCTTATTTCTTTGTAAACGGTGTCTCTTATGTTGCATTTATCACTGTCTTCTGCGATCAACATAATTGTAAATACACCTGTTGAAGTAAAAGTATGTGAAATGACGCTGCTTGTTGTAGATGTATCAATAGCAGTACCATCATCAAAACTCCAAATGTATTTTTTGGCGGTAGCAACGGTATCTGCAAATTGAACCGTTAAGGGTAAACAACCAACGCTGTCATCAAGTAGTCCATTCACTACTGTTCTAATACCGGCACCTAATCCTGCAAAGTTCATGGCAATTTTTACGGCGGCTTCATTGCATCCTTGTGTACCAGTACCATTTTTTGAGGCCCATACGCCCGGTGTTACTGGAAAGGTAGCACCGCCATAACAGTTGGCACATATTGCCTGGTAAATAATTCCATTGTCATCAAAACGGCTGGTACCACCATCTACATGATCTGCAAATCCTCCTTGCTGTCCGAAGAAACTTCCCAACAATTGGCTATTGGCATTTTTTTCGAGCACGAAAAAATAAAAATCATTGCCATCTGTTGTTTTTTGAATAGCGTTTGAAGTGACAGTCATGCCGGCTGTTCCAACAGATGGATAGCCGTCACCGTTATCAAATGATCCGCCCCAACCTGATACGTAAACATTCTCACAACGATCAACTAAAAAAGCAACGGGTGAAATATTAGGGATAGTTGATTTGGTGCCGAACACTGTGGAATAAACATAAGCAGAAAGATCGGGTTGTAATTTGGCTATAAATTGCTTACTTCCGGGATTACTAAATGCTGCATTTATAACCGGCCAATCACCAGTAGTAGAGCCCATGATATAAGGGAAACCTTCTTTATCAAATTGAATACCATATAACATATCATTGCCTGTTGTACCAACATACGTTGTTTTAATAATGGCACTTCCATCTGCTTTTACTTCTGTTACATATCCGTCTGTAATACCTCCAAAATATCCGCTGCCGATAACATTGGTTTTATCGCCCGGCAGATTAGTGCTTGTAGTACTTCCGCCAATATATAAGTTGCCTGTTAATGGATTAAGTGATGCGGAGAAACAAGCGTCATCGCCACTACCTCCAAAATAGGTGCTGAAAATAACAGCTGAAAGATCGGGAGCAAATTTTGCAATTATACCATCTTGTCTTCCTCCATTAAATGAAGGTTGAATAGTACTATTTACGATAGGAAAATTGGTTGATTGAGAGCAGGACGCTAGAATGATGTTGTTGCTTCCATCTAATATTACTTCGCTTCTTGCATCATCGCCATAATTTCTGCGGATGGCATCAGCACCTGCAGGTGCTACATACTTACCTCTGATGTTTACACCATCATCATTGCTTCCGCCAATTTTTATAGAGCCTATTATGCCTGTACCATCTGCTGTAAATTTTGTGATGGTAATATCATAACCACTGCTGGAATAGCTTGCATTACTTGCAGGCTTTAAAGGGAAATTAGAAGAACTACTGCGGCCTGTAATGATCAAATTTCCTTGTGGATCACAGATCATACTATGCGGTTGTTCATTGCCGTTACCTCCTAAATACGTACCATATAATCTTAGGTTACCACCTGTAGAAAGTTTGATAATACTTATATCATAACCTAATCCTATTCTATCATCATCTACGCCTCCGTTAAAAGTTTGTTGAAATGCACCGGTAGAAGTAGGGAAGGCATTTCCAAATACAATGCCGCCAGCAAAAAAACTTCCGTCGGGTGCAGGCGTTGCGGTGTATCCCCAGTTGTCAGAACCACTTCCTGTAAAACTGGAAAATATTAATGTAGGATCTATAACAATTGTAGAACCTTCTGTATGGTCCTTTATTTTAAATCTTACAGTGCTGTCTTTTACTTCATATTTACAATCGAGTGTTACGCGATCATCGCCCTGTAATTGGTAAGTGTAAGGATATAATTCTTTTGTTTCACCTACAGATGTGGTTACCAGAAGCTCTTTGTTTTTTACCTGTATGTTATCAGCACCATCGTATTTCATTACAATGTCGTTTACATTGCCGCCGGGCCTTATTATAATATCATACTTTAATGTTCCTGCATTTGTATAATAATGTACATCGATATTCGGATAGATATTTTTATAAGTTACTGCCTGGTAAATTTTACAATTGCTTTGCCATTGGGTTGTATCATTACCAATAAAATAATTGTTGTAAGATGATAGAGGTTTTTCGGGAATGATCTCTACACTATCTGACGCACCTACAAAATTTACTTTATAAGCATGTGAGTGAATAGTTAATGGTTTGAAAGCAGGAGGTGGAGTTGATGATTGCGGCGTTGTTGATGAAGATGTATTGCCAATAACAAGACTAGTTGTGCCAGTACCCGAATTTGAAGGGACATTTACAGCAACATTATTGCCATGCATTGTTTCTTCAAAATTCAAAAGATCGGTTGGTGAATGTAATAAAACAGTGAATCCTTTTTTCTCTAAAAAAAATGAGCCGGTAGAAATATCCGATTTAAAAACAACAGCTTTGTTCCATTGTCCTTTATTTTCTATGAATTGTAATTGGGCATAAGATGATTTTGCAACAAACAATGTTGCAAAAATGAGTAAAAAATAAGTCGATATTTTTTGTAGGGTCGTCACTTATAAATTTTTGCAAAGTACCTATTCTAAATGCTAATATTAATGTAATTTTGGCCCGGTAACATTTAGTTAAGAATTATGAGATCTTGCTCCAGACCGTCTTACCTTTTTGTAGCTGCAGATATGTTTTCAGAGGTAAATTGCTATCTAAGCTTAGGTCTGGATCTTCCTCTAAAATTGCTTCCGCTGCTTTTTTAGCAGCCTCCAATATTACTTTATCGTTAACTATGTTTGCCAATTTAAAATCTAATAAACCACTTTGCCTTGTGCCGCCAATATCTCCAGGTCCACGTATCTCCAGATCTTTTTCTGCAACTTTAAATCCATCATTAGTGGCACATAAAATCTTTAAGCGTTCTTTAGCATCGTTAGATACTTTGCTTCCCGTTAGTAAGATACAAAAACTTTTGTCACTACCACGCCCAACCCTGCCTCTAAGTTGATGTAGTTGCGATAAACCAAATTTTTCCGCGCTTTCAATAACCATTACCGAAGCATTGGGAACATTTACCCCTACTTCAATAACCGTTGTACCAACCATGATATTTGTATCACCATTCACAAAGCGTTGCATATTGGTGTCTTTTTGTTCAGCAGGTTGCTTGCCATGCACCATGCTTATCCAATATTTAGGTTCAGGGAAAAATGATTTTACTTCTTCATATCCCTTCATCAAATTTTCATAATCCATTTTTGAAGATTCTTCTATCAACGGATAAATGATATAGGCTTGTCTGCCTTTTACTATTTCTTCTTTTATAAAATCCATTACCTGTGGCCTTGCTTGCTCGTAACGATGTACAGTTGATATTGGTTGTCTGCCGGGTGGTAATTCATCCATCACACTATAATCCAGATCTCCATAAGCCGTTAGTGCCAACGTTCTTGGGATAGGCGTTGCCGTCATCACCAATACATGTGGCGGCATTGTATTTTTTTTCCAGAGCTGAGCTCTTTGCGCTACGCCGAATTTATGTTGTTCATCAACAACCGCGAATCCTAAATTTTTAAATATCACTTTATCTTCTATCACAGCATGTGTGCCGATCAGAATATGCAATGAGCCATCTTCGCAAATTTTTAAAACTTCTCTTCGATGTTTAGCCTTCGATGAGCCTGTTAGCATTTTTACAACAACCGGCATATCTTTTACTAATTCCGTTATACTGTTGAAATGTTGTTGGGCCAATATCTCAGTAGGGGCCATCATACAGCTTTGAAAACCATTGTCTGCCGCTATCAGCATGCTTAATAAGGCTACAATTGTTTTGCCGCTGCCAACATCTCCTTGTAAGAGACGGTTCATTTGTCTGCCGCTGCCCGTATCTTTTCGTATTTCTTTCAGCACTCTTTTTTGAGCGCCGGTTAATTCGAAAGGCAAATGATTATTATAAAATGTGTTGAAGAGATCACCCACTTTATCGAA
>DATHNB010000150.1:0-3579 GCA_035486495.1 Ferruginibacter sp. | reverse complement strand
GCATAAGCTTGCATTGCTTGGTAACTATCAACATCCGCACGTAGTGTTTCGTTGCTGTTGATAATGATAACGCCGACATTCATCTTATCTGCGTAATTGCAAATCGCTGTTGTTCTTTCCTGATTCTTAACAACATAAGGGCAAGTATTGCAACTAAACATTACCAATACGCCATTTGATTTTTTTACATCTTGTATGGCAATTAATTTGCCGGAAACATCTTGCATTTTTACATCAGCTTTTGGCATCAGGCTACCTATTGCCAAAGGTTCAATTACAGTAAAAGCCATAGCGGCTATAACAAATAAAGCTATAAAAGGGAAAATAAGTTTACGCATAATTATAAGGTTTTATCAAATTTACTGATTTGTGAAACCCAAATAATCACCGTTCGTGTAATTACTGTTTACTTTTCGCAGCTTTTTCTTCGGCTGCTCTATGTTCGGCAATTGATTTGAGGGATTTAATACTCACATTTAGTTCAAAACCAATCAACAATACTAAAGAGTTAATATAGATAAGTGCCATGATCACAATAACGGTACTGATCGATCCATATAAAAAATTATACCTACCGAAATTGTTTACAAATGCTGTGAAGACATAACTCGCAAATAAGCTAAGCGCGGTTGCCAAAATTGTTCCCGGTGAAATAAGGTTCCATCGCTTTTGTACTGCAGGTGCATATTTGTAGATGAAGGCAATAGAGAAGTAAACTAATGCTACAATAAAGATCCATCGTCCATAAACAATTATATTTCTTACTGATACATTCTGTATACCTACCCACACCAATACTGCGCGTTGTGTTATTAATAAAAGCATACAAGCCAGCACTAAGCCAAATAGTAATGCTGTCAATTTAATAGCCATCCATCTTTTATTAAAACCTCGTCTTTTCTCGAAGCCAATATAGTCTTTATTAAAAGAACGCATTAATCCCATCACGGCATTTGAAGCAAAAAATAAAGCCAAAATAATTCCTGTAGAAAGTATTCCGAATTTCGGCGTTTTAAAAAATGTATCGTTAATAAAATTGATGATGTTTTGATTGTATCCGTTTGCAGGAACAATATCTTTTACCAAAAAAGTTATTTGCTTTTGTATCTCTTTTGTTTTTATAAAAGGCAGCTTAGGCAACAACGTAAATAAAAATAAAAAAGATGGAGGAATAGCCATGATAAAGTTATAGGCTATTGCAGAAGCTCTTTCTGTTAATCCCACAGTTTTCATTTGTCTGTAAAAAAAATTGATCACGTCATATAGTGGTACGCCTTCAAAGCCGGGTAGCCGCCAGTTTTTACTCTTTTTTAATAAAAAAGCAATAGGCCCTTTAGTTACTATAATTCGTTCCAGTTTAGTCATTTATGAGTATAAAACTATTATTGGTTTGGAGTTAAGCTATCAAGAAAACGCTGGTAGTTTCTTGCATTAACCTGATGTTCACCATAAGTTGCTGAAAAATTTGAAAGACCTGACCAATCAGGTTTTGCTACAAAATATAAATAATTAGTAGCAGGCTCATTTAATACAGCGTCAATAGTTTTTATTGAAGGTGTACATATTGGTCCTGGAGGCAATCCTAAATGCTGGTAAGTATTATAAGGAGATGGAGTGAGTAAATATTTATCATAAATTCTTTTCAATCCAAAATCTCTCATGGCAAATTTTATGGTAGGATCAGCAGATAATTTCATTCCACTATTTCTGCGGTTAAGATATACGCTTGCAATATTTCCTTTGTCTTCATCTTTAGTTGTTTCTTCTTCAACAATGCTGGCCAATGTATAAGCTTGCTTAGTCGTAAGGCTTAACTCTGCAGCTTTGTGTTTTCTTTCACTTGTCCAGAATTTTTCTTGCGCATTAAATAATCTTTTAAATATTTTAGATGCCGGCGTTGTCCATAACATGGTGTAAGTATTAGGAATTATAGCTGTCATCACAGTGTTAGTATCTAATAAATAATTCGATAATGAATCACTGTTAGTTATATAGTTGATGAATGTAGTTGAATCACATTCAAAGTTTGCGGCAATTTTTTGTGCAAGATCTTCGCGGGTACGTAATTTAATGATGACGAGGTTAACCGGAGTCTGACTACCTGATCTTAGTGTTCTGATGATCTTGAACAAGCTACTTTCGTTTTGAATTACGTATTTCCCCGGCTTTATATTTTTGTCATAGCCTATTATTTGTGCTACATATTTAAAAATGATTGGCACTTGAACAATGTTATTCTGTTCGACAGAATCTATCACATTTTCAAATGAGCTGCCTGTTTTTATGTACAATGCCTTTTTACTATCACTAAAGTTTGTATCGGGAGCTAAAAA
This sequence comes from Ferruginibacter sp., assembly GCA_035486495.1. Classification (GTDB taxonomy): domain Bacteria; phylum Bacteroidota; class Bacteroidia; order Chitinophagales; family Chitinophagaceae; genus Ferruginibacter. The sequence continues at coordinate 1,246 of DATHNB010000150.1, read as the reverse complement.
GAACCATGCTGCAAAAGCAATGATGATCAGGAATAAAAAGAATAGAAATTTTTTCATAAAACAAATAGTAATGAGCTTGTGAAAATAAAATAAAAACCCCGCTTTAATAGCGGGGTTTCAAAAAATTATATAAATTTTTTATTTAGTTGCCGGAGCAGGTTGTGGTGCACTTCCTTGTTGTATTGGAACTGTATTATTTTGCTGAGGCATAGGAACCGTAGCGGGCGCACTATTTAATAAATTGTCTGTTTTTGATGAAGTACCACCATTTTTTGGAATAAAAGCAGGAGATATCAGGCAGATCACGCCAACAACAGCAGCAAAGATCCAGGTACCCTTTTCTAATACATCAGTAGTTTGTTTTACACCCATTAACTGGTTGCTAAAACCACCCATACTTGCTGATAATCCACCACCCTGAGGGTTTTGTACCAATATTATAAGTCCTAAAATAATTGAAGACAAAATCACTAAAATTACAAATACAATTAACATATCAATACGCTTTTAAATGGTCTATTTTGGCTGCAAAGTAAGTGCTTTTAGCGGGATCAAGCAAACTTAATTTTCGGTAAAGGCTAATGGCCAGATCTTTTCTATTCTGCTGAATAAGTATCTCTGCCATAGTTTCTGTAAGGATCTCTTGTTTATCGTTTGATTTTTCAGCCATATTCTGAATGGCCGAATCACTATTTTCAGTTCCTTCGGAAAGTAACTGGCCAATATGGATCTTTTTCATCGTTTTTAGCCAGGATGTGAAGCTTTTTAGCTGTGAGCCTAACTTATCTGAGCCAAGTATATCATCCGTTAATTTAATGCCCTGACTGGCGAAATAATCCCTTGTAAATAATGGCTGAAATAAAAGATCTTCTTCTGCAGTATTGTTATCTGTAAAAGAATCCAGTTTTAAATTGATATTAAGCGGTGCTATTTCAGGCAATGATTCATCTTCATTATATCCGTCTTCATCATCATAATCCTTTGAAAGATCTTGTTCAATAGCTTTATCGGGTGCCGTTCTTTTCTTTGTTTGATCTAATTGAAAACTTAACCAAAAAGGGTTATTAAAAAGAAGGGCTGTTTTTGCTGCTTGTTTGTAATATGCTGAGGAATTTTCGTCGGTTTGTTGTAATAAATAAAATTGAGCCGCTGTAAAATAGGGGTGCTCTTTTGTTAATTGCAAAAGAAACTCGGTATTGTCCGAAGCTGACATATCCCTTTTAAATAAGGATTCAAAAAGTCGATT
>DATHNB010000149.1:0-2630 GCA_035486495.1 Ferruginibacter sp. | reverse complement strand
TCCTCCAAACCCATCTACAGCCGCCTCACTAAAAAATGCACATATAAAATCAATTGTAAAACCTGCGTAGGCCCATTCTTTAACACGTTTTGGTACTGCAGGAATGATCAGTGTTAATGCTCCTAAAACTTTAAATACGGTAAGTATCACTCCAAAATATTGAGGGTAACCTAGATGTGTTAATCCGTCTTTTGCCATCTTACTTTGCGAAGTAAGTGCGGGCATAACTCCTTCTAATAAAAAGATGAGCGTAGTTGTTATCCAAAAAATGATCTTGTTCTTTTTCATAGCATTTTGTTTTGTTGTATTACAAATATATTGTCATTATATTTAAAGTATAATAAAAAGGTAACATCCTAACAAGCCCAGTATTATCAGTATTGGCATAGCGTAAAGAACCAATATTAATAACAAAAACCCTTTGTATTTACGTCACATTGAGTAAATTTAATACAATTATGAAACGACATATTTTAGGTTTTATCCTGCTGCTTATTTGCAGTCAATCTTTTTCTCAAAATCGATCATCAATGAAAAATGCGCAGGCATGGGCAGATAGTGTTTACAATACTTTATCTGATAGCGAACGTATTGCACAATTAATGGTAGTGAGATTGTCGACAATTGAAAGCAAATCAAGAACGATCACTTTTTATGATTCGTTGGTTACCGAACTGGTTAAAAAATATAATGTTGGCGGGATCTGTCTTTTTCAGGGAGGCCCTGTTAAGCAGGCTAACATTATTAATTCACTGCAGAAAATTGCTAAAACGCCTATCCTGATTTGTATCGATGCAGAATGGGGCGTGGGTATGCGTATGACAGATAGTGTGCTTCCCCTTCCGCATCAAATGATGTTGGGCGCTATGCAGAATGCTGATATTGTTTATCAATACGGGAAAATTGTCGCGGAACAATGCAAGCGAATTGGCATTCAGGTTAACTATGCGCCGGTTGTTGATATCAATAATAATCCTAACAATCCTGTTATTAATGATAGAAGTTTTGGAGAGGATAAATATAAAGTGGCCCTCTTCGGAACAAAATATATGCAAGGTATGCAGGACATGGGGGTAATGGCTTGTGCCAAACATTTTCCGGGTCATGGTGATGTTAGTGTTGATTCACATTTTGATTTGCCTGTTATCAATAAATCAATGGTACAATTGGATTCGCTGGAGCTATATCCTTTTCGTACTGTATTTGATGCAGGTATTGGCAGTGTGATGATTGCGCATTTATTTATTCCTGCTATTGATACAACTATTAATAGGGCTACATCTCTATCAAAAAATAATGTTACTGATTTGATGCGTAATCGCTTATGTTACCAGGGTTTATGTTTTACCGATGCATTGGAAATGCAGGGCGTTAAAAAATATTATCCGAATGGAGCTGCAGCGGTGCAAGCTTTGGTAGCCGGAAATGATATGCTTTGTTTACCGGAGGATGTACCGATGGCAATCGCTAAAATAAAAGAAGCTATTCAAAATAATATTCTGAGCTGGGCAGATATTGAATTGCATTGTAAAAAAGTATTGATGGTTAAATATCAATATGGATTAACAACATTAAAACCGATCAACACAAAAAACCTGGCAGCAGATCTTAATAGTAAAGTGAATAGCATGACTAAGCTGGTAGCAGAAAATGCTATCACATTAGTGAAAAAGACAGGCAATCATTTCTTTCCTTTACAAATTCCAAACAGAACACCTGCAACGATTGCTTATGTAGGTATTGGTATTGATAGCGCCACTGTTTTTGCTAAACGCATGAAAACAGATTACAATGCAGATGCTTTTTATTTCAATTACAATCAGGATTCAACAAAAACAGATTCACTTATTAATCTGATAAAAGAAGATTACCTAAAAGTTGTTATAAGCATTCACAATTATAATCGTACGCCTGCAAATAATTTTGGCATTAGTAATTCGGCTGTTGATTTTGTTTCAAAATTGCAGCAACAGACAGATGCCATTACATTTGTTTTTGGTAACCCTTATGCAATTAAAAACTGGTGCGATGCTCCAAATTTAGTAGCCTGTTATGAAGACGACAGTATCATTGAAAATACCGCAGCAGATATGCTTCAGGGTAAAATGTATTATGCAGGAAAATTACCCGTAACTGTTTGCGATAATTTTAAATTTGGTACAGGCATAGTGACCATGCCACTTTCTTTACCTACTACTAGCGCAGATGAAGTGGGATTTGATATTACGAAGCTGAATAAAATAGATAGCATTGCTTCTGAAGCAATTGCGGCAGGCGCTACACCGGGCTGCGTAGTATTAGTGGCAAAAGATGGAAAGATTGCGTATCAAAAAGCCTTCGGCCATTTTAATTATGACAATGCGGAATCTGTAACAACATCTTCGGTTTATGATGTTGCTTCTGTTACAAAAATTTGTGCCACAACCCTTGCCGTTATGAAATTGTATGAAGAAGGGAAGCTCAATATCAATAAAACATTAGGCGATTATTTGCAATGGGCAAAAGGAACTAATAAAGAAAAATTATTGATCAAAGATGTATTATTACATCAGGCCGGACTTGTTCCTTACATCGATTTTTATAAAGAGACGATTGATAGCGTTACCGGCATTCCTGATTCAAACTATTAT
>DATHNB010000148.1:0-12502 GCA_035486495.1 Ferruginibacter sp. | reverse complement strand
TATTGCAATAAACCATAACCTATGAATTATCTACAAAAAATGGATTTGCTTCTAAATTCAATGTATTTACATAGTGGATGTAATCAAACATTTGAAATGATACAGGAAGCATTAAAGGAAACTGAAATTGAAAAAGGAGAGATTCAGGATTGTTTATTACATCTTTACAGAGTTGGGCAGATTTATTGCGAATTTGGAGGAGATAGAAACCATCCATATATCGACCACGAAAATGCCCATTATTTAATAAACTTCAAAGGAAAAGTATTTTTAGATACTATTGGCGGCTATGAAGCCGAGTATAACTCTTTCCAGCAACAGGCTCGTGATAAAGCTGATCTCGATCGGAAAGGTTTAAATAATCAAGTCCGCTTGAATATTTTGACATTATTGCTGGCGGTAGGGACTTTGGGTTACCTGTTTTGGTCAATGAGGTTTTTTCTTTTCCATTTACTTCATTGGTGCTAATACGCTCAGATCTTCCAGTCAATCTTCGCTCGTGGCATGGGAAAAACAAAAAACAAATACGGTGTAGGCCGTGCGCCAATTTAACATAAAATTTTCTTATATGTGTTTTTGTAATTCCTTGTAGCCGATATTGCGATTTTTTAGGGTTGTCTTTGGTTTTATTAACTGTCTTTCAACCCTAAAAAATCGCAATATCGGCTACGGCCTTAAATTTTTGAAGAAAATTTAAACACTAAAGAAGATTACAAAAATTTATATAAGAAGTATTATGATATTTAGGTTAGCAAAAAAGGGCGCAAGAAAAGTAAATTTGCGTAGCTTACTTTTCTTGCCGTGCGATGGCTCTCTGGCTTAGCCTGTGGCGTGGGGGCTGTGTGTCTTGTTTTTTGTTTTTAAAGCTGCGGAGCATCATCTTTGGATTTTGAAAAAATCCTCCCTTCGCATGTATTTAACAAAGACCACATCCTTACTGCCAGTCGGCGGTGCTATTGACCGAGCGATAGCGAGATAGCAAAGATAGAACTGGTATTCATTTCTGCCGAAGGCTAATTTATCTCATTACCTTATCTTAGCTATATGTACGAATTAACACCTATAGAGCAATTGGATATAGTTTTAGAATTTATGGCGAATGGCGAACGGGTTGGAAGAAGGGCAACCTGTGAAGAATTGTACCCTGTATTTGCTAATACAAGTCAACATAAACCCACAATGAGAGACTTTTTAAAGATATTAGAGAGACTTGTTAAGGACGGCAATATTGATAAAGATATAGTAGAGGATAAACAATTTCATGGAGTTGACACTATTTATTACACTATAAACTTTGATGGAGAATTATTTATTGAAAGAGGCGGGTATAATCAAAAGGAAAGAGATGATTACGAGAAACGATTCTTCTTAAAAGTATTGAATATTAGTTTAGGTATCGGTTCAGCTCTTGCTGGCATATACTATTTTGGTAAAATAGCTTTTTGGCTTTACCAGCATTCAATATATTGCGGTTGTCATTAATCTTGGTTAGTAAATCTATCTGTCCATGCTTTAACATCTCCATTTCCTTTCATACCCATATAAATAAGCCAAATTATAAAACAAGGAAGCGCAATTAATCCAATTGTGCAAAGTGTTTGCATAAATCAATGCTCAAATATTCTTTTACATCGCTACTATCTACGCTTAGATAATTCGCTCGTGGCAACGGGAAAAACAAAAAACAAGACAAAGTGGGCATGTGAGCCTATTTATCATAATATTAATTATAGGACTTTTTATTTCTCATTTTTCTTTAGTTTAATGTCAACTACAGTTTGAGGTAGTAATTATTTTTATTATCTTAGTTATCAAAGCTTAAGACAACCTTATTCCGGTATTACTGAAAGCGGAACAATAATATTAGTTAAGCAATAATTATAATATTATAAGAAATTATTACTAAATAATAAATTGTTGCATTGATTTATTATTTTAACCCTTCCTAACTATATTTGCTAAATAATTATAACCCAATATTCTTTATATGATGTATAACACTGAGATTGATAAAAAAGACGAAAACAAATGGTTTTACATAGGCATGGCTATCATGACACTCTCAGCTATCGCATTCTGGTTATTATTTTACTTCTTCTTTACTAAATTAACCTATTAATTTATAGCAGCTTTGCTAAGTAATTGGTTTTAAAGGGGCAAATAATGCCTACTTTTGCCGAAATGCAAAACAACCAACTTTCTGTAGAAAAAATCCTTTCCAATCTGGAAATTGAGAGGCTGAACCCAATGCAGGTAGCTGCCGGTTACGCCATCAAGACAAAGGATGATGTAATTTTACTTTCTTCCACCGGTTCAGGAAAAACAATTGGCTTTTTATTGCCTGTTGTCCAGGCTTTAAACCCTGCTATTACTAAAGTACAAACATTGATACTGGTCCCGTCTCGTGAGTTAGCTATGCAGATTGAGCAGGTTTTCAAAAAAATGGCTACAGGTTTTAAAGTAACGGTTTGTTACGGTGGACATTTAAGAGAAACTGAAGAAAATAATCTGATCCAGCCTCCTGCCGTGATCATTGGTACTGCCGGCCGAGTTGCAGATCATATTCGCAGAAATAACTTTGAGCTGGATAATATTACCACACTTGTATTAGACGAGTTTGACAAATCCCTCGAACTTGGTTTTAGAGAAGAAATGTCTTTCATTATTGGCTCGTTAAAATCAGTTCAAAAACGCGTATTAATTTCAGCTACAATTGGATTAGAAATTCCTCCGTTTGTCCGCATGGGTCCGTCACCCACTAAATTGAATTTTCTATCCGAAGATGACCTCAAGGATAATCTTACCATAAAAACAGTTTTATCAGACGATAAAGATAAATCCAATACGCTTTTTAAACTGATCTGTCACTTAGGAAATAAATCAATCATCGTATTTTGTAATCACAGAGAATCTGTTGAACGTACCAGCAATATCCTAAAAGAAAAAGGTATTGTCAATGAATTTTATCATGGAGGAATGGAACAACAGGAACGTGATAGCGCCTTATGTAAATTTAAAAATGGTACAACCAATGTATTAATAACAACAGATCTTGCTTCAAGAGGCTTAGATATTCCTGATATAAAATTCATTGTTCATTATCACTTACCTGCTACTGAAGAAGTCTTTATTCACCGCAATGGCCGTACTGCTCGTATGGATGCACGTGGTACAGCTTTTTTAATATTATCTGAAGAAGAAAAATTGCCTAATTACATTGATCCTGCAATTGAAAAATTACAGTTGCCAGAAACAAGCGAATTACCTGACAAACCAAAGTGGGCGACACTTTTTATCGCCGCAGGTAAAAAAGATAAAGTAAATAAAATTGATATAGTAGGCTTCTTATCCAAACAAGGAAATTTGAAACAAGATGATATAGGATTAATAGAAGTTAAAGACTTTTTCTCATTTGTGGCTATAAGAAAAAGTAAGGTGAACATAGTATTACCCATCATCCAGAAAGAAAAGATAAAGAACAAGAAAGTTAAAATAGATATCGCTAAATAAGATCAATAAGTGGAACTCAGTAATCGTAAAGCATACCACGAATATTTTTTTGAAGCAAAATACATTGCAGGACTTGTGCTTGCCGGAACTGAGATAAAAAGTTTAAGAGCAGGCAAAGCAAGCTTTAATGATAGTTATTGTTATTTTGACAACGGCGAACTCTATGTAAAAAGTTTGCACATTTCTGAATATAGTTACGGTACCTACAATAACCATGAGCCAATGCAGGAACGAAAACTGCTACTTAATAAAAGGGAACTGCGTAAGTTGGAAGCAAAAACAAAAGAGAAAGGTTATTCAATCATCCCGCTAAAAATATTCCTCACAGAAAAAGGATTTTTTAAAATGGAGATTGGCCTTGGAAAAGGTAAAAAAATATACGATAAACGCGAAACAATTAAAGAACGTGATACCGACAGGGATATTAAGCGCAAATACGGTATCTAGTTTCATATATTTTTTTAACTAATTATGCTGATAAAAGTCATATTTATCAATGACTTAAAGTGGCTGAAATACGATAAAACATATTAACTTTGTATTGTAATCGATAACGAATAATTAACTCTCCTATCGAATAAAGACATTTAGAGTAACGATGAAGTTGAAGAATACCAGGATCGAAGTGATGAATTTTCTCGGACAGAAAATTGAAGAGATAATCAGTGAATATCTAAAAGAAATTGATACAAACTGGCAACCTTCTGATTTTTTACCTGATAGCTCTCAAGAAGATTTTGGTACTAACGTTAAATCACTGCAAGAACAATGCAGAGAGTTACCATACGATTATCTAGCCGTTTTAGTAGGCGATGTAATTACTGAAGAAGCCTTACCTACTTATGAAAGCTGGTTAATGGAAGTTGACGGTATCAGCGGAATGGAACCGCAAGGCTGGAGTAAATGGGTTAGAATGTGGACCGCAGAAGAAAACAGACATGGCGATCTTTTAAATAAATATCTCTATTTATCCGGAAGAATAAATATGAAGCAAATGGAGATCAGCACTCAACATTTGATCGCTGATGGATTTGATATTGGAACAGCACATGATCCTTACAAAAATTTTGTCTATACTTCTTTCCAGGAATTAGCTACGAATGTTTCTCATCGCCGTACGGCTACTATAGCTAAGAAGCATGGTAACAGTCACCTCTCTAAAATATGTGGCGTAATTGCATCTGATGAAGCAAGACACGCAAAAGCATACAAGAATTTTGTAGCCAGGATATTTGAAGTTGATCCGAGCGAAATGATGATGGCGTTTGAATATATGATGAAGAAAAAGATCGTAATGCCTGCACATTTCTTACGGCAGCAGGGTGAATCTATCGGTACTGCCTATACGCATTTTAGTGATGCCGCACAAAGATTAGGTGTTTATACCAGTCTTGATTATACAGAAATATTAGAATCATTGATCGAAGAATGGAATATTGCCAGTATGGGTGACTTAAATCCTGAAGGTGAAAAAGCAAGAGATTATTTGATGGCCCTCCCTGCAAGATTTAAAAGAGTTGCTGAAAGATCAGGAATAAAGGCTCCGCTTGAGTATCAGTTTAACTGGATCAAATAATATTCGATATAAAATCTACAATAGCAAATTCAGATTATTGTTCGCTTTCCGAGAAGATCTTTTTGTGCTGAAAGGAAGACTGAGAATCATCCTGATAAGTATTTTTAAGCTTATTACGGTAGCTTTTAAACAGGCTTAACCAACGTAATTCTAACACACCTAATACACCTTCTTTTACAATCCCTTTATTCATTTTGCTATCGCCCAATTTACGATCTACAAAAGTGATGGGTGCTTCGGCTATTTTAAAACCTAATTTCCATGCGGCAAATTTCATTTCAATCTGAAACGCATAGCCGATAAAAGTTATATTATCTAAATTGATAGCTTCTAAAACCTCTCTTCTGTAACATACAAAACCAGCAGTAGGATCTTTAACAGGCATCCATGTGATCAATCTTGTATAAATAGAAGCTCCTACTGATAATGCAATACGATCGAAAGGCCAATTGGCAACAGCCCCACCCTTTACATACCTTGACCCAACAGTTACACCTGCTCCATTTTTACAACACTGGTATAATTTGTCAAGGTCATTAGGATTATGTGAAAAATCGGCATCCATTTCAAAAATGAATTGATAGCTATTTTCTAATGCCCAACGAAACCCATGAATATATGCTGTTCCCAACCCTTGTTTACCACTGCGTTCTTCCAAAAATAACTGCCCGGGATATTTACTAAATAGAGACTTTACAATAGCTCCTGTTCCATCAGGTGAACCATCGTCAATGATCAATACATGAAAATTTTGCTGCAAACCCATTACTGCACCGATAATACTTTCGATGTTTTCCTTTTCATTATACGTCGGTATGATAACAAGTTTTTCCAATCCTATTGATGATTTTATTAGTACGAATTTACAGCAATAAAAATAAAGCCTGCTGTAACTTAATGTTAATAGATCTGTTAGCTGTTTTTTAACAACGATTTATTAAGAATCTCTGTTAGCTTCTGCTTGGTGTGAAGCGGAAAATCGCCTTTCATCATCCAATCATAATATTGAGGCTCGGCCTTTAATACATCAAGAACCGGCCTGCCTTTATGTTTACCAAAATTGAATATCTCAACGCCCTTGGTATCAAAACAAAATCTGCGTGCATAATCAACGACTTTCTCCTCGCCTATTTTTGCTAAAATAGTATCAACGGAATTACCCAGATCTGGATATTTTTTTATTTGTGATAATAACACATCAATAGTTGCATTTACATCAGCCTCTGCACTATGTGCTTGTGTTAGCTCTTTTTCACAATAGAATTTGTATGCTGCAGATAGTGTACGTGGCTCTTTAGTATAAAAGATATGTTGCACATCTACCATTCTCCTCGTACTTAGATCAACATCCATACCCGCTCTTAAGAATTCTTCCATTAACATCGGTATATCAAAACGGTTACTATTATAACCACCAAGATCACAATTCTCGATAAACTGTTTTAGTTCATTACCTGCCTGTTTGAATGTTGGCGCATCTTTCACCATGGCATCTGTAATACCATGTATATCTATAACAACTGCCGGTATAGGCATTTCAGGGTTTATCAACTTACGTTTCACTTGCCTTGTGCCATCCGGTAATACCTTGATGATGGCGACTTCTACTATTCTATCTGTAGAAAGATTAACTCCGGTGGTTTCCAGATCAATAAATGCAATAGGACGAGTTAATTGTAAGGACATTTTGGTGAGACTTTTTCGATTGTAAAAATTCGGAATTACGAGGAAGCAAGTTACTGTTTTTAGTAACTATTGGCGTAACTAATCCAAAAAAGGACAGATATGATAATAACTGCATCTTTTTTGTGGATAAGCCAATCTATTAACTGAATTACCAGGCAAAAAACAGCTGCAAATATATTTCTTGCAGCTCAGCAGTTTTGGAGGGTACGGATCAAATCGGTTTTAGTTCGTTTTCAGCGTTGGGATATTTATATAAATTCAAATATCTATTAATCCTTTTTAAAACAAAGAAGAAAAACACCCCTTTTTCATGTTTTTTTAACTGAATAACAATGTTACTCTAATACTCCTCCTCAATAATTAATGAAAATCGACTTACTTTTGTAATAACAATTATGATGATTAATAACGCCGATACATCAACAAAATACAAGGAAGATACGGATGTACTTACTGCAACCGAGAATACCTGTACCTTGATCGTATGGAATGATGAAGTGAATACTTTTGAATGGGTTATTGAAACCCTGATGGAAGTATGCGGGCACTCAACAGAACAGGCAGAACAATGCGCTATCATTATTGACTCTAAAGGAAAATACGCAGTAAAAGAAGGCAGTTATGATTCGTTGAAACCTATGTGCGATGCCATTACTGATAGAGGTATTGGGGCTACAATTGAAATCATAGCCAATTAAATTGGCAATATCCAAATTCAGAAAAACAAATTACAAGACTACAGTTAAAAATATTAAAATCAATTCCTTTCTGAAATTTGATTTATTTAGTAACTCATTAACCCATCATCTTATTCTTATCCTAAATATGCTTTCAATGCACCACTGTAGCGTGCTTTTTGTAAACGTTTAATAGCTCTTTCCTTGATCTGACGAATACGTTCTTTTGTAAGATCGTATTTTTGACCGATCTGCTCGATCGTAACACCATTTTCTCCATCCAAACCAAAATAAGCATTTACAATTTCAGCCTCTCTCGGACTCAATGATTTCAATACACGTCGAATTTCATTTTTCAATGAATCGTGCATTACATCTTCATCTGTATCATCACCACCTTGTAGCAAATCACCCATCGCAACGTCTTCAGCTTCGTGAACAGGAGCATCTAGTGAAGTATGACGAGTATTACTTTGGAAGATATTGTTGATCTCAGTTTCGCTCATTTCTAATAATTCAGCTAATTCTTCTGTGCTTGGTTCTCTTTCATGCTCTTGTTCGAAAGCCATATAAGCTTTGTTCGCCTTATTATAAGTACCGATCTTATTTTGTGGCAAACGCACTAACCTACCCTGTTCAGCCAATGCCTGTAAAATAGATTGGCGAATCCACCAAACTGCGTAAGAAATAAATTTAAACCCTTTGGTTTCATCAAAACGCTGTGCAGCCTTAATTAGGCCAAGATTCCCCTCATTGATCAAATCACTTAAGGAAAGCCCCTGATGTTGGTATTGTTTAGCCACAGATACCACGAAACGTAAGTTAGCCTGTACTAATTTATCTAATGCTCTCTGATCTCCCATCTTGATCTTTTGGGCCAAAATGGTTTCCTCTTCAGGAGTGATCATTGATATTTTTGAAATTTCCTGCAGATACTTTTCAACCGCTTGTGAATCACGGTTGGTAATCTGCGTTGCGATCTTTAATTGCCTCATTTGTTTATATTAATTTCCGAATGTGTAACGTAAGCAAGACATTCTTAGTATGGGAAACGTTGCCAAAAATTTTGTTAATTAAGCATAATTCCCTTAAAATAGTGTGCAAAGGTACGATTTGCATTTTGCATTTCAATACGATAAATTTAAAAAAAGACAATAAATATCTCTTGTTTATCCTTTTTATGATCCTTATTTAAGAACATTATACAAACTTCCTCCTTTATTGAATATCCGCTCTATATTTCGTTCTGTTACCGCATCAATTTCTAGCGCAGGTGCATGGTGAGGTTTTATTCTTGCATCAAAAACAACCGGTCCGTTACTTCCCCAATGCTTATTTTCAGTAAAACTATCAATACCATATATATCATGAGATGGATTACATCTTGTAAAAGTCACCCATAAAAAATTGTTCAGAGTAGCTGCTGTAAAATCAGCATCGTCTGTCACGATAATAAACGGCACATTTTTCAATTTATCTATCTTCTCATTTAACTGATCATTTAATATGCCAAACTCCGTTTTAGTGTCAGAATAACTGGTAAATTTTTTTGTCCGCAAAGCAATGATACCCGACATTATCATTTTAGGATTATCAAACTGTCGCAAATCTTTTAAACAATCAGGAATTTCGGTCGAAAGTTCCCTAATTATTGGTCCGTAAGCCGCAAAAACAACCTTACTACCACTATTAAGCGCTGTTCCTGAATAATCTAACGTATCTATTGTTGTATTGGTATAAAAATGAATATCACGAACCAGGTTAATGCGTTGTAATAAATAAATTAAATATGCTTCAACATTATTGGCACTCAATTTATTATCATCATCTGCAGTAATAAATAGAAATTTAGCAAGACTTAACTGCCCTGTCCCTAAGATATGATTAGCAATTGTTAAGATCTCTGCCGGCTGTTTTGTTTGCGCATAAGGCGTATATCTTTCACTACCAATAGCTAATAACAATGGATGAACACCGGCAGCATCTACCGCATTTACCTCTTTAAGTCCGGGAATTTCCTGCTGCAAGGCAGAACCGGTTATTTCATGGATCAATTGTCCAAAACTGGTATCTTCCTGTGGAGGACGGCCAACAACTGTAAATGGCCAAATAGCATTCTTTTTAGCAAACACTTTATGGACCTTCATTACCGGGAAAGGATGTGTTAAGCTATAATAACCCAGATGATCACCAAAAGGTCCTTCCGGTTTATTCTCGTTGGGATATATTTCTCCGGTTATAACAAAATCCGCATCTGTACTAATGCAATATCCATCCTGGTAAATATATTTAAAACGCCTCGCTCCTAACACGCCGGCAAAAGTCATCTCACTGATTCCTTCAGGTAAGGGCATTACGGCAGCTACAGAATGTGATGGAGGTCCGCCAATAAAAACACTGACTTTTAATGGTTGTCCTTTATTATTTGCTTTAGATTGATGAACACCTATGCCACGATGTAATTGATAGTGCAATCCTACTTCTTTATTTAATTGATAATCATTACCTGATAGTTGAACACGGTACATACCGAGGTTAGCATGCATGATTCCCGGTTGATCAATATCTTCTGTATAAACTTGTGGCAACGTAACAAATGCGCCGCCATCTTTCGGCCAATGATGAATTTGCGGGATATCTGTAATTTGAATTTCTTGTGCTAATACAGGTCTAGAAGTAGGATCTTTTAAAGGAAAAGCTTTTAAAGCTGCTAAGCCGACAGAAAGGTTTTTAAAAGGATTTTTGATAGCTTTGATCGGATCTTCACGTAGTTCCATCAATTGATGCACTAATGAAAGTGTATCTCGAAATATAAATTTGCTACGGCTTAATGTGCCAAAAATATTGGAAGTCGCTCTAAACTTACTGCCCTTTACATTCTCAAACAATAAGGCAGGGCCCTGGGCTTCATGTACTTTTAGATGGATTGCGGCTAATTCAAGGTATGGATCTACTTGTTCTGTTATGTGGATTAACTGCCCGGTATTTTCAAGATCAGTTAAACACTCTTGCAAAGATTTGTAGCCCATTAATTTTCTATTTCAATAAACACAAATGACTACTTCCGACAACAATTAATATAAAATCAGATTAGTCGGACATTTGATCATTTGCATTTGCATTTTTGTGAAATCACTTTCTTTGTGTGAAACAAGTCTGAAGCTAAGTGTTAATTGAGTAAAATAGTAGTCATCATCATTATTAGGGTTACCTCTTGGAGCGCCTGCAGGATATGGACCAGTTCCTCTATACGCATAAGGAAGGGCGGCGGGAGTTATATCGCTTAAAGGAGCATATTTGCCGCTTACGTCATCAAGATAATCAGTAAACAATTTGCGGAAACCCACTTCAACCCCCAAACGAATATCATCATTAAGTGCTACTTTTATACCTGCGCCATAAGGTATATTTAACTGCGTCAAATTATATTTAGACGAGCCGTCTGATCCCTGTCCTTCCGTACCCAAAGGTCGCAAATAAATTTTATCACCCAATTGATCAGAAGTATATGGGTTAAAATGATAAATACCAAAACCTGCAAATATGTATGGCGTTGCCTTATACTTTTTTAAACTGCAAAGATCATATTCAGCGATCAAAGCAAATTCTTCGATATTAGAAGTAAATTCTAAATTACGCGCCTCCTGTGCAGGGATACCTGAATGACGATCCGCGGCACTTACTTTGGCAACTGATATATCTGCCCTCGCTATAAAATGTTCTGATATTTCATACTCAAGTCCTACGCCACCTGATAATTCACATTGATCAAAAGTATAAGCTTTTTTCTGTAAATCACCAGCATAATTGGCTACACCAAACGCGTATTTTACACTAAATTTTTGGGCCTGTAAAGAAGTAACTGAAACACATAGTAGAAGAGCAATTGTAATTATACGCATAAGCTAGTAGTAAGAGTATTTGTGCAAATGTAATCCTTAACGCTAAAATATGAAAAAATAGTATATGGAAATACATATTAAATTATAGTAGATCCCTCATATCAAATAAGAATTCGCATTTTTACCACAACAGAATAACAAATCTATAATACTAAGATTAGGCAGAAATCCCAATTTTTCTTCAAAAACCTGAGGGTATTTTATTACAGGAAATAATAGATAATTCTTCGGAAGAATTGTATTCCTGATATCAATTTTGTCAGCAGGAATTTGTTCATAATCTGAAGTCAGCGATAACTCTCCGTTCCAATCTATTTTTTTTAATATATATATAAAAAGATCTTTATTCCATTCAAATAAGTATCGGTACTCTTTTTCATAAAACTGCTTAAGATCATCTTTATAGAATTCAAACCATGGTGATCGCATATAACTTGACTCCATCGCCCTCCAATGTTTTATCTGCCATTTTTGCTGATTATCAATTTCTATTTCATTAACCAGACTTTTTTGATTTCGTCCTTTTAACAAAGGAATCGATAAAGTTATTAATCCATTGGCACCCGCAATGTAGCATCGATTGCTAAACCCTGATTTTTGATGCCGATCATATGCTTCTAATTCAATATACTTACTACTGTATAAAGACTTATAATAAATAAGACTCCCTAAGTATTGATTATCAATTAAATTTATCACTATTTATTAATTAAAATTTAAATTACTAATTATTTAGCTTTATATTTAGAATATTAAATAAATCACGTTAAAAATTATATATTTTAATTATAAATAAAATATATAATCAATTGAATATTATTTATTTATAAAAATAAATAAATAATAAAAATAATAGTACATCAAGAGTAGTTAATTTCAAGCACTTTATCTGACAAAACTAAGGTATTTAGTAGATAAAATATTTTTTTATTACTTTTTACGGGGAATTATATACCACTTGTCACAGCCCTCTTCCAAAGAAATTAGTATTTTATTTAGCATTTCTACCCCTTAAAAAGTAAAGATATAGAGTTTTGTTTTACCTGACAAAAAAGCATGTACATTTTGCTAAAGGGGTTAGCCCCCTCCTTTTTACATAAAGACAAAAAAATAGAGTCGACTTTGAATCGGCTCTATTTGATATTTATTTT
>DATHNB010000147.1:0-5994 GCA_035486495.1 Ferruginibacter sp. | reverse complement strand
CCTATGTTTGCATTGTAATAATTCAATTATCAATCAAACATATTAACTCCAAACAAAAAATCATGAAACAATCAATCAACAACAACCAGAAATTAAATTTGCAGAAAAAAACTATCAAAAGATTAAGTACAGCAAATATGTCACAAATATTAGGAGGAGTTAAAAAAACTAACGACAGCACAAATCCTGTTACTGTACCACCAAACGGAACTCATTAATACATTAATAATAAAGTAATAAAATATATTGCCCAATCCTTAACCCCCAGAAAACCAATATTTTTTTGTAATATCATTGTTCAAACACAGGTGGTAGGCTAGCTAATGAGCATTCCGCATAACGTAGAATAAATGAAACTTATTAAAAAAATATTGTTACACATTTTATGCTGGTTGGTTTATTACGCTGCTCTTGATATAGAAGAGTTAATAATCGATCCCAGTATTAAATCTATTTTGGCAGGACTAACATCTTATGGACTGTTAGCCTGCCTTTTTTATTTTGTTGTTTATTTTCTTAGTCCTAAACTTCTTGCTAAAGGAAAGTACTGGGATTTTTTTACAGCAATTTTTCTCCTTCTTTTTGTTTATAATTTTATACGTATATATCAGCTAAAACTGTATGATTATATTTATCCGGTTTATAGTTTAACGCACACCTATATATATGGCGCTCCTGTATCTTTTATGGGAATTTTACCTCGAACTTTTTATTTTTATTCTTCCAATATGGCAATATATATAGGATATTGTTTTTGGATGAATACTAAAGCACTGAATAAAAGTATAATAGAAAAAGGAAAGCTGGCATTGGAACAGGAAAGGCAATTTTCTGCATTAAAAACTGAGAGTATACAAAGCGAACTTACTTTTTTACAAAACCAGATCAATCCTCATTTTTTATATAACACCCTAAATTTGTTCTATGCTAAAATGGTTCCTTATAATCTCGATCTGGCGGGCGGAATATTGACACTTTCTGATATAATGCGCTATGCACTAACATCGCACATTCAGCATAGCGCCGGCCAAAAGACTTTATTAAGTGATGAAGTAGAACATTTGAAAAATGTTATTAAAATAAACCGGCTCAGGTTTCCCAACAGTATGTATTTGGATTTTGAGATAGATGGTTCCATTGACAATGTGCACATGCTTCCATTGGTGCTGATCACGTTTGCAGAAAATATATTTAAACATGGTGCAGTTCATCTTGCCGAATATCCCGCTAAAATAAAATTAACTGTAGCAGATGGATTCATTCGGTATCAGACCACTAATAAAATAAAGCTTGGTATGAAGGAACCCAGTACCGGCATAGGGTTGGCCAATGTTAAAAAGCGCCTTCAGCATACTTATGGTGATAAATTTAACCTGGTTACAAATGACGATGGGATATACTATTCTGTAGAGTTAACCATTCATAGTAATATTTAATTACTTTGCAGTAGTATTAAATACAAAATTCTAATAATACAATGATCAATTGTCTTATCGTTGATGATGAATTACATGCAGTAGAATTATTGGTGCATTTTGCAAAACAGGTTCCAAACTTAAATGTAATTAAAGCTACTACGGATCCTGTAGAGGCTTTGCTATATATTAATGAGGGGAACGATGTTCAACTGATCTTTTCGGATATTCAGATGGCCGATGTTTCAGGTTTAGATATAGCCAAGGCTGTAAAAGGAAAATGTAAATTGATATTTGTAACCGCTTATAGTGAGTTCGCATTGCAGGGATATGAAAATGATATAGTAGATTATTTATTAAAGCCGGTATCCTTTCCCCGTTTTTTAACAGCAGTTCAAAAAGCAGAAAATATGCTTGCTCCACGGGTTCCTGTCAATCAAAATACAACCGATCATATTTATGTGAAGATGGGTGTGAAGGGTAAATTGCTTAAAATAAATTTGATAGACATTGATTATATCGAGAGTAATGGCAACTATATCTATATCTATCACGAAGGGATACGAACATTAGCTAATTCAAGTATGAAGGAGATCGAAAGTAAACTACCTGCGTCTATGTTTATCCGTGTGCATAAATCTTATGTAGTATCGATCGATCGTATAACTGGTATTGAGGGTAATAAAATATTATTGAAGAAAAATATAAAAGCAGAAATTTTGCTGGGCGATACATACCGTAGTTATTTTTTTGAAAATATCAATAAGAAAACATTAGGATAATTGATTTAATTGTACTGAAAAGCCTCATAGAAATATGAGGCTTTTTTATTTTTTTGAGAGTAGTAAGTAACTATTTAAAATGCATCAACTTCTATATCATTGCCGTTTTGGGCAAGGCTATATCCCGATGAATGAACTAAAGTTGTATTACCATTGTTCCATATTATTGTTATGTCTACGTCGAAATTCCAGTTATCAGTTTTATTGGGTATAACGTGTAGATTAAGTGTGCTGTTTGGTAGGTCCTTATCAGAATATTCTCCCTGTACACTTAAATCAACGGCATTGGTCATATTTTTTTCAAATTTTCCAAAGTCTCCGCTCTTTGATGCCATTACTTCTTTGGCTGCGTTTTTAAATTGTATTTCAAGTCCTGTACCATCATCTTTAAAACCACCTGTGGTAGTAAAAACAACTTCTACACTTGAAATTTCTCTGTAAGGAGGCATTCTTTCGGGAATCCCTTTCACTGGAATGGTAGCTAAACAAACTAATAAGAGTAGTAGTTTCATTGTATAAAATTTAAGTACTCTAATTATTGATACAAATGAATAAAACAAAGATTTAAATCATCACTTCGACTTATACCAAAACGTAAGGATCTCCTATTTAGTATATTCTAAATTGACTTTTTTAATCTTTTTATAGTATAGTAGAAGTTTAACTACGGATTAGAGGGTTTTATGGTTAAATACTGACTAAAGAACTACTGTTCTACAGGTTCTTATTCAGAGTAATAACTTTCCGGGTGCATGCTAGGGCTAAAAATTAAGAAAGATCATCATATTATAATTTAATAAAAAATTGATATTGTAAAGTATTTCATAAGCAATAAGAATATTATAATTACAGTTGAAACACTAATTTAATGCAACTACATTCTATTGCCGAAAATGTCCTTAAAACCTACTGTGAAAATTTCGAAGGAAGACCGATCATTGTCCGTTCGCCGGGAAGAGTAAATATAATTGGAGAACATACTGATTATAATGAAGGATTTGTTTTACCTGCAGCTATTGATAAAGCAACCTATATAGCAGTTGGTAAAAGCAACAATAATAATTGTACATTCATTTCTATAAATTATAACGAAGTTTTTGAAGTGTCTTTGTCAGCAGCTTTGGCACCTGTTAAAGATTGGCCCACTTATATTTTAGGCGTAGTTGATCAGATGATCAAAAGAGGATACGGTCTTCGTGGCTTTAACTTAATGATACAAGGTGATGTGCCTATAGGTGCGGGACTTTCATCATCAGCGTCGGTAGAATGTGCCACGGTATTTGCTTTGAATGAATTATTCCAGTTACATATTCCTGCATTGGAGCTGATTGATATTGCACAAAAAGCAGAACATATATTTGCGGGTGTAATGTGTGGTGTTATGGATCAGTTTGTCAGCATCTTAGGAAAAAAAGATCATGTAATAAAACTTGATTGTCGTTCAATGGAATATGAATATGAACCTCTACAATTAAAGGGAATTAAAATAGTTTTATTGAATACGAATGTTAAACATTCTCTGGCATCAACGGCATACAATAAGCGTCGTAATGAATGCAATGAGGGAGTTGAATTGGTAAAGAAAAAAATACCGCGCATCAATAGTTTGCGTGATACCACTCCGCAAATGCTACAACAATATGTTGAGCCGATAGATAAAAATATTTACCAACGATGCAGGTATGTAGTAGAAGAAAATATTCGCTTGCTGCAAGCGTGTGAATCCTTAAAAAAAGGAGATCTTTCATCTTTAGGGAATGCAATGTATGCTACTCATGATGGATTAAGTAAAGAGTATGAAGTGAGTTGTAAAGAACTTGATTTTTTGGTTGATTATGTAAGAAATGTACCACAAGTTTTGGGAGCGCGTATGATGGGTGGAGGCTTTGGTGGTTGTACAATTAATCTTGTTAAAGAAGAATTTGTCGAAGAATTAATCATTAGTACCGGCAATGCATATACGCAACATATCGGAAAAGAACTAACTGCCTATATTGCATCAACTGCAGATGGAGCTTCACTGATTCATTATTAATCATTCGAGAAACGAAAGACAGTGCTACTTTGATAAGTATCTCCGGGCCTTAATATCGTTGAAGGAAAACTTTCTTTATTGGGAGAATCAGGAAAGTGCTGTGTTTCTAAACAAAATGCTGTTCGGCGATCATCTGCAGATCCATTGGTTAAAATATTTTTTCCATCCATAAAATTTCCGCTGTAGAGTTGTAGGCCCGGTTCTGTAGTAAAAACATCCATTTGTATTTTACTGGTATCTCCTTTTGTACTGGCAGCAAGTGCCAATTCACTATTTTTTTTATTTAGGACAAAATTATGATCATAGCCATTACCATATTTTAATTGGGGGTCATTGTCATTTATATGTTCACCTATTTTTTTAGGCTGTCTGAAATCAAAAGGAGTATCCTTAACAGCAGCAATATTTCCAGTAGGAATTAAATGTTTATTTATTGGCGTGTAATAATCTGCATTTATAGTAAGTGTATGATTATTGATGTTGCCGGTTCCGTTTAAATTAAAGTAGGCATGATTGGTTAGATTAATAATCGTTATATGGTCCGTTGCCGCTGTAAATTCTATTGTCATTTCATTATCATCAGTTAAAGTATATCGGACAAATACTTCAAGATTGCCAGGATATCCTTCATCTCCGTCTGGAGATAGATATCTCAGTAAGATGCTATTTTTATTTGTTGCTTCTACGTACCAAATAACATTATGAAAACCTTTATCTCCGCCATGTAAATGATTATTACCGTTATTCTTATCTAAAATATATTCTTTATCTTGTAAAGTAAAAGTGCCGTTGGCTATTCGGTTAGCATATCGCCCAACGGTGGCTCCATAATAAGCTGCAGAAGGATCTTGATATGCTTCAATCGTATTAAGACCTGCAATAATGTTGATTGCCTTTTTTGTCTTGTCTGGCACAAACATATTTACCCATCTCGCTCCATAGTTTGAAATGGCTGCTTGCAGATCATTCTTATTTTGTAGAATAAATAAGTCGGTTTGTATACCATTGATAATTTTTTGAAATGATCTATTTATTCTTTTCAAAAGCAATGGAATTTTTTTGCATAGTAAAATTAAAATAATTGAGGAACAGAAAAGAAATAGTTTTCTGTTATACTTGATATGCAATCTTCGTAATCGGGCTTGTCATATTTTTTGCCAATTACAAAATCAGTTGGTTGAATGCTCAGTAAATAATTGAAATGATCTATTGCGGATAAAATGATATGGTAGGCTAATTCATAATTTCTTATTTCACTTTCTTTGATGCTGAATTTGTCCAGTGTTTTAAAGTAGCATACATTGTTTTTATGTTTTGCTGTCAATAAGAGTGCGACAGATAATTCAAAATAACCATCTTTGATATCACTTACAATTAATTCAAATGAATATACGTCGGAAAGAAAATTGCTGATTTCTTTAGAAGATCTTGGCAATGTATTTATTATAATGCCGCTTTCTTTTACTGTATGGTATTTTGCTGCATTCATTTTGTGTAATGTTAGATAACAAACGTACCGGAATATTCAATACATGTATATTATATAATTATTACGTTTAGATATCAAAATGCCTGCCAGTATTACCTGACAGGCATTTAATAATTGTGAAAAGGTTAGTAGGTGATTATTTTATTTCGTTGGTGTCTTCTTAACAGGCTTTTTGGTTGATTTTTTAACGGACTTCTTTACCGGGATAATTTTTTTAGCTTTTATCTTTTTTCCGGCCTTCTCAACGCCTTCAATAAAGATCTTGCCGGCTTT
>DATHNB010000146.1:0-3443 GCA_035486495.1 Ferruginibacter sp. | reverse complement strand
GAATTGTGTAATTATGATGTAGGTCTTGCTCTGGAAGATAAGGAAGCAGATATGAACCGAAATATTTGTCTTACAAATAAAATATGGGCATATTTTCAGGCAGGTCTTTTCATTCTTGCTTCAAACACAGATGCACAGGATATGTTTTTACAGGAGCATGCTAAAAATGGTATTAATAGTGCGTTATCTGAAACAGAATTAGCAAAAGCAATCACAACTATTATAGCAAATAAAGATGAGATCAGGCATAGTAAACAAGAAAGGTTCCAATCGGCAATGCCATATAATTGGGAAAATGAATGTGGTATCTTAATAAATAAATGGGCCGAATTATCTATATAATATTCAAGTGAAAAAAATTCTAATCATAACACCTCATTATCCGCCATCTAATTTGGCGGCAGTTCACCGTAGTAGATTATTTGCTCAGCATCTGCCTTCGTTTGGGTGGGAACCTATAATTTTAGCGGTTGAGGAAAAATATTATGAAGAAAAATTAGATTGGAACTTATATAAGTTATTACCTGAAAATCAGCGAATAGAAAAAGCAAATGCTTTTAAAGTAACAAAGCCGAGAATAATTGGTGATATAGGAATAAGGGCTTTTTTTCAATTATATAAAAAAGCAAAACAATTAATAAAAAAAGAGAAAATAGATTTTTTATATATTCCTATACCTTCTTTTTATTGCGCTTTGCTTGGCAGATGGCTGCATACATCAACCGGAATAAAATATGGTATTGATTACATAGATCCATGGGTTCATTTTTTCCCGGGAAGCAATAAAAAATTTAGTCGCCATTGGTTCAGTACCCAAATCGCAAAATTTTTAGAACCAATCGCTGTGAAAAAAGCTTCATTGATTACAGGTGTTGCAACCGGTTATTACCAGGGAGTTATTGATAGAAATCTACATTTGGTTAATACCTGTGTGTTTGGCGCAATGCCTTATGGTGGAGAAATATCAGATCATAAAAAGCTAAGTAATATAAATGTAACCCCATATTTATTTGCTAAAAAAGCTGAAAAAATACAGTTAGTCTATGCCGGTGCCATGCTTCCTAAAGCTTATGAACCTTTGGAAGTTATTTTTAAATCGATAAAAAATAATCCTAAAATATTTGCTTTGGTAGAAATTTATTTTATCGGAACGGGTAAAATTGCAAATGATGCGAATAGTTATAATATAAAGCCGCTGGCTGAAAAATATGGATTATGGAACACTGTTGTTTTTGAATATCCGCAACGTATACCTTATCTGGATGTATTAATACATTTGGATGCTGCTGATGGTGTATTTATTTTAGGAAGTACAGAACCTCATTATACACCTTCAAAAGTTTACCAGGGTGTATTATCTGAAAAGCCAATATTGGCGGTGTTGCACAAAGAAAGTACGGCCGTAAAAGTATTGAAAGAATCAGGTGTTGGAGTTGTTTTGGATTTTGATGGTGAAAAGGAAATGGATCTGATAGAGAATAATTTTTCGACTGTAGTAAAAGAGTATCTTAATTGGATAAAAATATTTGATCCGAATAAGATCAATAAAAAAGTGTTTGAGCAATATTCTGCAGAAAGTATCACAAAACAATTAGCTACACTTTTAAACTCAGTTATACAAAATTAGTAATGAATGCAAGAAGTAAAATGGGTTTTGGGTGTGTAGGCTTATCTGCACAACCATTTGAATCCGGCGCATTAAAATTATTGGAGGTTGCCTATAACGAAGGGATTATCCATTTCGATACAGCTCCGTTATATGGTAAAGGATATTCCGAAAAAATACTGGGTAGGTTTTTAAAAGGGAAACGGGATAAGGTTACGGTTACTACAAAATTTGGTTTGCCGGGAGGTGCTTCAAAAAATATTCCGGCATGGCTCGCATTGCCGTTAAATCAATTAAAAAAAATAAAAAAGGGAAAGTCTTCTGTAAAAGGTCAGTTTCAGTTGCCGGGTTTATTATCTCATCGTCAGATAGGAATTGATTTGGTGCGTACCGGTTTTGAAAAGAGTCTTCATAATCTTCAAACTGATTATATCGATTATTATTTATTGCATGAAGCATTGCCTTCTTTTCTTACGGAAGAAGCGTTGTTGTATGTTGTAGAGTTGAAAAAAAAAGGATTGATAAAGCGAATAGGTATTGCGGCATCTTATCCTAATTTAAAAAATATAGGACCGGCAACTATTCGTGACTGGGATATATTGCAATACGAGAATAGCTTATTGCATCCATCAGAAAATCTGCTTGATTCTTTTATTGATAAGAAACATTTTTATCATAGTGTATTAAAGCCGCTTGCGTATAAAGAAATTAGTACAGAGCTAAAAGATAAAGCTGCGGGAATATTGCTGGCAAGAGCTGTTCAAATGAATAGAGAGGGCATAATACTTTTTTCAAGTTCAAGAAACAATAATATCAAGACGAATCTTCAAAATCTTGATGCGTATAGTAAATATTCTGTTGAGGAATTAAACAATATTCTTTCGAATGCCATTCATTGATTTTAATAAAGAGTTGCATCAATTTACAGATGGTGAATTTGATATAACTATAATAGGAGCCGGTGCAGCAGGAATTTTACTGGCAGTACGATTAATCAATGCGGGTAAAAAAGTATTGCTGATCGAATCGGGACATTTTAATGTTGATGAAGAGAAACAAAAGCTAAATGAAGTAGAAAATACAGGCAAGGAACTTGTTAATGCAATATGGGGTAGAAAAAGAGCCATAGGAGGAACAACATTGGTATGGGGTGGACAATCTCTGCCATTTACACCAATAGATTTCTCTTATCGTCCGTGGGTGCAAAATAGCGGATGGCCAATTTCGTTTGATAGTGTTGCACAATATTATGATGATGCTAATGCTTTTATGGGGATCGATGGATTAAATTACTATGATGATATTTTTAGCAAAGCTAAAATAACAGATCCGGGGATAGATCCATTACTGCTTGATTTTCATGTTTCAAAATGGGCCAATGAGCCTAATTTTCAGACTTTATATAAACACTTTCTTCTCAAAAATGTAACAGTTCTTTATAATGCGCAATTATCAAGGATTTATCAACTGCCTGATGGAACAGTTGATAAAATTGAAGTGCAGAATTTTAAAAGAGAAAAGACTTTCTTCAATATAAACAAATTGATTATTGCGGGCGGGGGAATAGAAACAGTAAGGATCTTATTGAATAATAATATAGGGAATCATTCTGGCTGGTTAGGAAAATGTTTTATGGAACATCCTTGTATTGAATTGGGAGATGTCATAACTAGTGAGTCTTACCAATTACAGAAACATTTTAACACACATATTTGGAATAAAAATAAATATTCTATACGGCTCAGTTTAAGCAAATCTTTTCAGGAGCAGAATAAAACATTGAATTGTTCGGCAAGTTTTATGTTCAGGCCATCAAGAGATAAGTTTGATCCTTATG
>DATHNB010000145.1:0-2904 GCA_035486495.1 Ferruginibacter sp. | reverse complement strand
GAGAATCGCAATCTTAATAATCCTTGCAGCAGCATACCTATTAATGCTATCCGATACATTCTTATCAGGAACAACATCTACGCAGGAAGTATTGGTCAAAAACAATGACAGCGCAAAAGTTGTAACAGGCAAAATACTCTGGACCTATTATTTATATTCAGCTTCGGGTAAAACTTATATTGTAACGTCGGAGGTCTATCATGATCTAAATATCGGAGATAGTTTTATTGTTGAACGTACCAATATTTTGAAGAAAGCCATTGCTATTCAGTATAATAAAGACCAATCTCTTGCAGAACATAATGTTGGCGCATTGTATACTTCTTTGTGGTTATTAGGTTTTGTCTTATTATTTCTGGGTATTGCATTATTTATTTTGATCTCTCCTCAAAATTTCCCCGTTGATAATTTGTTCTTTGTTGCGCTGCTATTGTTTGCAGCGAGTGTTTATCCTTTTTACCTGTATTTTATGGGTCAGTCCTAAGAGTAAATTATTATTGGTTTTGGCTGCATTTTGGGGATAGTTAGCATCTTAGGTATAGTAGTTACATGCTGATCGCAAGTACATTAACGATTTATGTACAAAAAACTAGTATTTTTTAATTATTTTTAGGAAGGCTAACATTAAACAATTATGAAAGGCTTTAGTCGGACTTTTTTGATGACAGCGTTTGCTTTGCTTTTAGCTTACTGTGCTTTTGCTCAGGTAGATTCTGTTACCCTAAGACTCAAATCTCTTGGCATCGATTCAAATATTATTGAGCATTCTTTTCATACAGACGATGGCACCCATTATTTTAAAATGACTATGAATGCTGTTTCTCCTTCAGCAAATAATTATACAATAATTGAATACGATCCACAACGCGATGAAGAGAAACGCTGGCAAATGATCACTTTCAATAATGATACTGTTTCTGAAAGATGGGCACATGATTATGCTAAGGAAGTAAATAAAAAAAGAGGCGCAACTGTTGGCATTCATTCAACGTCAATTAAATCGGAAGACACTGCCACGATAGTTATTTCATTTAGGTGCGATAAAAAGAATCTGCCTGATCGCTATACGGATCTTTCGCGTTGTGCGGGCTTCGCATATATCAATAAAAAAACAAAGCAGATAGATAAAGAAGAATTTACTGATAGCTCAACATTCAGATTAGAGAATATGGATGTTAAGACCTATACAATGGACAGAAATTTTTCTTATAATGAAGATGAACAATTTAATCAGCTTATATCCGACGATATTTCTATGGATATTTATATAAAGGATAAAAAAGGAAAAGCTACCGTAACCTATATTTATTCCGACTATAAAAAAGTAAAGTAAGAGGTATGTTTTCAACCACAGAGGTTTTATAATCAGTTACCCTATTTAATTATTTTTTTTGTTGTGTAAATTTATAATTTATTGCATCTATCAATAAATTACTTTGATGAAATCAATACTATTAGTATTCCTATCACTTATTTTTATTTCTATTAAATCTTACTGTCAACAAGTGGCTTATGAGGATTTAATTGGTACAAAATGGATTGAGAAAGAAACATTTCCGCCGGGCAACGCCGATGTAACTGTCACTTATGAATTTAAAGACAGTTCGAAATGTACTGAATGGTTGACAGGGCCTCCAGGGGGACTTCCACCGGCAAGAATTATGATGGATTACTCATTGAATTTCAAGTATGATATAAGCATATTACGCTTAATTGAAAGAATGCCTATTAAAAGAGGCTGTGAATATTGGCTTATTAAATTGGCAGGAAAGGATAGTTTAAAAATGCAACTTATTTATGATACCAGTAAAGTGAACTGGAATAATAATATAATCACTTTTCTTTTTACAAAGTCTGGTTAAGTTCGCTATCGCGAAACACAACGATGTTGCCATAAAAAACAAAAGCCGATAACAAAATTGTTACCGGCTTTTTTATATCTATTTATCAATTCTATGCTTGTGGAAGCTCTGTATTATCCGCTTCATGTTCTTTTTTCAAGCGTTCCAATTCTTCTTTACTATATGTTAAATTGCAAATAGCTACAAACAATACCGGTACAAAGAATATCGCTATTCCCGTTGCAGCCAACATACCGCCCAATACAGTATAGCCAATTGTATTACGAGCTACAGAGCTGGCACCCGATGCTAACGCTAACGGTAAAACGCCGAGTATGAATGCGATAGACGTCATTAAGATCGGGCGCAAACGTAGTTTAACCGCATCCAATGTAGCAGATATAATTGGCATTCCTCTGTCAACCCTTTCTTTTGCAAATTCAACAATAAGGATGGCATTTTTTGCCGATAAACCGATCAAAGTAATTAAACCAATTTGTGCATATATGTTGTTGCTTAATCTTGGTATTAATGTTAATGTAAGTATGGCGCCAAATACACCAATAGGTACCGCAAACAGAACCGAGAATGGTATTGCCCAGCTTTCATACAGTGCAGCCATTAACAAGAATACAAATATGATTGACAGCGCAAAAATATACACGGCACTATTTCCCGATTTTAATTCCTGTAAACTCAAACCTGAAAACTCATAACCATATCCTTCAGGAAGAATCTTGTCTGCAGTACGTTGTAACGCTTCAATGGCTTGTCCGCTACTGTAGCCTTGTTTAGCACCACCATCAATTTCCGCACTTCTATAAATATTAAAGTGGGAGATAAGTGGCGCACTTTCTGTAACCTTATAACTAACAACTGTACTCAATGGGATCATTTGTCCGGTATTATTTTTTACATAATATTGTCCGATATTTTTTATGTCATTACGAAAAGCAGTATCAGCTTGGGCTACCACATAAAAATTTCTTCCATATATAGTTAGCTGGTTAATATAAGTACTACCCATAAACATTTGCATAGTATTATATACATCCGCAATATT
>DATHNB010000144.1:0-2257 GCA_035486495.1 Ferruginibacter sp. | reverse complement strand
ATCATGGCGAAGAAGAAAGTGGTAATGAAGAATTTTAGAAATAAGTCAAAGTTTAAAAGTCAAAACCCGAAAGTGAAATGATCATGATCCATACTTTTGGGTTTTGACTTTTAACTTCTTACTTAATATGAGCAAAATCTGCATTGTTATTGTTGGTCCAACTGCTGTTGGCAAAACAAATATCGCGATACAACTCGCACAACATTTTTCTACAGATATTATTTCGGCAGATAGTCGTCAGTGTTTTAAGGAATTAAACATTGGTGTTGCTAAACCTTCATCTGAAGAATTGAAATTAGTAAAACATTATTTCATTAATTCTCATTCTATTCAGGAAGAAATGAATACGGCTATTTTTGAGCAGTATGCATTAAAAAGTATTAATGAAATTTTTAAAAAGAATGATATTGCTATAATGGTTGGAGGTACTGGATTGTATGTAAAAACATTCTGCCATGGTATTGATGAAGTGCCAAAAGTTTCTCCCGAAATAAAAGAAAAAGTAATAGCAGATTATGAGTGGGAGGGATTGGAATGGCTGCAAAAGGAAGTTGAAAAAGTAGACCCTTTATATTATGCTAAAGGAGAAAATAAAAATCCTACGCGATTGATACGTGCTTTGGAAGTAAAATTATCTACCGGAAAATCGATCCTTGATTTTCAAATGCACAATAGAAAAAAACGCGATTTTGATATTATTAAAATTGGGTTGGATATGCCAAGAGAAGTATTGTACGATAGAATTAATGCACGGGTTAATGTAATGATGCAAGACGGACTGGAAGAAGAAGTGAAAAGTCTGGAACAATATAAAAAGTTGAATGCCTTGCAAACAGTAGGTTATAGAGAGTTGTTCAGTTATTTAGAAGATGATATTTCTTTAGAGTACGCGGTACAAATGATCAAGCAAAATACCCGTAACTATGCTAAGCGCCAGTTGACGTGGTTTAAAGCAGATGAACAAGTACAATGGTGTGATGTGGATTTGCAGCAAGTGTTAGCAAAAATAAATTTATAAAACAAAACTTAGAAAGGCTTCTATGAGTGACTCCGACTAGCGCAGATATGCGGCGTTGATTTGAGCGTGAGGTATCAGTGCTGTAATTGGTAAGCTTGCACAGATACCCCACGCTTCATCCTTGCCCTGCATATCTGCGCCAGTTCGGGGTTCGGGGCCAAAGCCCAGCATGGCTTTCAAGCCCATTGTTATTCCGTCAGCCAGCCTATTGCAAAACCCTATGTTATGTGCCGTTTTATTTCGCAAGTTGGTCAATGAATCCATAATGCTCTACCATTTTTTGTCCGTCTGGCAACTCATTAAATGCTTGAAAAAATATGTATTTTTTGTCTTGGTCTATACCTTTGAAAAGAGTCCTTACTTCTTTTTTAATCTTTTCATTTTCTGTTTTTAGTGATATAGTATCCTTCAAGTTTAAGCTGGTCAAATATTGAACCATTGGACAAAAACCTTCATCGCCCATTTCGGGATAAATCCGAAAAACTTTTGGTTTACTACTTATTTTATCTAAAGTTAAGGGCAACGCAAAACTTTTATTAAGTTCATTTTTTATCTTGTCATTAAATACATTGATTTCACCTTCTTTTTGAAAGATGAAAATATCGTTTGCAGGTCGCAGAAGCCTTTCGGATAAATTAATATTGGTATAAGCGTCAACTAAATATTTTTTGTCGTAACACGATTTTGCCAGTTTGTAGTAATCAGTTGCAGTCTTGTTGAATAAAGTATATTGGCCAATTTTAAGGATATTCAATTTCCATTCATTGTTGTATTTTCCATAAATAGCCAATATCAATGCTTCATTGCCTTGTCCATTTGGCAATAACAAGGAAACAAACATTTCTTTGTTCGAAACCAAATGATTTATAACATAACTATCGTCGCCAGCAATTCCGGGTATTGTATTGTTTATTCCTGTGGTAGAACTTTGGACATAGTATTCATCAAGAATTTTATAACTGTCCGTCTTTAAAGCTGCGCTTACTTGGTCGGTAAAGTTATTTATGTCCCCACCTGATTGAATTGCCGCGTCAGACATCATTGCTTTTAAATTAGAAGCGTCATTGTTAGTAATTGCGTTAAACAATTTGTCGTTTAGTGCTTTTAATTGCGCTTTCTTTTCGTGTTCTATATTGTCATTTTTCCAAATCCCGGATGTTCCAATATTACAACCAATCAATACAATACATGTAGATAAGAAAAGAAGTGTTTTTTGAATCATCGGGGTCTTTTTAAAAT
>DATHNB010000143.1:0-4884 GCA_035486495.1 Ferruginibacter sp. | reverse complement strand
TTTTTTACGCAATTTAATTTCACTTTGTTTTTGAGGAGGTATTGCATGGAAACAACCACCGCAGCTATCTCTTTCTACAGGAACAACCGCTAAACCATTACGGTAATTTTTACGGATACGATCGTAGCTCATCAATAATCTTTCATCAACATGACTTCTTGCTTCTTTCGCTTCCTTGTTATATTGTTTTTCTTCTTTTTCAGTTTCAGCGATGATCTTTTCTAACTCAGCTTTTTTACCGTTTAAG
Source organism: Ferruginibacter sp. (assembly GCA_035486495.1). Lineage (GTDB taxonomy): Bacteria > Bacteroidota > Bacteroidia > Chitinophagales > Chitinophagaceae > Ferruginibacter. Next base: position 4,637 of record DATHNB010000143.1, on the reverse strand, counting down.
TTAGCTTCTTTAGTTGCTACCGCTTTTTTAGCAGATTCTAATTGTTTTGCTTTTTCAGCAATATCATCAGTTGCATCTTTAATATGTTTTTCGCTAAGCTTAACCTCTAAAGTCTGCATTTCAATTTCCTTATTGATAGCTTCAAACTCACGGTTATTTTTAACGTTATCGCTTTGTTTTTCGTATTTTTTAACCAACGCTTCCGCTTCTTTAATAGCTTCTTTCTTTTGAGCAATGAACTCCTGCATCCCATTGATCTCTTCTTCTACACGAGTTTGACGAGCGTGCAAACCTTCGATTTCATCTTCAAGATCTTTCACTTCAATCGGCAATTCACCTTTTAAAATTGAAATTTCATCCAATTTGCTATCAACTTTTTGTAACAAAACCAGAGAACTTAATTTTTCTTCAACAGAGAAATCTTTTACGGCTGCCATATTTATTTATTTGAGCGATTTAGAAATAGTGAACAGGATTGGTTATAATACCTGTTTTAAGGACGGCAAAGTTAAGGAATTTTTTGCTTAAAATATCAAATAATAGGTCTATTGTGAATTGTTCGCTCTCATAGTGGCCTATATCGGCAATTACCAGCTTTCCGTTGGCATCAAAAAATTCGTGGTATTTTACGTCTCCCGTTACATAAAAGTCAGCACCGGAGGCTATTGCCGCTCCAGTCAGGAAGCTGCCGGAACCACCGCAAAGGGCGATTTTTTGCACCATTTTGCCTGTTAAAGGTGTATGTCGGATAACCGAAAGTTTAAAGGCTTTTTTAAGCAGATCAAGGAAATCTGCCTCTGAAACCGGTTTTTCAAGTTCACCCGTCAATCCGCTACCTATATTTTGATAATTATTATCCAGAGATATGATATCATACGCCACTTCCTCGTAAGGATGTGCTAAGATCATCGCTTTTAAAACGGAATTTTCTATCCATTCGGGGAAAACAACTTCTACCCTCGTTTCCTTTTCTGTATGCCTTTCACCTGCTTTACCAACATAAGGTTTAGTTTGGTCATTACCCTTAAAAGTTCCTTCTCCGGTTATTGTAAAACTACATTCGCTATAATTCCCAACTTGTCCACCACCTGCATTAAAAATAGCATTCCTCACTTCTTCCAATTTTTCAGTAGGAACAAAAGTGATCAGTTTTTTGAGTACATCTTTTTTAGGTTGTAGTATTCTTCTATTGATCAATCCAAGTTTATCAGCTATTCTGCCATTTACGCCTTGCAACACATTATCCAGGTTTGTATGGATCGCATAAATAGCTATATCATTTTTTATCGCGGCGATAATAGTTTTTTCAACATAATTTTTGCCGGTGATCTTTTTTAATCCACCAAATATGATCGGATGATGCGCTACAATAAGGTTACATTTTTTTGCAATAGCTTCCAACACTACTTCTTCTGTAGCATCTAATGAAGTAATAATTCCTGTGCATTCCCATTGTCCATTACCGGTTATCAGTCCCGCATTATCATAACTCTCCTGCAAGCTAAGTGGAGCTACCGTTTCTAAATATGAAGTGATATCGTGAATTTTCATTGCATAAAGTTAAGGCATGTTTGATGTACGACGCACGATGTCGAATGTAAAAAGGTCCAATAACATATTACGTCCAAAATTGTACATTAATTAAAATATTTATCTTCATGCCATGAGATCACTTACAGCCCTGCTACTATCGCTGTTATTTTTAAACGCAACAGCGCAAAAAAAATCGGCGTTTGTGAGTGGTCGTGTGGTAGATGAAAATGAACGGCCGATGGCGAACGTTTCTGTTATCGTTCTGGGCAAAATGACTGGCGTTGCAACAAATGATAGCGGTTATTTCAGAATAAAAGTTACTGCAGAAAAAGAATTCGCATTGGTATTTTCATACACAGGCTATATTGAAACAAAACTTAAATTCTACCTGAATGAAAATGAGGAAGAAAAAAAAGAGGTTCTGTTAGAAAAGAAATCGCAGGTACTAGATACCGTTACTATTGCTTCAACAGATAACCAACAAAGAGATGTTGGCATTACTAAATTAAATGCTACTACAGCAAGCACATTACCTACTACAGTTGGTGGTGTGGAAGGGCTTATAAAAATATTAGTGGGCAGTAATAATGAACTTACGTCCCAATATAGTGTACGCGGCGGTAACTACGATGAAAATTTAATTTACATTAATGATTTTGAGATTTTTCGTCCGTATTTAGTCCGCAGTGGGCAACAGGAAGGATTAAGTTTTATCAATCCTGAATTAACAAAAAATATCAGTTTTTATAACGGCGGTTTCCAGGCAAAGTATGGCGATAAAATGAGTAGCGTACTAGATATTCAATACAAAGATCCTAAACAGTTCGGTGGATCAATTGACCTTGGTTTATTAGAGCAGGGGGCGCATGTTGAAGGTGTTTCTAAAAAACAAAAACATCGGCTGACTTATATTCTCGGCGCACGTAACCGTAGCAATAAAAGCCTGCTTAGCTCGCAAGAAACACAAGGTGTTTATTCTCCAACATCATCCGACATACAAGGTTATCTTACTTATAAACTTGCAGAAAAATGGCAGTTGGAACTATTAGGTGATTTCTCTTCCACTAAATTTTTATTTATTCCTGAATCTGTAGAAAAAACATCTTCAGTTGTATCACCATTCTTCTCCAGCAATGTCGGATTAGATATATTTTTTCAGGGACAGGAAAAAGATGCTTACCAAACAAATTTTATTGGCTTTACTGCTATCAATCAACCAACTAACAGAATAAAATTAAAATGGATGCTGAGCCATTACCAGGATATAGAAACTGAAAATTATGATATAACAGGCACTTATTTATTTGGCGAAAGAGATTTTGATCAAGGCAGTAGCTCATTCGGACAAATTACAAACCCTTTAGGTGCCGGTTCTTATCAAGATTATGCCCGCAATGCATTAAATATTGGTGTTTGGAACATAACACACAAAGGAAGTTACGAAACCGGCATCCACTTAATACAATGGGGAAATACAATCGAGCAAACCAATATTCAAGGCAAGTTGTACGAATGGGAATTTCAGGACAGTGCAGGATATTCTATTCCTGAAAATGGTAATAACCTTAGTAGTTTTATTAATTCTTCGGCCAATCTATCTATTCAAAAATACAGTGGATTTTTGCAAGACAATATCAATCTCACTCACTCAAAAAAAGATGTGATATTACAAGTAGGTGCCCGATATAATTACAATTCGCTTAACAATGAATTTTTAGTTAGTCCGAGAACACAATTGAGTTTGAAGACAAAGAAAAATATTGTTTACAAATTGGCTGCAGGTATTTATGACCAACCTCCTTTTTATAGAGAAATGGTAAAACCAGATGGCACGTTGAATACTGCAGTAAAAGCACAAAAAAGTTACCAGCTTGTTGCGGGATTGGAATATGATTTTAAATACGGTGAAAGACCATTTCGTTTAACCACAGAAGCTTATTATAAAAGATTATGGGATGTTAATCCTTACGACATTAACAATCTAAATATTCAATATTTTGGAGAGAACGATGCAAAAGCATACGCCGTTGGTGTTGAAACAAGATTGTATGGTGAATTAGTAAAAGATGCTGAAAGCTGGATAAGTCTGGGTATTGGCAGTACAAAAGAAAAAATCGACAACGATTTTTATTACCAATATGAAAATGCAGCAGGGCAAATTATCACTTCTCAATCGCAGGATAAAGTAGTGACTGATAGTGTAAAACAAACCATAGGCTGGATACGCAGACCAACAGACCGTTTAATTACACTTGGCGTATACTTACAAGACTATTTGTCTACCAATAAAAATATCAGGGTGAATTTGAATATGATCTATGGTAGTAATATGCCATATAGTATTCCAAACGTTCCACAATTACGTGATGCGTTAACAATAGATCCATACATAAGGGTTGATATAGGATTTAGTGCATTGTTATTAGGAGACGAATCGAAACGCAGGAGCCACAGTCCTTTTAAACCTTTTAAAAATATCTGGGCAAGCTTTGAAGTGTTTAATCTTTTGGATAGAGCCAATACAATTTCATATCAATTGATAAAAGACTTTGCTAATAATACGTACGCGATTCCCAATCGTTTAACACCGAGGTTATTCAATTTGAAATTGATAGCAAGATTCTAATTTGTTTTTAGAAATGTATATAGCTACTAGGTAAATAAAAATCAAATCTTCCATTAGTAATAGTAGTATCTCCAATATTTCCGTTAAACAGTCCTGCCATTGATAAATCACCTGATGGCGACATCGAGATATTTACAAAATAAATATTTGAAGGGCCACGAGGAGAAGTATAGGCAAGAGAATCAGAATAAGTTGGATAATTATAATAGTTATAATAAGAGTCTGCGAGATATGATGTAAGTGAAATAATATTTGTATTAGAATCAAATCTTTCTCCACTCAATGCCGCAAAATTATTCTCAGTAAGCCCCTTTGATACCGGCATTAATATAGAAATATACAAATAAGAGTCACTCTGTAAGTTATTATTTGCCTCAACCGGCCAAGATAGTGCAAGTGTGTCATCTGTTGTACCACTACCTATAATTCTACTGAGTGTAAGAATTACATTCCCTCCACCTAAACCAAAATATGATGG
>DATHNB010000142.1:0-4808 GCA_035486495.1 Ferruginibacter sp. | reverse complement strand
ATTGTATTATTCACAACATCACATTTGTCTGTAATGTTAAATGAGAACTGCTCTCCATTATTATAACAGCTATTTCCCGTAACTATTACATTGTTTGCACCATGAAGATAAATGCCGCTGTTAATGCAATTGGCAATAGTATTATTAGAAACAGTAAGGCCTCTCGAACAATCGTCAAGGTAAATTCCGTCAACATGTGGCCGAATATTACTAACAGGAACTGAATAAGTAGTGCAGCCTAATAAAATATTACCGGTAATAATTTCGTTGGTCCTATTTTTTTGATCTCCATCCCAGGTATATATTCCTCCTCCGTCGCTTTTGATCAAACAAAAATTTGAAACGGTGTTATTTTTAACTAAGATATTGCTGCCGCTGAAATTTATTCCATTATAGCCAACACTATCTAATTTGTTATCCTGGATAACGGCATTGCCAGCATCGCTTGTATATTCTAATCCAGAATATTGTCCGGCATTGCTTTTACCTCGTCCTGGATTTATCCCGGTATTTTTTATTGTATTATTAATGAATTTAAAATTGGAGGCTCCATCAATCGTTACCGCATCATTATTACTATGATTTATGTAATTATTTTCAATTAAAATATTATCCAGTTTGCCCTGCATTTTTATACCATCTTCTCCTGAATGATCGATCTTAAGATTATTTAAAACAATATTTGATACGTTATATCCCGAAATAGCGTTATTGGCAGTTTTATCAATTTCTAAATTCCGCAGCGTTATATTTGAACAATTTGCTATAGCCACACCTTTAGAAAAATATGTAATCTCAATTTTTTGATCATTTGGGTTACCATTTGCGTAGTATAAAGAAATTGTGTTTTTAAGAGAATCATAGCTCCATTCCCTATCAACGCCTAATGCCCCAATATGATTTTGTATGAAAAAACCCCACCCGTCAGCAATCTCACGGGTATCTGGTTTGGTTATGGTAAAGGTATTCCCATTTTGCCCAATTATTTTACATCTTTCTATTAACCATTGATTAGGCATATAAACCAACTCTGCCCCAACCCAATTTCCCTGAATGCTTTCCCGACTGGTTAATTGTGTTCCGCCGGAATGAGATGCGATGGTAAGAAAACCTTTATTTGCGCTATTCGATTTAGGATACCTTGACAATTTGGCGTTCTTTGAATTTATATACAAATCTGTAATAGGGAACCTAGTGTTCAAAGATGCCTGCCAAATATTTTTACCAGTTAGTTTTGTCCAGTTTTTAACTTCTACTGCACCATTAATAATCGCTTTATTGCCCACTCCATATGAGTCAAAAATTATCGGACTGGCCTGATTTCCTGAAGCTTTTATATTTAATTGGCCCGGAAAGCTATCGCCGCAATGAAATCGAACATTGTCGCCAGGTTTCAATAACAACTTATTGAGTTTATCTATGGTTTTTAATGGTGAAGTTACTGTTCCAGCGTTATTATCATTTCCACTATTGGAAAAATAATATGCAGTTTGTCCGTATGAACTGAAACAAATTAATGACAGAAGGATAAATAATAGGGGTTTCATTTTGCCTGTAATTAAAGTTTTTAAAATATGTAACGTCTTGATAATAAATCAGTAGTAAATATTATCGTTTTAGATACTACCTCAAATATAAAGCTTTGAGATTAAAAAAATACAAAGTCATCATTTTATAATTTGTTTAACACGATAAAAGCCTGCTAATTTATGGATCATTAATTTCGATATAATTTCCTTTTTACTTAAAAATGAAATTTAAGATAATTATATTTGAAGCCATTGTGTAATGCTTTTAAACTTATTGTTTATAAACAATTTAACTATTAAATGTTTTAATTAAATAAAGAACAGCTATCCGAATATTCATCTGTTCGGGAATAATGCTTAAAACATTGACAACGTTTAGTTTGTTTTTAAAGAAGCGCAATTAAAACAAAACATTATAAACACGAGGTTAATAGGTTGAAAATTTAACAATGAGTTTAATAACAATAAATTGCTATAATTGCGGTTCGTCGGAGTATTCCTTATATGATATAGAAAATGGATATAAGTATGTAAAATGTAAAAACTGCAATTTAATTTACCTAAACCCAAGGCCTGTAAATGAAGATATATCTGCTTCACATAAAATAGGTGAACATAGGGGGAATAAACTAATTAATGTTACTGGAAAATATAAAAAACAAAAAATTACCAAGTATGTAAATACACTTAAAGATTTTTATAAAAAAGATGAATTAGAAAACAAAAACTGGTTGGATATTGGCTGTGGATTTGGAGAATTTATGGAGGCCTTAATATTATACACTAATTCAGAAATTAAAATTAAGGGCTCTGAACCAAATAAATATAAAATTCAATCCTGTAAATCAAGAGAATTGGACGTAAGCTTTATAGACCTTGACAATTGGGACGAAAAATATGATTTTATCTCTTTATTAAACGTCTATTCTCATTTACCTGATCCAATTGAATTTCTAAAAAAAATAAAGAGATTTTTAAATCCCAATGGTGAATTATTTATTGAAACGGGGCATTCAAGTCATTTGCCGGTTAAGTATCATCAAAAACCTTACTATGCACCAGATCATTTAAGTTTTGCTAATAAAGAAATAGTTGAAAACATTTTGCAAAGATTAGGATTTGAAATTATTAAAACAGAGGTATATAGAGTTGAAAATTTCCCAAGAATTACAGATATAAAAGGAAATTTAAAACAATTGGCGAGAATTTTTCTAAGAAGAGGCGGGTCCTGGTCAAATTTATTGGCAAAATACCCAAACAGAGATATGTTTATTCGGGCAAGGTTAAAGAGATAGTATTTTGTTACCCCTTTGCAGCCTTTAACGGCACTTATATAAGAGATTATTTTATCCCATAGAGCATTTTGATTTGTATTTCAAATATCATTTTCATCCAATTTTAAAACAAAAGAATATCTGAAGAATGACAGAGATAAAATATGTTGAAACTTTAGGGTTCAAGGTTTTCTCCGATAATTTAAATCGTATACCGTTAAAAGATACCTATTGCAAGGTAATAAATACTATTAGCCCAAATTCATATTCTATAACTACGAGGGATGAGGCCTTTAAACACGCACTCACAACTTGCGATTACCTGGTACTTGATGGTGTTTACTTCGCCTTGGCATCGTTATTATTACATGGTAAAAATATAAGAAGAAATCAGGGTCCTGATGTTTTCAATCATTTCATAAACCGTTTGGATGCTGTAAAAGGGAAAGCTTTTTTTTTAGGCTCATCATCCCAAACTTTAAAAAAAATTGAAGACAGAATAAAGAAGGAATATCCTCAAATTCAAGGCTGTTTTTACTCACCTCCATTTAAAAATGAGTTTAGCGATGAAGATAATGCCAGGATGGTTAAAGCTGTGAATGAATTTGAACCTGATATATTATTTGTTGGAATGACATGCCCCAAACAGGAAAAATGGGCAATTAGAAATAAAGATTTAATAAAACCATGTCTTGTTATTTGTATTGGCAATGTATTTGACTGGTTTGCAGGTACTCAAAAAGTTATTCATCCTTTTTGGTTTAAATTAAGATTGGGTTGGTTAGTCAGGATTGTTTACAGGCCGGAAGTTTTCAAACGGAATATTGGCAATCAAATGAAGTTTTTTAGAAATGTTATATTGATTTTTTTACACATAATAAAGTATGATTAAAGTTGGACTTATCGGTGCCGGAAAAATGGGTATTTCTCATCTGTCAATATTGGGTGCCCATCCCGGGGTTGAAATGGTCGGCGTATGCGATACCTCAAAATTACTTACTGATTTTTTATCGAAGTACGGGAAATTTAATTGTTTTACCGACTATCAGAAAATGATAGATGAAGTTAAACCAGATGCTGTAATTGTAGCAGTTCCAACGAAGTTCCATTACCCTGTAATTAAGTACCTGCTCGGAAAAAAATTAAGTGTTTTTGCTGAAAAGCCATTTTGCATGAATGCTGAGCAGGGTAAAGAATTAGTAACTTTGGCTGAAAAACAACAAGTTGTAAACCAGGTTGGATACCACAATAAGTTTATTGGTACTTTTAGAGAGGTTAAAAAGATAGTAAATAGCGGCGCATTAGGTAAAATATATCATTTTCTCGGGGAAGCTTATGGCCCGGTTGTAATAAAACCCCAAACGGATAGCTGGCGTTCCGAGCCATCAGAAGGTGGTGGTTGTTTATTGGATTATGCATCACATGTGATCGATCTTATTACTGACCTGATAGCGCCGGTAGATTGTGTAAAAGCTAGTTTGTTAAAGTCAATTTACTCTAAAAATGTCGAGGATGCAGTATACTCTTTGTTGGAATTATCAAACGGTGTTTCAGGTGTACTGTCTGTTAACTGGAGCGATGAGACCTACCGGAAAATGTCAACTACAATTACTATTGCAGGTACAAAAGGAAAGATCGTATCAGACGCAAATGAATTAAAGGTATTTTTAAAAGATTCTAATAGTTTTAAAGGATATTCAAAAGGCTGGAATGTTAAGTATGTAACCGACCTTACCGAAGAGGTTGATTTCTATTTGCGTGGTGAGGAATACTCCGCACAAATTGATTATTTTATTAAGGCGGTTGCTGGTGAAGTGGCAAATTCAATTAATACATTTCAAAGTGCTTGGTACACCGATAATGCTATTGAATTGATTAGAAAAAGTTCTAAATAAAATATATGGAAAGAATCCTTTTTGGTGACAACCAATTTTTTGCCGTTAATCATATCTCTGACGAAAAATCGATGTCACAATCTATAAAGTGCAAAGAAGATAGTGCAATA
>DATHNB010000141.1:0-3307 GCA_035486495.1 Ferruginibacter sp. | reverse complement strand
AATCGAAACACCTACGTGTGAGCCAACGAATTTTATATTAGCTTCTGAAACACGCGCCATACGAATCTGGTCAGCAGCTCTTGTTAAAAAGGCACCAAACGTTACAACGAAAGGTATTTTACCAAGGCGCCACAATCCTACAGCCACAGATACCATATTTTGTTCTGCGATATAACATTCAATAGATCTTTCAGGAAAAGCTTTAAAAAAATCTAAGGTGAAAGTTGAGTTTTTTACGTCACCATCTAGTGCATATATTTCTTTATTTTTTTCCCCGAGCTCTATCAGGACATCTCCAAATACTTCACGAGTTGCATATTCTTTATCTTTTTCAAATGGAAGATCTATATTAATATGCTCTTCATCTTCCTCAGTAAATTTTAATTGCGAAGGTTTTTTGAAATTGAATTGGAGGCTATCATCAATATTACCCAACTCGACCAATGCCTTTTGCAGTTCATCTTTTTTTAATGCTTTACCATGCCAACCGTCCTTATCTTCCAGAAAAGAAATACCTTTTCCTTTTATTGTTTCAGCAACAATAGCAATCGGCTTTTCAGTTTTATTATTGACTGCTATTTCAAAGGCATTGATTATTTCTTCAAAATTGTGGCCGTTAATAGATATTACTTCAAACCCAAATCCTTTAAAACGATCCACATATTTTTCCATATGATGGCCAAACATCGTTTCTCCACTTTGTGCTAAACGATTGATATCAAGTATCGCTATTAAATTATTTAACTTATGAAAGGATGCGAAATTCGCCGCTTCCCAAACCTGTCCTTCCGCTAACTCACCATCTCCTAAAAGCACATAAGTTTTGGTAGGTAGGTTTTCCCTTTTAGCGATCAATGCTAAACCTGCCCCCACCGATAAACCCTGACCAAGTGAACCTGTTGCGGCTTCAGCATAAACAAATTTTGGCGTAGGATGTCCCTCAAACCGACTACCAAATTTTCGCAAGGTTTTTATTTCTTCTATCGGATAAGCACCTGCAATACCGAATAGAGAATATAATAAAGGGGCAGCATGCCCTTTTGAAAGTACGAACCTGTCATTATATAAGTTAAGTGGATTCTTGACATCATAGGTAAAATATCTATCAAAAAGAACTGTTGTAATATCTGCTGCCGATAAACATGAAGTTGGATGTCCTGATCCTGCTTCCGTTGTAGAAACCATACTCCACTTACGTATCAGCTTCGATTTTTCTTCTAAATCTTGTATGTTTTGAATTCTCATTCTCTATTTTTTATATAAAAAGGAACCAACAAATATGCCACAATAAAAAATAAAAAAGAGCGCCTTGATAAACAAAACAATAGCAAGGGCTCTCATATAGCTTAGCCAATTGGTCTAGCTGATTCATTGACTGAGTTTATCTAAAATGTCTAAAAAAATATGCCATGTTTTGTTGCAGAAAATAAAAATATGACAATGCCGTAAAAAAGTACCCGAAATAGGCTTTGATATTGAATCTCAACGATATAACTTTCCATCTTTCAGAAAAAATAAGGATGATCTTAACAGGGGTTTTACGTTATACGGCACATTAATTGTCATTTAAAATAAAAAGGATTCCATAACAATTAATTCTTTGATTATGAGCATCGCTATAACTCCAATATTGTTGCAAGTAACAAGCCCGGCTTTTAAGGAAGATGATTTCATTCCTTCAAAATATAGTTTTGAAAAAGAGAGCATTAACCCTCCTGTTTCAATAAAAAATATTCCGGCCGAAACTAAAAGTTTAGCATTAGTTGTTGATGATCCCGATGCTGCAACCGGTCCGTTTGTGCATTGGGTAATGTGGAATATTGACCCGACGACAAAAACAATCGAGGAAAATAGTACTCCGGGAGTACAAGGCAAAAATAGCAAGGGAAATAATGGATATACAGGTCCCTATCCTCCATTTGGCATACATCATTACCATTTTAAGGTATATACATTGGATACAGAGCTCGACCTGAAGGACAATTCAGGTAAACAGTCACTTGAAGGAGCAATGAGACATCACATTATTGCAAGAGGAGAATTGATTGGCCTTTACAAAAACCATAATGCTTAATTAAATTTTTATAATCGAAGAAATAATATGGAATTAACCCGCCAAGAGAAAAAAATGTTGATCGCTTTATCCTCTGGAAAATTATACAAGGAAATTGCGGCTGACAATTTTATATCTATTAACACGGTGAAAAAGCATCTTAAAAATGTTTATAAAAAATTAAATGTAAGTAGCAGATCAGAGGCTGTAAAGAAATATGCACAACAAACTGCCGGATCTAATAAATAATAACAATTGGGTCATTAAAAGAAAAGAGGAAAGTAGCAATACCTTCCTCTTTCTTTTTGTTCAATTATTATTAATTATGAATAATAACCGTAGGCCCATGATGATAATATCTATGGTGATAATGGTGCCAGTGATGGTGATGCCAATGATGGTATCGATCTCCTCTTTGAGCAAACGATGTAGCTGACATAAAAAAGCATGCTACAAGCATTGATAAAAATAATTTCAGTTTCATGTTGAAAAGTTTCGTGTTAAAATATTTACCATGTGTCATATGCATTTATCGAGCCAATCTTAAAAGATACACCATAGTATAATAACACTCTAAGCAGCTAACAAGTTATTATTAGACAATGCGGTCAAAATAGCCAGCTGAAGACAAAATTCCTGTTCCATGCATTTATGAGTAAATTTGAAAGACAAACAACCATCCTCGCTTGAGATCGATAATAGCTCATCTACATTAACAGTAAATGCATGCTCTACCTTTTCTAACTCGAGCACAAGATCATTGTATGTACTAATAAATTTTTTAGGATTTTTTAACCCGGCCAGCAAAGTAGCATGAGTACTATTATTAAACCTTTCCATAGCGTAAATATTATATTATTAGATTACAATTTAAATTTTATGTCTTTACAACTATTGCCGTTCATAAAGAAAAATAAAAAATAACATTATGATTGTTCTAATAAATTTAGGGGCAGAACGGATCGTTTTTGATGTACGTAATTTTTTAATAATTGATTTTAGGGTTTGACGGTTAATCTAGGTTTGGGTTTACCCTTTGAGAATAATAACGTTTTTATAGCCAATTTATTTTGATGAGTTTATAGTCTTTTTTACCTATATATTTTGTACAAGGTATAAAATAAGTAATGTACTCACTAAAAACACTAAACAGGTAATGATCGTTATCAATACAGACGAGTGTTTATAATCGCCATCTTTCAATTGCTTTTCAATATTTTTATAGCGGATATAAGAAAGTAAACCAGTAATAGC
>DATHNB010000140.1:0-3985 GCA_035486495.1 Ferruginibacter sp. | reverse complement strand
TAATTGTTTTGCCATATTCTTCTTTGTATTCATCAAAACTATCGGCATCCGTAATGCAGTGAATAATATCGAGCATGTTGTAAGGCTTGGTATTTCCCTCACTCATAATGCCGTAGATATCTTCTTCTTTTTTCTTTGGTTCGATAGATTGAATGCGATCAAATCCGGCATTTTCCGGACTACCCAATTTGCTAATGATCTTTTTTATATGATCGAGACAATCATGTTCTGTTTCAAATTTATAATCTGCAATGCCGCTGATAGCAGTGTGTGTTTCAGCGCCACCAAGGGTTTCTGCATCTACTTCTTCACCAATAGCAGCTTTTACTAAATACGGACCAGCTAAATAAATAGAGCCATTGCCTTCAACCATTAATGTTTCATCGCTCATGATAGGTAAGTACGCGCCGCCTGCAACGCAGGCACCCATCACTGCTGCAATTTGTGTAATGCCCATGGCACTCATTACAGCATTGTTACGAAACACGCGGCCAAAATGTTCTTTGTCGGGAAAAATTTCATCCTGTAAAGGCAAAAAAACACCGGCACTATCAACTAAATAAATAACAGGTAATTTATTTTCCATGGCGATCTCTTGCATACGTAAATTCTTTTTACCTGCAATAGGAAACCATGCACCAGCTTTTACTGTCTGATCATTTGCAACAACTACACATTGCCTGCCACTCACGTATCCGATGCCGCTTACTAATCCTGCAGATGGGCAACCTCCATATTCCGCATACATTTCATATCCTGCAAAAGCACCAATTTCTACAAAAGGTTTATCTGCATCGCAGAGATATTTAATTCGTTCTCTTGCCGTCAGTTTATTTCTCTCACGTTGTTTTTCGATTGATTTTTTTCCACCGCCTTCGTAGATTGTTTCTAAGCGTTGCTTAGCCTTTGCCCAGGCTAATTTCATGGCATCTTCGTTTTTATTAAAGGCTACATCCATTTTGTAAAATATTTTTTAGCCGAACATTTGTTATTAATTAAGCTTCATCAGCGTCGCATATTTGAATGTGCGACGCCAAACTTTTATACATTTTCGAAAAATAATACTGCGAAATTACAGAAGTCAATTATTACATCTTTATCAAGATCAAATTCTTTTCTATTCCCTAAATAGTTATGTGAATTAGGAGTAATCTCTTTGCCTTCAAATAATTCTTCAACTGTAATACATTTTATATGTTTCTTAGAAACAATAATAATATAAGCATTTTCATATGGGTAATTTTTAGGCAGATCTTTTTTACTATAACTTTCATTGCTTCTAAACTTCACTTCGACAAAATAAACATCTTTTGTATTGGGATTTTGCATAACAAAATCCGGCATTCTTCGAATGTCTTCTGCAACGTCCGAACGAACTCCCTTTAATAATTCCATAATGCCGGGAATGGTATTTTCCATTCCATATCTAAATACATTATATTTTAAGCTTAAAAAAAGTTCTTGAATTAATGTTTCCGCAATCCTTCCCTTTATCATGTCATAACGATAACGTTTTTCTTTATCTGTTAATCCATTTGTTTCACTACTATCACTAATCGTCTTTGTGCTTTTGTTATTATAACATTTTATGCAAAGACCGCCATTAAATTTTGTATATGCTCCGCATTCGACACATTCTGCCATAATTAGATAGGATATTAGGTTGGATAAGTAAGTTACTAAAACAAATATAAAGGAACCAAATTTTAAGATGAAAGATATTGAAGGTTCGTTAAAACTCCGTAGGAGTTTAATCTTTGTAGAAAAATAGATTGCTATAGAAAGAACTCCATAGGAGTTCAACCTTTCTTTGTGGAATCAAGGGCTACTCCTATGGAGTAGAATCGCGAGATTAAATTTTTTCTACAAAGGGGTTGCCCCGATGGGGCAATAGAACATTATTAATTAAATTCTTGCGTGAACGCGAATGGAGAAAACATTCACCGGACCTCTATCTTTATTATAACCAGGGTTTACTATAAACTGGTAAGCACCAGATAAGTAGATACTATTTTTTACAACTTCAGCTGAGTAATAAAATTCTGTAAGGGACTCTAAACCGTAATTCAAATTACCATCACCCAGCATAAATCCTGTTCCACCATCTTTTAAATAAGTACGATGAGGTAGTGATATACCAGAGGCTACAGTTGCTAATCCTACATTATCGCCACCACGTTTCCAGCTATTGCCGACTACTGAAATACCTGCACTTATACTGCGGTCAATTTCTGTAAAGGCCCATGTTTCGTTATTACCATCGTTCCAGCTCGCTCGTGCAAAAATGCCTGCATCTTTTGTGATTGCTTGTTCTGCACTGAGTCCAAATCCATATTTTGTTCGACCATATACTTGTGTAGCAGTAATATTGGGAGCTGTGGGATCAAGTGCAATACTTTCATCGTAGTTACCCATATCTGTAGTAGTTAAATAGGATAGAAGTCTCACTGCACCATTCTTTCCACTCAATGAATAACGATGAGTAAACTCTAATGAACTTGAGTTCGCTTTACTTATGTTCCAATTCATATCGGGACCATTGGCAACTAATGGCACCAGCGATATCGCATATCGTAATTCATTTTTTGGTGTAACATATTCTAATACTACACTTGGCGTATAACCGCGGGTGTTAGCAGGAAAATCCCATGCGCCGTTATCCATCAATCCCCAACTCATAAATTGTGTTCGTGCATCGTGACTATAAACATTGTCGTCGAAATAATCGGCTACACTTATTTTACCTACCGTTACCGCAAAATATTTTGTTGGCTCGTTGCCGGCTAGTTGATTATCGTCTGTTGATTGATGGGCACTATTATTATTCAATGAAAATTCTTGTCTTATAAAAGCTCTTGCTAAATAAATGGCGGGTGCACTTGAACCAATGCGAAATGTTTCACCATTGGTGGCATCTGCTATACCAACTGCACCACTTAAGCCGGAACCACCTGCAATTTCAGGATTAATAAAAACACTTGCACCTTTCCACAATTTAGCTCCTGCAAATAATGTAGAAGTAATTGAGGTTTGCGTTTCTTCTTTTGGTGATAAGCTGTTTGTTCCGGAATACTTTGCCTGGAAACCAGGTTTATATTGGGTTATGACAGTCGTTTGATAATGAAAAGAGAATTTTTCGTCTTTTGTAGTATCTACTTGTTGGGCCTTTACAGAAAGCGAAATAAAGGTTATTAGTATAAAGATTATGGTTCTATTTTTTTGCATGCCTATATTCTCCTTTTAAATCAGTTTGCAAATATATAACCAGTTTGTAATGTAATTGTTAAGTCTTTCTGTAGTGCGGTTGCATTTTAAAGATCGGCATTATTGATCTTAAACTTGGCAACAGCAGTTTTTTGAGATTGATAAATGCCTGCATGTCCGCTGAAATAGTAAGCTGTAAAGCAGGCCACCGCGTAATAAATAATATTAACCGAACCAAATAATTCGATGCCCATAAATGTACAAGCTAATGGTGTATTCGTAGCGCCTGCGAATACTGCAATAAACCCTAAGCCTGCAAAAAGATCGATAGGCGCGCCACTAATTGTTGCTAATGTATTGCCTAATGTTGCACCGATAAAGAATAACGGCGTTACTTCGCCGCCTTTAAATCCCATGCCTAGTGTAATAGCCGTTAATAATAATTTCCAGAACCAGCTAAAATAAGTTGCTCCATCAGCATGAAATGAACTAAGAATACTTACACCATTATTTGGATTGCTTACGCCTAAACCTAAATAATCAAAACTACCAATGAGGTAACTGATACCAACTATTAATACGGAGCCAATAACAGGAATGAGCCATTTTTTCGGAACAAGCTGGTTGCTCTTGTTTTTTATAAAATGAGTAAGGTTGGCAAACAAAAAGCTCGCAAATCCAAACAGAACTGCAGCAATAATAACTTTAAGCAGCAATACAATATTGAAATCAATATGAGGAAAAAAGCCTGAACCATCACCATCATAAGTAATCGTATAAT
>DATHNB010000139.1:0-3038 GCA_035486495.1 Ferruginibacter sp. | reverse complement strand
CTCGGTGTTATTATCAAATATTGCTTCGTGAACGTCACTATGTTCTAATCCTTTATCTTTTAATGCAGCGACCATTCTATGCACACTTGCGGAAGTAGAAGGAAAACGAAATGACCCCGTATCAGTCATTACGCCAGCATACAGACATTCTGCAATTTCTATATTTATTTTATTTGTATTGCCCGAATTTACAATGAAATCATATACCATTTCACAAGTTGAACTTTTGTTGGTATCGCTAATCCCATAAACAAATTTATCTACCTGCGGCTCCTGATGATGATCTATCAAAATACGAACAGCTGTTGAGCTATCCAATTTAGGCTCCATTTTTTTTGTACGGCCAAGCGTATTAAAATCAAGACAAAATATCCAATCAGCTTCATCAATAACTGCATCTGCCTTTTGAGTATGGGCCTCATAATCAATCACTAATTTACTATCCGGCATCCAGTTCAGGAAACTTGGCCAGTTAGTTGGCGAAATAACAGTAACTGTATGACCTAATTGTTTTAAAAAATGATACAGCCCCAAAGTTGATCCCATGGCATCACCATCAGGTTTTTGGTGCATTGTAATTACTATCTTTTTTGGCTGAGATAGAAGCGGATATAATTGTTCGATTGATAGCATAAAGCGGGCAAAAGTACTTTTAATTAACCAATTAGCAAATATCGGGATCGGCGATTTAACAATTTGCTCATTTCTTAATTAAATTCCGCCTTATCTTTGCACCTCAAAATTATTAACTGAATGAGTAAGAGAACGTTTACGATGATCAAGCCAGATGCAACTGCCAAAGGCAATACTGGCGCTATTTTAAGTATGATAAATGCCGCAGGTTTCAGGATCGTGGCAATGAAAATGCTACACCTTGGTGCTGATAAAGCAGGCGAATTTTACGCTGTGCATAAAGAAAGGCCTTTCTTTGGAGAATTAGTAGAATTTATGAGTCAGGGGCCAATTACTGCTGCTATCTTGGAAAAAGACAATGCAGTAGAAGACTTTCGTAAATTAATTGGAGCTACGAATCCTGCACAAGCTGCCGAAGGTACTATCCGTAAATTATATGCTGCTTCAATTGGAGAGAATGCTGTTCACGGAAGTGATAGCAATGAAAATGCACAAATTGAAGGTGACTTTTTCTTCAGTAAGTTAGAGCAATTTTAAAATCAAAAAAAACAATAAATCAAAATCCAAAGCTGGAATTGAACATGTTGTTTTAATAATAAAAAAAGACAAATTCGAAATGAATTTGTCTTTTTTGTTACTCGCTATTTGGAATTTGATTTATTGGATTTTGTATTTCCCCTTTAGTCATTAAGTTTTAATACTGCTAGAAAGGCTTCCTGCGGAACTTCCACATTACCTATCTGCTTCATTCTTTTTTTACCTTCTTTCTGCTTTTCTAATAGTTTACGTTTACGACTAATATCACCACCATAACATTTAGCAGTTACATCTTTACGTATAGCACTAATATTTTCTCTTGCTACAACCTTTGCTCCAATAGAAGCCTGTATAGCAATTTGAAATTGCTGACGCGGTAAAAGATCTTTTAATTTTTCACATAATTTTCTTCCGAATTCATGTGCTCTTCCTCTGTGTATCAACGCACTTAATGCATCTAGTTTATCGCCGTTTAGTAAGATGTCCATTTTTACAATATCACTTGCGCGGTATTCTAATGGATGATAATCAAACGAAGCGTAACCTCTTGTGATACTTTTCAGTTTATCATAAAAATCAAAAACGATCTCCGTTAAAGGCATGTCAAAAGCGAGTTCAACCCTTGATGGTGTCAAATATTGCTGACTAATTAATATTCCTCTTTTGCCAATACATAAGGTCATTATATTGCCGATATAATCGGGCTTGGTAATGATCTGCGCTCTGATAAAAGGTTCTTCAATTTTTTCGATCCTTGTAGGATCAGGCATTTCTGTAGGATTATTGACAATAATAATTTCTCCCTTAGAAGTAGTAGCAGTGAAGCTTACATTGGGTACAGTTGTAATTACCGTTTGATTGAATTCTCTTTCTAAACGTTCCTGGATAATTTCCATGTGCAGCATTCCTAAAAATCCGCAGCGGAAACCAAAACCTAAAGCCTGTGATGTTTCTAATTCAAAAGTTAAAGACGCATCGTTCAATTGCAATTTATCCATGCAATCTCTCAACTCTTCAAAAGCATCTGTTTCTACCGGAAAAATACCGGCAAATACCATCGGCTTAACATCCTGAAAACCTTTGATAGATTCTGTAGAACCATTAACTGTTGTAGTTATTGTGTCTCCTACTTTTACTTCTCTTGCATTTTTAATACCAGTGATAATATAACCCACATCTCCTGCTCTTACTTCACTTTTTGCTTCCATTCCTAACTTCAAAATACCTACTTCATCTGCCCCATATTCTAATCCTGTATTAGAGAATTTGATCTTGTCGTTCTTTTTCAGCGTACCATTAAATATTCTATAATAAACAATAATGCCTCTGAAAGAATTATAAACACTATCAAATATCAATGCCTGTAATGGCGCGTTGATATCGCCGGTTGGCGCAGGAATACGTTCAATGATCGCTGCTAAAATTTCTTCAATACCGATACCGCTTTTTCCACTTGCCAATAAAATACTTTCAGGTTTACAACCAACCAATTCTACAATCTGATCGGTCACTTCCGGTATCATTGCGCCATCCATATCAATTTTATTTATGACAGGGATGATCTCTAAATTATTATCAATAGCAAGGTATAAATTGGAAATAGTTTGCGCCTGTATCCCCTGCGACGCATCTACTAACAGTAACGCACCCTCGCAGGCAGCCAATGCACGGCTAACTTCATAACTAAAGTCAACATGCCCCGGCGTATCAATCAGGTTCAATACATATTCTTCACCTTTGTAAGAGTAATTAATTTGAATAGCATGGCTCTTAATAGTGATACCTTTTTCACGTTCCAGGTCCATATCATCCAGCACCTGCGCCTGCATATCCCGTTCGCTGATGGTATGGGTGAATTCCAGCAAACG
>DATHNB010000138.1:0-18751 GCA_035486495.1 Ferruginibacter sp. | reverse complement strand
TTTTTAACATTTAGTCTCCTATTCATATTTTCTATAGGATCTATCCAATCAAAAAGACTTTTATAATTGTGGAACTGATTAGCAGGTTCATTAGCTATTTTATCATTTACAATGATATACATCTGTCTAACTCTTCGTTTGTTAGATACGACATGATTCGAGAGTGCCTTGTTATTATTGGCATCGTTCATAGTGTTGGGGGTTTAGGGCGCGAATATACTAAACCTATTCGATATGGTTAACGGCCAGCCAAGCGTTAACAACAGTTTTAATCTCACTAATTTCTCTTTCACTAAGGATATAATCATCAATCGCTGGAGACGATTCAAAACGCAGTTTAGCGTAATCTCTTTTTACGATCCTACTTAAATGCCCTTATCAATAGTTGAACCTTCTATAGTTATATGAGGTAAAGCACTACCGTTTCCTTTTATTAAGGTTGGATTTTTAAAAGTAAACAAAGTATCTGCTGTCTTTATTAGAACACCCGTAACATCTTCCGGCTTTTCGCCACTGCTTCCACTCTACTATTATATGTACTCTTAAATCCTTTTAAAACACCTTCCTACTCTATTCAGGTAAAATGAGTGAGTTATAATAATAGACAAAATGGCCGTTCCAAAAACTACATTTTAAGAACAAGTATACTTTTTAATTTATCTTATTATATATGTATATAATTATTTTAATATATAATAAAAATGGCTATCGGAAATACTCAGATAGCCATTTAGGATTTTTCAATCTTCCGCAAATATTCTAGAAATACCCTTATACTCCAAATTGCTTTAAATGATGGTTAAGGTGTTTATAGAACATAACGTTCCACTCATGTTTAGTTAGTTTTCCGAAGGAATGAGATTCTTTTCCATCAAAATAGAATTCCCCAAGATCTTGTGTCTTTTTTATATGTTCTATTAAACGTTCTTTTTCCGGCTCAAAATCCTTATCCTCTTTAATTAAAAATGAGGGTGCAGTTGGAGAGCTTTTTTTATAGGGCACCTTGTTAGTCACAATAAGGTTTTTTAGAAATAATTTCAGCATCAGCTTTGTAAATGTATTGGGCTTAGGATGCTTGTTCTCATAAACCAACTCGTAACTCACATTGCAATGAGCTAACATTTGTGCTACATTCATTTTACCCCAAAGTGGCCTTGATGTGGACCTTAGGTTATTGATACGGTTTATCATTTCTGTAACGTCGTTCTCATTAAATACACTTGTCATTTTCAGTTTTTATAAAAGTTTAAAGTATGTTCATTTACTAAAGGTTCCAAATATACAGAACTCTCTGAATAACAAAAAGGAGGTATCAACCAAGATACCTCCTTCCATTTTATTAACTGTTCTTATAATTTTACGCCTCGATTTTCTTAAATCGATAAATAGAGAAGATGAACAAAACGACCATTGTTCCTGTCATTACAATAAAATCGGTCGTTAATCCAAAATGACTTTGATTAATTAATGTAGTACGCATAGCATCTACAGCATAAGAAAGTGGATTTAGAGTAGCAATCACTTTCATTACACCTGGAATATTATCAAGCGGATACATTGAACCTGATAAAAAGAACAACGGCACTACCAAAAAGTTTGTTACAGCCATAAAGCTCGGCATATCATCTACAATAGCTCCAATGGCAGAACTAAAACTTACCATCGCCAAAGACAGCATCGTCATAACAATTACAGTAATGAATACCGCAGACCAACTGTATGGATGAAACCCAAATATCAATGCAATAATAAATAATGCAACGCCCTGAATAACTCCAATAGTTGCGCCACCTAAAGCGCCGCCCAACATTACTGTAGTACGAGACACAGGAGCTACCAATGTTTCTTTTAGGAACCCGAATTGTTTGTCGAATAATATATTAGCTCCCCAAAAGATCGAGGTAAATAAAATGGTTTGTGCTATAACACCCGGTACAATGAACTGTACATAACTACCCCTGCCCGCTTTTTCAAATATTGAATTAAATCCATAACCCAACGCGAGGAAATAAACTAAAGGTTGTACAATACTCAGCACCATACGAAGGCCCGAACGTCTGTATTTTTTCATCTGGCGAAGCCATAAAATGTATATTGTATCCATATGATTTTTTGTTTTATTTATCTGTTTACTACTCTTCTGATTATTTCTTTTTTGCTGGCGGAGCTGCTTAATGTTTCATCACGTACATCTTTACCAGTTAATTCCAGGTATGCTTTTTCAAGATTATCAGTTCCTGTCTGTTGTTTTAATTCCTCTGATGTTCCCAAGGCTACAATATTTCCGTGATCAATTATTGCAATGCGATCTGCTACGGCTTCTGCTTCGCCGAGATAATGTGTGGTGAAGAATATCGTCATCCCTTCTTTTTCATTTAGCTTTTGAATATAGTTCCACAAAAGGTTTCTTGTTTGCGCATCTAATCCTAATGTAGGTTCATCCAAAAAAAGTACCTGAGGATGATGCATTAAGCCTCTCGCGATTTCCAACCGGCGTTTCATGCCACCCGAAAATGTTTTAACAAGAGAATCTTTTCTATCCCACAACTCTACCAATTTTAGTAATTCTTCTGCGCGTGTGGCAATCAGTTTTTTATCTAACTTGTACAAAATAGCATGTAGCTGTAAATTTTCATAAGCTGTTAGGTCACTATCCAAACTAGGATCCTGGAACACGATGCCAAATACTTTTCTTGCAATATTTTGTTCTTTAACAACATCATGTCCGGCCAAAGTAAGTTTGCCTTCTGTAGGTAACAATAATGTTGTCAACATTTTTATAGTTGTGCTTTTCCCTGCACCATTCGGTCCGAGAAATCCAAATATTTCTCCTGCACGAACCGTAAAGCTGATATTATTAACAGCTGTAACCTCCTTAAACTTTTTGGTAACACCTTCTACCGAGATAATATTTTCCATTGGTTATTTTTTTAATGAGAGAACTGTTTATTTGGTGCAGACGAATAACTGCGCTAAATGTTTTAAATTTTCTTTGCAATACAAAGATTCATTAAAATACAATTGCCGGCAAGCCTCATTCGGCGAATAAGAATAAGATAAAGGTTAATGATATTATTTGGTCGGTAAGAATTATGATCGCAGATTATTCTCTAGGAATGCAAGTGATATTGCCCAGGCTTCTTTTGCTGCTTTAGGATTATAGCTTGCTTTATCATTGCAATTAAATCCGTGATCGGCATAAGAGATATCTACATTAATGAATTCTTTGTTTGCAGACTTTAATCCTTTTACGATAGCTTCCGTATGTTCAGGTAAAATATGCTTATCCAATCCACCCCAAAATAATAATTGAGGTGCGTGTAATTCAGGTAATCTATCTATAAGTGGTTGCGTAAGACTTCCGTAATAAGAGATTGCTGCAGACAATGGCAAGATCATGTTAGCAATCATTGAAACTTTACCACCCATGCAGAAACCTATGCTTCCAATTTTATTTTTTATAACAGTTGTCTGTTGTTGTAACCAGTCGTATGTAGCTGTAATATCTGCTTCCATAGTTTCTGTAGTTAAAACGCTATAGTGAGGCATTATTGATGGGAAATCTGTATAACTTCCTTCAAAACCCGGAGCAGCCGTACGATGGAATAATTCAGGTGCAACAGCAACATAACCTTGTGCTGCAAGCCTGTCAGCAATAGAACGAATATGACTAGTTACGCCAAAAGCTTCCTGAAAAACCATTATTGCGGGAAATGGTGCACTACCTTGTTTTGGTATTGCCACATATACATCCATCGAGGTTCCGTCTGCAACAGCAACGGTTATGTAATTATTTAGTGTAGACATCTTATTTTTTGCGCAAAAATTATAAATATTATTGATAATAACTACAGTTAAATTATTAATGGAGAACTAGCTGTATAAATGGATGATTGTATTCTTACAAAACAAAAGTCTTCCGATTGGAAGACTTTTGTCATCAGGCTAAATATATTTTATTGAGTAGTAGTACCATCAACAGTTCTACCTTTCATTTGTCTAACGTCAACTTTGCTTGTTTTCAGCCATTTTGTTTTGATAAGAACACTTGCATTTGTTCCTCCCGGTTCCAAATGATATATTTTACCTTCGTAGGTAATAAGGCCGTAATCACTTACCCAGCTATCTGCCAGAATACGATAAGGATCAATCATAGTGCCAACTTGCGTTCTACCAAAATTTAAGTAACTATTATTACCTACTTCAAAAGAGATAGAAATCTTATTGGGTGATTCCATTGTACAAACACCTGGTGTTCCCTTCTTTAAAAGAATAACATTCGTGTATTTGCCGTTTTCAAATTTAACCGTTCCTGCTGTAACTTTTGTTTGGCCACTTTCCAGATCGCGCGTTAATTGAATATCACGGTCCACATAAAATTGAAGTTGAGTTAATTTAATAGAATTGCCTTCTATCTTGTTTCTTATAGCCGGAGTAAAATATGTTTTTCCGTTTCCACAAGATGCTAAGATCAATGAAGATGAGATAATTGCTAAATAAAGATATTTTTTCATATTGCTTTTTTTATAAATTTTCATATTGCTTTTTTTATAAAGTTAATAGACCACAATTGTTTTGTAAAGTTTAGCCATTACAAAAACATTAACAAGCTAACGCAAAACTATTTAATAATTAATCTATTATGATAATAAAATATATAAATATTTATTAAAATAACTATCTTGGCGTCAAATAACTAAATCATGAAATCAATAGCCTTTGTGCGCAATGCTTGCTTGTATTTGTCAGTAATAACATTCTTTTCAGTGTTAACATCTTGTACTAAAACTGCACCTGCTCAACCAACATCTGAAACTTATTTATATACAGCCCAATCAAGTGACTGGGCTGCACCTACTACTTCTGATTATACATGGGAGTATTTTGTGTATGTACCCGGAATTGACTCTTATATTTTAGAGAATAAGGCTATACTAGTTTATTATCAAGATCTAAATCAGAATTCTACAGAAACACTGATGCCTTTTACGCTTAACACCCTTGATTATACTTATGTTACCGGTATAGATAATACCAATCGCGGTTATTTACAAGTTAATGTTACGGCAACTGATGCAATTCATGATCCTTCTTATATTTCTCCTGTCGGTTTTAAAGTAGTGATAATACCTAATTAGAATATACTATAATAAAAAAGTGTGATGATCTAATAATTATTAGATCATCACACTTTTTTTTATTTATGCTTCAACAATTCTATCTCTCCCTGTAATTTTACAAGAATCGATTGTATTGCGGCTAATGCATTTGCTTCTTTTCTTTCGATGAGATTATCCTCTACAAGCTCTTCATCATTTTCTTCTTCCATCTCTTCAATATCTTCCTGTATCTCTCCTACATCTTCCTGAATGATCTCAATATCTTCCTGTATCTCGCCTACGTCTTCCTGAATGATCTCAATATCCTGGCTATTTTTATTGACAGACATTTGTATAAAAATGGACAAATAAATTGCTTCAAGTGAAACGATGGTGGTTAATACCAACAGCATTTCCTCAAAACTTATAATATGCGTAAACGGAAGAGAAAATGATAATACAAACACAATTGTATGCACTATAAGCGATGTTGTGGATCCTATCCACCTTGTAGCTTTATCTGCAATTTTTTCTAATTTTATTTTGCGTAATTGTTCTACGGTCATGTTAGTATTTAATGCGCTAGTGTATTATATAAAGTGCGCAAAAGTAGTGATTTCCCAATTTATTTGTACCTAAAATATGATGTTGACAATTAGATAACACTGCTCTTTCACAACATCTAATATGCCGGATATTATTATAATTGGTACTATAATTGATTAAATTGTAACGAGGCTATCTTAAACATCAAACTATTATGTCAACTTTTTCAGAATTGATCAAATCATCTAAACCCCTATTGGTAGATTTTTCCGCAGAATGGTGCGGACCATGTAAAATGATGAAACCGATCCTGGAAGAATTAAAAAAGAAGATCGGTGATAAAGCGACCATTATTAAAATTGATATAGATAAAAACCCTGCGGCGGCTAAAGCTTATCAAATACAAGGCGTACCAACACTTATTCTTTTTCAGAATGGCGCAATAAAATGGCGACAATCTGGTGTGATCGCCGCCAATGAATTAGCAAATATTATTCAGCAATATGCTGTGTAGTTATATTTAATAAGTGCCAGTAAATGTTCCGTTAAAACTAACAATTGTGTGATTAGCAGTTGAAACAGTTGTGCTGTAAGTTCCTGTTATACTGGTAGCAGAAATAGCTGTAACAGTAACAGTTCCTGGATTAACAGCAAGCACGCTTGTATATCCACTATCATTAGCGTTATATACTATAGCAGCACTGCTGGGTCCTGTGGTACCTGAAAGACTATAAGTACCCTTAGTTGAAATATCATACAACTGAATATTGATGGATTGTGTCGAACTTATTGTACCTAGCAGCGAGATAAGCGTATCAGCAGTTATATTACCTGTAGTATTTGGCAACTCTTCTTGAAAAAAAGTACTACTTCCACTAACATTAAAAGTTGCACCACCTGTTCCTGTAATTGTGCCGTTGCCTTTGCCACTAGATGAACTAGGATTACCACTACTACTTTTTTTGCATGATACAAAGCCTAGCAATATATAACCTGATAATAATCCTATAAATATTTTTCTCATTGGGTGTTTATTTTTTCTTTGTATGGTAATTAAAAATAAGTTCCTGTAAATCTTCCGCTAAACCTCAGCGTATCGTGGGTATTCAAACCAACAACAGCAGTAGTATAAGTTCCTGCGATACCTGTATTTGAAATAGAAGTAATTGTAAAAGTACCAGGGTTATCAGTATTAAGTATTGTAGTATAATCGTCAACCGTGTTTTGATAGCTTATATTAGAACCTGAAGTAAGAAGATTTAAGCTATAAGTACCTACAGTGGAATCATTCAATATTTGAAGAGCAAAATTCGGCCATGTTGAATCTGGCCCCGGCCCCGGTATCAAACATTGAACCTGGATATCAAGCCCCTGTATTGTTCTTGATTTGCCGAAAGTCGGATAGGGCGCTTCGGTTTCAAGGAATGTTACACCGCCGGTAGCTGAGATAGTATCTTTACTGGTAGATGTATTACTATTGTTATTGCTGCTAGTCTTTTTGCAAGATGTAAAAGCTACTAAAGCTATAAACATGACTAAAATTAGGATTGGTAATTTTTTCATTTTGGTAGATTTTTTACAATTTTAGATGTAGTTACTGATTCTACCAATTACATCTTGTTATCGGATAGTTATTTACTGGTTAATGGGGTACCCGCTTATATCAATGAATCATTAGTTTACTTTTTTAAGATCCTCTAATGCATCAGCCGCTTCCTTTGCCAATTGTCTTACTTTATTCCAGCCTTTATCATTTTTAAATGCTTCAACATTATTTGTAGGATAAGGATATCTTGCCATTTCTTCCATAAGAAAGTAACATTCAAAAATTTTAGCGATCACTTTGGCGGGTAATTGTCCACTGCGGATTATCGCAGGGAATTCTGCCATTGGTTCTCTTATCCCTTCTAAACATTCATTATAAATACCATCTTCTGTATATCCCTGCAGGTATTTTTTTAAGGACTCGAAATCACTTGCAAGGAGATAAAGATTTGCCTGTAGCGTACTATAGTCTGAAATAAAATTGTTAGGTTGATCTATCATTATTCCTGAAGGTTAAGTTGTAACGAATTTATTACAAAATTTCAGTAAAAAATAATGTGGTCAGTTAAAAGAATTGCGAAAGGCTATGGGAGACAAATTGGTTTTGCTCTTGAATAATTTAGAAAAGGATTGTGAATGTTCAAAGCCTAATTCATAAGCTATTTCACTTACGGATAAACTGGTAGTGGATAATTTTTCTTTTGCTTTTTCAATTAACTTATCGTGGATGTGTTGCTGAGTGCTTTGCCCCGTGAGCACTTTAAGCAATGCGCTTAAGTAATTGGGTGATACGTTTAATACTTCGGCAATGTATTGAACAGTTGGCAATCCTTTTTTTATCAAATTATCGCTGTTGAAATATGCTGTAATAATTTCTTCCAAACGATCAAGGATATGATGATTGGTTATTTTTCTTGTGATAAATTGACGGTGATAAAATCTATCAGCATAAGTAAATAATAATTCAAGTTGCGCAATAATTACATCCTGACTGAATTTATCAATGTTCGAATGATATTCCTGTTCGATGTTCTGTATCATGCTGATGATCGTTGTTTCTTCTTTATCTGAAAGAAACAACGCTTCATGTACCGAATAATCAAAATATTCGTATTGCTTTATTGTTTTAGCTAGACTTGTGTTCCATAAAAAATCGGGATGGATGAGTAACAGCCATCCCGTATGTTTTAATGTTACATCTTTTTCTATCTCCATTCCAAAGACCTGTCCAGGTGAAATAAAGAACATGATTCCTTCATCAAAATCATATTCCTGTTGACCGTATTTCATTTTGCCATTAAAATTTCTTTTAAGCGAAATGGAATAAAAATTAAATACAATATTGATCGATTCATTATAAGGCAACTGTTTAATAGATTCAAAATTGATCACACTGATCAATGGATGCTCAGGTTTCGGAAGTCCCATCACCCGGTGATATTCGCTGATCGTTTTGATCCGGTAAGGTTGATTGTTTGCCATACTACAAGCTACTTATTTTTGATTAAATGAGATAGCAAAATCTGTTGCAAAATCTGTTAGTTTCACTTTACCTAAAGTTGGTTTATGCAAATAGTAATCATCGTAAAACGGCCCGTTATGCATGTTTGCCTGCATTTCTATTAAACCGGCAGCAAGTGCTTTATTCATTCCAAACGATTCATATCGACTTTGTAATTCTTCACCAGGTATCAATATCCATTGTAGATCGGGCTTTCCGATAGCTGTGCCTAAAATACGGGCAACATCATTACAGCTAAGTTCTTCACTTGCAACGTAATTTATTTTTTTACCAACAAGCGGTGTTATTATTTCTTCAGCAATTGCTGTCGCAATATCTAGTGGCGAAACCCATGGAATAATATCATCTGCTCCGTAATTAGATGCCATCATACCGCTTGCTTTTATACCGCCAATAAAGGCGTATAGATTGTAGTAAAAACCAACAGGTCGCATAAAAGTGATGGCGATATCCGAAGGCAGTTTATTAAGAATATCTTCTACAGCATGATGAAAAAGAATTAGTCCACTACCTTTTTCTAAATGAGCGCCAATACTGCTAAGGTGAACCACACGCTTTACGCCCGACTTTTCGATGGCTTGTGCATAATTGGTAGCAATTTTTCGGCTGTGTGTCATCACATCAAGATCTTGATCAGTAAAGTTGGGTGGAGGCAACATGGTGTACACTGCATCTGCACCGGTAAAAGTTTTTGTAAGAAAATCTTCGTCATCTATTGTGCCGATAACAGCAATTGCTCCCAAAGCTTCAATGTCTTTTTGTTTTTCGGGATTAGTGCTGATCACTGTTACTGCATGTCCTTTTTGCACTAACGCTGTTGTTAATGACTTGCTGATATGTCCCAATGAACCCGTTACTATTATTTTCATGTTTAAGTTTTTTGTTATTGTAAAATTGCACAACAATAGAATGATAGCTGTAGCCGAATCTACTATTGTTGTAGCCGAAATAAAGTTTATGAAGCTGGTATGGAAGTAGCTTTTCATTTACGTAACTTGTCTAAACTTCAACAACTATAATTATGGAAATTAAACGCAGCGGATCACAACCTTCAGGAAAAGGCCCAACAGAATATTTTACAGGTACAGTAAGAATTGATCCACTTTTTACACCACCGGATCCGGCACGTGTGGTGATGGCGCTGGTTACATTTGAGCCTGGTGCACGCACTGCATGGCACACACATCCATTGGGTCAGACTTTAATTATTACTGCGGGTTCAGGTTGGGTACAACGTGAAGGTGGTACAATTGAAGAAATACATCAAGGTGATATAATTTGGTTCTCGCCTGGAGAAAAGCATTGGCACGGAGCAACAGCTACTACAGCAATGAGTCATATCGCCATTCAGGAAAAACTAAATGGTTCACCTGTTGATTGGATGGAACATGTAACGGATAAGCAGTACAGCAAATAATTAAGCAGTGCAAGTGAAGTATGCAAAGGAATTTATTTACAACTAGTTTTTAGGAACTAACTGAAAATAATCGGGATATAATCTTTGTTGTTCTTTGGTTTGATAAGTAAGTATTTCCATTTCCGAATGGTTTACTTTTATTAGCAGTGGTTGCGGAGTTAATTGACCGGATGTAATTGCAACAAGTTGTTCTTGGTTATTTTTGTCTTTTATAACAAATTTATCTTTTGTGAATGATGCAGTTACGGGTGCCATATCGGTCAACTTACTTCCTTTGTAAGTGATTGAAAAGTTGTTGAATTTTAATTCCAGCTCTTCTATTTTTAATAGTTGTTTATTAATGGAAGGAAAAAGTAAAGCAACAATATCGTCATAGAGTTTTTTTTCAGATTCATTTGCATTGGAATTAAAACCTGTTGAGGGTGTTTTAAATTTTCCCTGATATATTTCTATTTGCTGACATTTACCCTCATAATAAAAACAAAGATCGATCTCTTCGGCATCAGGTCCGAAGGATTTCATCATATCTCCATCTGCAGGAAGCTGCTCAATACGATCCATTAAACTTTTGATAGCTTTAGTATCTTCTATTACAAGATCAGGATCCATTTTATGTTGATAGATCTGATGAATATAGATATCGAGTCTTGTCGCATTTTTATGTTGGAGCCAGGTGTTGTTCATCGCAAGTTTTGTTGAAAAAACTAAATATACAGAATATTTAGTTGCTTGCTTATAGATCAATGAGTGTACTACTTTCGTACCCATAAATGTCAATAATTATTGATAGAATAAAACGGCTATGGCACAAGCTTTGTATTTCTTCTTACAAACAAAAAAAGGAGGTAATAATTATGAACAATACTTTGGTAAAAACAAATGGCCATAAAACAGATCCGTGGCTGCGGGATTTTTTTGACATTGAAAATATCTTTACAGAAAACTGGAACAACAATTTCGGGAAAACATTTCCTTCTGTAAATATTTCAGAAGATGATAAACGTTTTTGCGTGGATGTTGTAGCTCCCGGTTTTAAAAAGGAAGATTTTAAAGTTAACGTGAAAGATGATGTACTCACCATCAGTGCAGAAACAGAAACACAAAACAAGGATGAAGACGCAAAGCGCGAGTATAGCCGTAGAGAATACAGCTACAATTCTTTCACCCGTTCTTTCCGGTTACCGGAAAATGCAAAGGACAATGAAGTGTCTGCAACATATAAAGACGGCATCCTTGAATTGAACATTCCAAAAACAGATAACCCAGCTAAAGAAAAGAAAGAGATCCAGGTGTCTTAAAGATTTTAAAAGCTGCAGTCAGTTTTTTCCCGGTAGGTGCTATCGGGATTTTTTTATCATAAACCAGGGGTTCCCTTTCCTTCTGTGAGTAATTTGAATAAACTTCCTTTTATAAAATAGT
Source organism: Ferruginibacter sp. (assembly GCA_035486495.1). Lineage (GTDB taxonomy): Bacteria > Bacteroidota > Bacteroidia > Chitinophagales > Chitinophagaceae > Ferruginibacter. The sequence continues at coordinate 7,203 of DATHNB010000138.1, read as the reverse complement.
CCCACCCTTCTGTGCAACTTTTGAAACACTCTACTTCAGGGATCAGGCCGGTATGAGTGAACTGTATCTGCGTTTTATTATTATGGATAAATATGTCAAAACTGATAGTGGTATTCGTCCATTCATCTTTCTTTTTAATAAAGCTAAGGTCACTCTTCGTAACAAGCCAACCTACTTTTTTGTCTGGAACAATTTCAATTAATTTTTGTGTAGAAACATGCATATCACCAAAGCGAACGGTGAACTCATCTCCTATTTTTTGCGAATCGCCTTCCAGTTGGTCTGTCCACCATTTTGTAACGCTGTTGATCTTTTTAAATACTTCTTTTGGCGTTGCATCAACTGTAAGGGTTGCTTTATAATCTTGTTTTTTCATTTTCGTTATTTTTTTGACTTAAGTTTCTTTTCATCTTCGGTCTGCGGTTTGTCTTTACCGTTTGGCTGGCCCTTGCCTTTCGTTATCAGGTTAAATAAACTTTTCCGTATATATTGTGTCCAGGCATCTTTACAGATATCAAAACATTCATATTCCGGCACCAAACCTTGGTGAGTGAAACGGAGCTGAGTTTCGTCGCCTTTTTTAGCGATCTCAAAAATTATTTTTGTGCCCTTCCATTCTTTTTTGTCTTTGGTAAAACTAAAATAGTTGTCTACCACCAACCACACCACTTTTTTATCGGGAGTAACTTCTATTAATTTCATTTTACAGCGATGTACATCTTCGTAATGATAAGTAAACTCATCATTGAGTTTGTTAGTATTGCCTTCAATTTCTTCTGACCACCATCCGCGAACATTATTGATGGCATTGAATACTTTTTTGGGAGTTTGGTCTACCAATATTGTAGTGGTGAAATCTTGTGTACTCATTTTGTAGGATTTTATAATTTATACAACAAATTTAGGGGCAAAAGGTCGTTTAATAAGGGTGTAAAATAGACTTTATAGTGGGTTGATTTGGACAATCTGAATTTGTATCTTTGCTAAAACAAATTGGATGAAACACCTTACTATTATAGTTCCTGACGGAGAAAATAATCTTAGCAGCATTGTGGGTACTTACAAGATATTTACAAGAGCCAATGAGTACAGGAAGAAAACAGGTAAAAAGGAATTATTCAACATCCAATTAGCTGGTATTTCAAAAAAAGTAAATTTTTATGACGGGCTGTTTAGTGTGAAGCCACACACCAATATTTCAGCGATAACAAAAACTGATCTTATTATTATTCCATCGTTGAATCATAATTATGAAAAAGCCGTGAAGGGAAATAAAACACTGATTGATTGGATCGCGAAACAATATGCTAATGGTGCTGAAATTGCAAGCATCTGCACGGGTGCATTTATGTTGGCAGCATCGGGTTTACTGGATGGAAAAACTTGTTCTACTCATTGGGCCGCCGCGGATAATTTCAGAATGATGTTTCCTGAAGTGAATCTACAAACCGATCAGCTGATCACTGATGAAAATGGTATTTATACAAATGGCGGGGCTTATTCTTTTTTAAATCTGATAATCTACCTGATAGAAAAATATTATGACAGGCAAACAGCCATCTTTTGTTCCAAAGTTTTTCAGATAGAAATGGATAGAAATAGTCAATCGGCCTTCACCATATTTACCGGACAAAAAATACACGAAGATGAAATGGTAAAAAAAGCGCAGGCCTATATTGAAACGAACCTGCATGAGAAAATATCAGTTGAACATTTGTCTTCCAAGTTTGCTGTAGGCAGACGAAACTTCGACAGACGATTTATCAAAGCAACCGGAAACACACCTGTTGAATATTCACAACGGGTTAAAATTGAATCGGCAAAAAAAACATTGGAGACCAATCGCAAAACAATTACTGAAGTAATGTATGCCGTTGGTTATTCAGATGTAAAAGCGTTTCGTGAAGTGTTTAGAAAGATCACGGGGATGTCACCGGTAGAATATAAGAGTAGGTATAATAAAGAAGCTACTTTCTAATTATTTTGTAAAATCCTTGGCTGCAGAAAAATGCGGACAACTATCTCGCGCTGAAAGATACAATTGATTGTAATTGCAAATGCCATCTTTATCTCTCACAGAAGCATATCCTGAACTCATGATCGTGAGTCCTGGATATGCTTTTTCGATGAGCGCCGGATCGTTTTGGAAATGTGCGCAATTTTGGCAAATCGACACTGACCCAGACTTAGTGAATTGAATGGATTTAAAAATATTCATGCATTAATGCGTTACGATGGTTGACCAGTAATGACCGAAAACGATCACTGATAAAACATATCCTAAAACTACGTTTACCAAAACCCCTGCAGTGAATGCGATAAATGGTTTGATACCTGCATTCGCCAATTCACGGAAACGTGTTGTAAGACCGATGCTTAAAAAACTAAAAGTGAATGCCCATGTTCGCAACGACGTGATTGGTGCGATAAGAGCTGGTTTCACTATTTTGTTGTAATCAGCCAATGAATTTCCGTGAACGATCAATGTAGTTAATATCGAAGCAATCAAAAAACCGAATACGAATTTTGGAAAGCGCAACCATATCTGGCTAACCTCAACTTTTGAATTGGTTTCATTGCGTTCCCAAACAGTAACTGCAACAAGTGCCAATACAAACGACCAAATACCGATCCAGATATCTCGCCCGATAACCTTAATTAGTGTGTAAGATGCAAGTGCCTGATCTGCTGTCCCTGCAATATGTCCACCTGCTAATCCGCCGTAAGATTGAGCAGCGGCTAAACCTGCAGCATCTGCAAATTCAGATGTACCGATCCATGCGCCGGCTACTCCTGTTGGTAACTCAAGTACGCGTGAAATTAATGGCAACGCAAAAATGAAAATGATGGCCCATAATACAACCAATGTTATTGCGATCGGAGGATCTTCTTTTTTAGCGCGTACAGCACCGCCAACTGCGATAGATGCCGAAACACCGCAGACAGCTCCACCCGCTCCTAATACTGCTGCTAACCGATGGTCAAGACCAAGCTTGCGTGCAGTGAAGAAGATAACAAAAAAGGTAACTAGGGAGACAATGGATGCCTGCAAAATAGCTACCGGCCCTGCCCAGATAATTAATGTGAAAGGTAAAGTTGCGCCCAGCAAAACAATACCCAATTTAATATAAAACTCAACGCGGAAACCTGCATCGAGCCAACGTGGTAATCCTATTACATTTGAAATAAGCAGTCCAATAACAAGTGCTACCAATGGAGGTTCCAAATTATAATGACTGGCCTGATCCCAGTTGCCTAGAATATAGATGATCGCCGACAATACAAAAATGAAAATAAATGCTGGAATAAATTCCTTCGGCTTTTGTCCGATGAATGAAATTACGATGGTGAAAAGTATCAGCAAAGCCGCAAGCAAAGCAAGGTACCGAATGCCGGTAGTTGATAATTGCGTGGCCAACTGTGAAAAGTTTGACCATTTAGCCGGAGCTACCGCAATCCATGAGATGCTTGAGCCGGAAAGGTAAAAGACATAGGCAAGAATAACAATGCCGAGGCCAAGCCAAACCGCCCACCAATCTTCCTTCGACCAGAATTCCGACCAGCCGGATGTTTTATTTGTGTCTGCTATTTCAGTGTTGTTTGTACTCATATCAGTTAAATTAGGAAACGAAAATAAGTGTATCTTATTAATCTACCAAATTAGTAGACTAATAAATTAATGCCAGTGAACAAATCATACAAAAGGAAAATAGGCCTAAATTGGCCCTACTTTTGATATAAAAGCTCTTATCTAAATTAGACAGCAGTAGATCACAATAAAACCAAACTTTACAATATGAAATTCACAGCATCAAGACTTTCGAGCGACAATAAAATATTCCCTTCAGAAATATATCTGGAATCAACAGGGATAACAATAAAAATTCCGGGCCTGTTTAGTGGTGAGACAAAGCATTTTGATTTTAATCATATCGCTTCTGTTGAGATAGACACTCCACTGATCGGTTTTTCATCAATAACTATTTTTGCAGGTGGAACTCAAATGTCGGCCAACGGCTTTACTAAAGCAGAAGTAAAACAAATAAAAGAAGGAATTGAAGCAGGAAAGAAAGCATCTACTACTCAATCGAATGGTGGCCAGACAAGCATAGCGGATGAAATACAAAAACTTAAAGGATTACTCGATAGCGGTGTACTTACTCAACAAGAGTTTGATACACAAAAGGCAAAGCTTTTAAATAATTAAATGAAAGATCGTAGCCGCTGTCTGGTCTCCGACCAACAGCCTTTAGTATTTTAAAATATACTTTATAATTTATAATTGTTATGCCGTTGGTCGGAGACCAGACGGCGGTGTTCACGAGCTGTTAGAGTTACTTTTTAATTGCGGAGGAACACCTACAGCGGCGGAGTTTAGGTTTAGGAGTTTGTTGTTCTTCTGGCAAGGTCTTTTGCCTGTAATTCAAGAGACTTTAATATTATGACATCTGTGTGAAAGTCAAACAGCCTGCTTACTCCTAAATCTTTTGTTTGAATTACTATTTTCGTTGGGTAATTTTTTCCTATTGTAGCACGTTCTAATTTTTCGATTGCATCTTCAATAGTTTCATAATCGGTTTGGATTTTTACAGGTACTGGTACACCTTCCAAATGTTCTTTTAGAAAACCATCAATACCTGCGTTTCTTTGAACAGGAAATGCGTTAATATTTTGAAGTATTGCTAACTCTTTTTCAGTTTTTTCTAAATAGTCGCTAATGCCTTTATTTAATAAACTTGATTCAGAAATTATCATTTCTTCAAGTCGAGAATTTGCTAATTCTACAGCATCTTTTGAAATATCAATACCTAAGTAAAATCTTTTTAATGATTTTGCGGAAACACAAGTTGTTCCACTACCACAAAATGGGTCCAAGACTAAATCACCTTCGTCAGTAGCAATATTTATGATTTGATTTAGTAATAAAACTGGTTTCTGTGTTGGATAACCTGTACGTTCTTTTGCTTTTGGGTTAAGATATGGAATTTCCCAAACATCGGATAAAGGAACGCCTTTTTTCTCTTTACCTAATATTGTAATTCCGTTTTCATCTTTTTTATAAACTGATTTCCCATTTTCGTCCCGTCCCCTATCTTGTAAAATCTGGTCTAAGTTGGTCGTCGCAGAATAGTCTGTATACAAAGTATTAAACTTAAAATTTTCTGTTTTAGAATAGAAGAAAATTATTTGATGAGAATTTAAAAGCCCTTTTTTTGCATTAGACCAACGTTTATATGACCAAATAATTTCACTCTGGAAATTTTCTTTTCCGAAGATTTTATCTAAAACAATTCTAATATTATGTGAAGCCGTCTTGTCACAATGCAAAAAGAGACTTCCTGTATTCTTTAAAACTCTTTTGCATTGAATTATTGTTTTTTCAATTAGGGATAAGTATTCTTCTAAGGATTCATATTTATCGTCGAACTCGTATGTTTTAGTATTTTCCCGATTAGTTAAAGAATGCTTTTTTTGGGTAAAAAATGGCGGATCGAAATAAACCAAATCAATTTTATTACTGTCAATTTCTTGAAGCTTCTCAACGCAATTCCCGTGAATAATTTTATTAGTTTCCATTTTCTGGCATTCTTTCATTTGCGATTTCTGTTAGAATAGCTTTTAAATCGACTCCTGTGTATTTTTGCAAAAAGTCCCATGCTTCGTCTCCTCCATAATACTCGCCATCAACACCTGAATAGAGAGTTTTTAAGGTTTGTTGAATTCTAATTGCCTGTTCTCTTTGAGGATAATAGAACATTATTCTAATTGGTTTATAACCGTGCCCTCTTATTACTTGAACTCTTGTGTGTTCCTTTGTTATATGGTCTCCATCAGTTGTGGCATCTTTCCATTTTACTTCTAGAGCGTCTGTTCCATTTAAAAAATCAATTTCAAAGGTTTTGGGACGTTGTCCAATTGTATTTTCTACTTTAGTCTTAATTCCGTCTGGAAATTTGAAATTAAAACACAAGGTAGCAGCATCTTCTAAAAATGAGCCTGCATATTTATATAGAAATCTTCCAGTATTTTGATAGGAATCAATAAGCTGTCCCTCTTCTGTCGAAATACCTAATACTCTATAGACTAAATAATGGGAGTTATCATCAGCTTTCATCTCTTCTTTTCTAGATTCGATTTTCTCTTTAAGATTAGCAGAATAAACTTCAGCTAAATTCTTTATACTTTGTTTTAATACCTCCATTCCTGTCTATTATTTGGTAATAAAGTTACGGAATTTCGCTTACGGTAGTGCCGTACGACATACTTAACAAAAGTTGTTTTACCTGACTAAAGTAAACAAAACTACTTATTCAAAAAGATCTGTTTGCAGATTGTCCTTGTCGTTCTTCTCCCATGCAAAGTCCATGCTTTTGCTGTACTCTGTTAGCTTGGCTCCTACCGCCTTCCAGCCCATTACTTCTACTAATTTTGCCGGCTTGAATTTGTTGAGGCGCACTTGTTGTCCGCGGCCACTTTGTACCACGAGTACGGGTTCTTCCTGGGTTGTGACTGCTTCCAAACGATTGCCATCGCCTTCTTTGATGAAGAAGAATTTGTTGTGGAGCGTTGTTGTTTCAATTTTAAAACGCTTGATATTGTACTGTAGTTTATCGTTATCCAAATAAACGGCAGTAACTATTTTGTTAGGGTTGAATTTTTCTATGAGTATCACTTTCTCCGTATCAAAGCGTTGTGTCAGCTCCTGGTCGGTTATCTGGTAATTACCATCGTTGTACATAATGAGCAGCCTGTCTTCCGCATCGAACTTGCCTAGGTAAGTTCCTTTTTCTTCGGTATTCAGTCTGCCGAATTTATCATCGAACCAAAGCTTTTTAGCATCCAGCGTAGATTTGCCGGCTTCTTTGAACTTAACGGTCTTGATAGGATATTTTGTTACGATATTACCTACACTGCTACGTCCCTTGATCTCCTGGTCGCCAAAAGAAAATTCCAGCTCTTTATTTTTTGCCGCGCAATTCGGGCTCAAGGTAATTTTTACCGTCTCTGCTTCACCGTTAGCATTGGCAGAAAAATAATGCACTTTGCTTTTTTCTTCATCTTTCGCCAATGGATACTCCCTATCACGTGTAACACCGGTTACGTTGAAACGCTTGGCAAAGCTTACGCCAGTTTTTCCATCTACATAGATCATATTGTAGGTAGTGCGCTCATCATTTTTCTGGAACACGGCTACATGAATGA
>DATHNB010000137.1:0-21168 GCA_035486495.1 Ferruginibacter sp. | reverse complement strand
CATAAAAATGATGGTGAGAATCTTTTTTATCAGCAGGTTTCTTTTTGTCTGTCATTGTATTAATTTATTGATGAGTTAATACTATTAAGATAGAATAAATCCATTACATAAGGTAAAAAATATTTGAATTATTGGCCTTATAATTTTTACATTACTAAATTGTTACCCATTAATTAACCGAATGACGTTTGTGTTAATTAACAGTGTTTGCGACTGGGAATTATAAAACTTAATACGGGCTTTTATACCTTCATATCTAAACTTATTTTATGTCAAAACAACACGTAGAACACCACAAAACAGCTGCTTCTCATCTTGAAAAAGCGGCACATCATCATCATGAAGCTGCAAAGCATCACGAAGCTGGTAATCATCATGAAGGTGCGCATCATGCACAAATAGCACATGCACATCAATTACATGCAGAAGATCATTCAAAGCATGCTACGAAGCATCATGAAGAGATCCATGGTTAATTAGATCTTGCCGCAACGTTTTTAATTCGGATGAAAATTAAGTAAGGGCTATCAATATCTTTGGTGGCCCTTACTTTGTGTAAAGTACTCTGTATAATGGATTGATACCTAATAGTAGAAGTACAACTTTTCCTCAAAATCTAATCATACTTTTGTAAACAGAATAATACTAAAATAATAAAATATGTAGGTATAAAACTTAGTAATAGTAATAATGGAATAAAGATTATTACTACACTAACATCATGAGTAGATATATATATTCGTTTATACTAGTTGTACTTTTTAATAATGTATTTGCACAAGAAGCTTTACATAATCAAAAAATAAATTCGCAAATTACTGGCAAGGTGATAGATTCATCTGGCCAAAAGCCTATTGAATATGCAACTATAACTGTTGCTGATCAGCAATCGAAAAAAATAATAAGTCGGGGAACATCCGATGCAAGTGGTAGTTTCTTAATTACAGGCATTAGTGCTGGTACTTATACGGTCGTAGCAGAGTTTATAGGATATCAATCAAAAAAAATAGAAAACATAATTATCTACGATGAGAGATCTAGCGTTTCTCTAAATGTCATTTCGCTCACTCCTTCTTCTAATACGCTTACATCCGTTACGGTAACTACAAAGGCTCCAATTGTAGAAAATAAAATTGATAAGATAATTTATAATGTTGCTAATGATGTTACTTCACAAGGTGGAGTTGCACTCGATGTGTTAAAAAAGGTACCACAAATAGCCATAGATATTGATGGTAATATTGAGCTACAGGGAGATGCCAATATTCGTTTTTTAATTAACGGTAAGCCATCAAGTGTATTTGGTAACAGTCTTACAGATGCACTCTCCTCTATTCCTACAAGTCAGATAAAAAGTATTGAAGTAATTACAAATCCCGGAGCTAAATATGATGCACAAGGTACCGGAGGCATTATTAACATTATTTTAAAAGATAATAAAATGCAGGGTTTCAATGGCAGTATTAATTGTTCTGTAGGTACAAGGTTAGAAAACAGTTCTGTGAATTTAAATGTACGCCACAATAATTTTGGTGTTAATATTTTCTTCAATGGTAATGCCCAATTAAGCTCGCGTACGCCAAATTCGCAAAATCGCCTTTCAATGGATACCATTGAACAAACGAGTACCAACTTATTGCAAAATGGTTATACCGATTTTAAAAGAAATGGTTATCAATCCGGCATTGGGTTTGACTGGAATATTACGAAGAAGAATATCATTACAGTATCATTGGGGTATAGTCATTTTGATAATAATAGCAGTAGTGTTATAAATGAAGAGCAAATAACGAAGGATGTTAATAATATACTGCTATCAGATATTTTTAGTCTTCGCAATTCAGATAGTCGATCCCGTATCAACTCAATAGATTATAGTCTAGACTATAAAAAGAAGTTTAAAAAAGAAGGGGAGGAACTGGAAATATTATATAACGCCAGCTTAGGGAAACCATCAAGTAGTTATATACAAACACAAACTTATCAAGACCAAACAGCTTCCTACATAGGTTCTACAAGCAATAATCCCGGTACTGACAATGAAAATGATATTTCTATTGATTATTCATATCCCGTCAATAAAAGTTTATTACTCGAAACAGGCGTTAAGACAACATTTGAAAATATAAATAGTGTTGCCGATGTAGAAGTCTTGGATACTTCAACAAGTAAATATTTACCTGACTCTACGCAATCGTATAATTTGAATTATAAAACCAGAATCTATGCAGGTTATGTTTCAACATCATTTTCATTATTCAAATATCTGGATGTGAAAGCAGGTATGAGATATGAGTATACTGATGCGAGCATCGACTTTCCTAACACTTCTGTCCCATCTTATAAATCATTTGTTCCTTCTTTTACTTTATCTCATCATTTCAATAAAAACAATTTTCTGAAATTTGCATATAGCCATCGAATAGAACGTCCGAATTACAACGAGTTAAATCCTTTTATAAATCTTAGTGATCCTTATAATATAACAAAAGGCAATCCCTTATTACAACCGGAAATAGGAAATAATTTTGAATTAGGGTATAATAAAACCCTTGATAATGGGGGCAACATTTATGTGGCGTTAATTGAGCGTATTAATACCGACGATATTAAGCCTTATACATTTTTTTATACTACTTATCAAATAGGAGATTCTACATATAATAATGTATCTGTAACCACTCGTGAAAATACGGGCACAGAATATAATTCAGGAATCATGGTATCAGGATCCTTACCTATAAACAAACTGAGTCTTAGAAGTAATTTGCAATTGATCCAACAGCGTAATATTGATAATTTAGAACAAGGTAATATTACTATCGGGTATAAATTTCGTATTAACTTAAATGCGGCATATCAGTTTCCTCATAACTTGACATTGGAATTATTTGGTAATTATAATTCGGCTGTCAATAGCGTGCAGGGCAGAATGCCACAATTAGCTACCTACACATTTGCCCTCAGAAAACAGTTTTGGAATAAAAAGGCGAGTATTGGATTTACGGCAACCAATCCTTTTAATAGATATATTAGTCAGGTAACAACATTATCTACGGTTAATTATAGCTCATATAGTACACGTGAGGTTCCTTATCGTTCTTTTGGTATTAGCTTTAGTTACAAATTTGGTAAACTGGAATTTAAGAAAGTTAAAGAGGATGATAATAACTATTTAAATGACCTACCTAATTAGAATCCGTTCATTCCATTTTTGTGCTGCTATGCAACGATCAACTATTCTTCTAACAGAAAAATAATTTTTTCTTTAGAATACTTGACAATAACTTCTGAGGGAGCAGTGTTCAAGTATTTTATATTTAGATAATAAGTTTGAACTCCACAATCATCGACAGCAGGAGATTTTTTGTTTAAAAGAATGCTTCTCATGTCATATAAGATTGAGTTCAAATAACCATCATTTTTGGCATAACAAATTGTCAATGATGTTTGAGCAGTTTTATTATGTCCGGTTTTATCTATGTATGATTTAGCGGTATTTCTTTGTATCAAATAACCACATGAATCAGAATAACCTACTGCTGAACTATTTTGATCCGAAAAAGTGTAACCAAAGCTTCCCAATATTTTATCATAATTACTTTGCTTCGAAAAAAGCAGCCGTGTAAAATTTATAAAAGTAGGTGCTAAAACATGAGAGTTACTACAAGCATATTCAGAAGATAACCCACCAGGAGCTACTATTATATCTGCAGGTTGTCCAAAAGATCTTAGAGATATTGAAATAATCAAAATAATTGTCAATACAGAAATAATTATTTTTCTCATACTAATGCTTATTAGATTATAAATAAAATGAGTTGACCAATTTATAGTTCGTTTTGGAGGGGTGTACATTATAGCAAACTCTACTTGCAAGCTCTTTTAAATTCATTCCATTCAAAAGTATAATTTTTTTATTTAATACGACGAATATAATAAAAACAAAAAAAGTGGATATTCTGGAACACTTACTTAGATGCAATAAAAAAGGCTGCATTTAGCAGCCTTAGCAGGTATGATACGATAAAAATGATAGAGTAAATAGTGGCTTCTATGCGCGAAGATCTTCTTCGCTAACATAAAAAATTACCACTTCCTTTTTGGGTTACAGATCTTTTACTTCTGTCTTAACTTTTTCCCAATATGTAACCGCTTCCAAATGGTTACCAAATTTAGATTCATTAATGTAGGTATCTACCAACGTTAAGGTATCATCCTTAGCAGAGAAAAAACTATGAACATCTTTCTTAAAGAAAGTGTGCCATATTTCTGTTGCTTTTTGTCTAGGTTGTAATGCTTCCATGTTTGTATGTTTTATAGGTTTTAATAAAAATGATTGTTACTTGCGTTTTTCATTTCTACCCCAAAGATAGATCGCAATTGTATGGTTTCACAACCAACTTAGACGTGCTTTTATTAGGTCAAACTGGCTAATTAATTAGCTAAATCCTTGATAGCGTTGGTTTTTGGAGGAGGTTATTAATGATAGCCAATCCTTTTTTGCTATTATTTTACCTTATGATTTCAGGTAAACAAAATGGAGATTATAGCGAGATTTACGGTTAGAACTTTTAATTGGCAGTCTTTTTATGCTACAAACATGATGTTAAGGTATGTTCAATATTATACTTGTATTAATTAAAAGCTATGAAGCGAAAAGGGTTGAAAGATATACTAATATCGTGTTCGATAATATTTATGGATGTTTGTTTTGAGGGGTCATAGTTTACACTATGGCTCTCTTTTATTGCCAGATAAAATGATATAATTTGTCAAACCTAATCTTATGAGAGAGTGCCATATAATGGTTGAAATAAAAATCAAAAAGAAAGTTCTTTCATTATCGGATATAAAGAAGGCCCGAAAGAAAATACCCGATGGATATACTACTAATGATGATCATCCTGCAATTATTATAAGCAAGAGATCAGCAACGATAGTTTTTAAGTGTACACAAAACAATGACGATCCTAAGGAAATAAAAACTAAAAAGAAATGAGCTGTTCTTATTAATGAATAATGATTATTCCGCCTGCCTTTAATTTTTGTCCATTAGATTTTCTGATCACATAATAGTACTTACCCTCAGGCATAGACGCAATATTAACAGTGATTGAAGGTGAATAAATAATTGACATCTTAATTACAACTTGTCCCTTATCATTTATTAATTCAAAATATCCATCTCCTGTTTCATTTGCGTTAAAGCTGATAGTAAGAGTTTGGTTAGCGGGATCTGGATATATGGATACAGGCTCCGCAGTTCTACAATTATTGGAAACCGACACTATTATTGGATCGATAGCACTACAACCAAGAGAAGTTGTGCATTCAACATAATAAGTACCACTCGTAACTATCGCAGTTGGTGAAGTCAGAGGTATTGTTGCATGGCAGTTTCTAAAAGCTTATTTTATCCTTATTGTACCTCAATAAAGTTATTGTCAGGGGCAGTTTTTTTATTTGAGATAAATTTATTCTGCCATGCCACTATTGCTGCCATTATCGTCATAAAGATCAACAATGATAATGCTTTTGAAAGACCGGCTTTTTCAGAAATAAAACCAATAATGGATGGCCCTGTAAGAAAGCCGATCAATCCGCCGGTAGTTACCATTGCAAAACCTTCTACGGAACTAACGCCCGGTATATTGCCTGATGCTCTGAATAATACAGGTACAATGCAACAACATCCAAATCCTATCATAACATAACCCGCAATGGCAACTAGTACAATCGGTGCCAATACAACAGTTAAAAATCCGGTGGCTGCAAGTAAGCTTCCTGCGATCACAATTTTTTTGCTTCCGATCTTTGAAAGAAGTGCATCGCCATTTAACCGGCCGATCGTCATGGCCGCAGAAAATCCTGCATAACCTAAACTTATAAATGCTTTGGGAGAATGTAAGACTTCTTTAAAATAAATAGCGCTCCAATCCGCCACACATCCTTCTGCCATAAAACTTACCATGCAGATAAATGACAATCCGAGTATTGGAAGCGAAGGAAACTTAAGTCGTTCTCCTGAATGGATGATATCCTTGTTATCAAGCAATAAATTTCTATTAAAAAAAATAACTAAAATGATCGCCGCTGAAATAATAACTATTTGAATACCTGAAGAAATATACAATGCAAAAAATGCTACAGCAAGGCCGGCACTTACTGTACCACCAAGACTATACATTCCATGACAGGTAGCCATAAATAATTTGTCGAATTTTTTTTCCATCATATTTACCGTTGCGTTAACGGCCACACCATTCAAAAAACTAACGATGCCAAAAAGATATAATGAGAGCCAGAATAAAGGTCGGTTCATGGCATTTATCTGCAGTATTACAAGAAAGCATAAAACAATAAAACCGCCATACATCCATTTACCCACAGGTACTTTACTAAATACTTTTGCAGAAAGCAACATACCGGTTATGGCTCCTAATGGAGATAGTAATAATGAAAGTCCCAGGCTGCCATCTGTAAAACCTAGTCTGTATTTGATACCGGGAATAGCGGCTACCCATATACCAAATAAAAGGCTGGTAGTGCAAAAAAGAAATCCAACAGCCAGTACAGGCTTGTTTTTGACAAAAGATGAAATATTTTTGATCATAATGGAGCCTGCAATTTAATTCTTGTTTTTAGAATTATATTGATATTCATCTATTTTATAAAACAAATATTCTCGTAAAGGGCTCATTTTAAGGGAGATAGGGCTTTGTATATTTTTAAAGGCCGAAAGTTGTAATGTGAGATTACAATTGTATTTTTGACGACATTTTTTAAAACTCTAACTAGTACTAAATTTACTACTGAAGCCATCGTTTAATTAACTTAATCATGAATTCTGCGAAGTATACTGGTTGCTCTAAAATAATAATGACAATATGTTGAATTTTGATGCGGTAATTTTTGATATGGATGGTGTAATTACCAAAACAGCTGTGGTGCATTCAAATGCATGGAAAAATATGTTTGACGAATATCTTCGTTTTAGAGAAAAAACATACAACGAGCCTTTCAAAGAATTTACACATACAAATGATTATCTGCCTTATGTGGATGGTCGCCCAAGATATCAGGGTGTAGAACGCTTTTTAAAATCCAGAGGGATCAATATTCCTTTTGGTGATGCTAATGACGAACCTAAAAAAGAAACTGCCTGCGGATTAGGGAACAGAAAAAATGAATTCTTCAACAAAGTGTTGGAAGAGGACGGAGTGGGCCTTTATGATTCTACAATAAAAATGATAAAAGAATTATTGGCAAGAGGTGTTAAGGTTGGTGTTGCAACATCAAGCAAAAATTGTGATGTTATTCTTGGAAAAGCAGGAATAGCTGATCTGTTTGAAACACAGGTTGATGGGGTTGTTTCTGCAAAAATTGGATTGAAAGGAAAACCGGAGCCGGATATTTTTACAACAGCTGCAGATAATTTGGGCGTAAAATATAGTCGTGCAATCGTTGTGGAAGATGCTGTGTCAGGCGTTCAGGCTGGTGCAAAAGGAAATTTTGGTTTAGTGCTGGGCGTAGCAAGAGAAGACAATGCGCATGAATTAAAAAGCAATGGAGCAGATGTTGTGGTAGAAGATTTGTCAGAAATAACGATAGAAGAAATGGATAGATTTCTTGTAGAAAAACAAAACAAAAAATAACGATTGTACATATAAATTTTAATCTAACACTAAAACAGCGATATGAAAAAAAAGCCCTTATTAAGTTTCTGGCAACTATGGAACATGAGTTTTGGATATTTCGGAATTCAATTTGGATTTGCGTTGCAGAATGCAAACGTGAGTCGTATCTTCCAAACACTTGGAGCTGATCTTGATAAAATTCCTATTCTTTGGATCGCTGGGCCTATTACAGGTTTGATCGTTCATCCGATCGTTGGTCATGCGAGTGATAAAACATGGAACAGATTAGGTCGTAGAAAACCTTATTTTTTAATAGGTGCAGTATTGGCTTCTTTATCATTATTAGCAATGCCTAATTCTCCCGCACTTTGGGTAGCAGCAGGTATGATGTGGATCATGGATGGTTCTATCAATATGTCTATGCAGCCATTCAGGGCCTTCATCGGTGATATGTCTCCTGAGGAGCAACAAACACAAGGCTTTGCGGTACAGACTTTCTTTATCGGTATCAGTTCTGTTATCGCTTCTTCTTTACCTTATATGTTGGCTAACTGGTTGCCACAATCCTGGGGCATTAAAGCTACGGCTGCTCCGGGTGTAATACCTGATACAGTAAAATGGTCATTCTATTTAGGTGGTATCGTTTTCTTATTATCTGTTCTTTGGACAACCTTTCGCACTAAAGAATATTCACCTGAGGAAATGGCAGCATTTAACAGTCAGAGTGAAAATGATAAGCTAAAAGAAAAAGCCGTTCTTAATATAGATGTAAAAAAATACAATAAGCAAGGGTTATTACTTATTGGTGCAGGTGTTGTATTGAGTATCGTTACCTATGCATTTGATCTGTACCTTGGATTGTATATCCTTACTTCTGTGTTTATCGTGTATGGTATTTTACACATGATCGTTGCAAAACGTTTCGCTGCCGGCAAAGTTGATGATACTGTTGAGATCATTTATGATATGAAGAATATGCCTGAGATCATGATAAAATTATCATGGGTACAAATGTTAACCTGGTTTGGTCTTTTTGCGATGTTCATTTATTGTACGCCTGCTATAACAGCCTATCATTTTCATAGTTCAGATCCTACATCGGCTGAGTACAACAAAGGCGCTGACTGGGTTGGTGTATTGATGTCTGTTTACAACGGTGTTGCTGCATTGATAGCATTTTCACTTCCATGGTTAGCAAAAAAGTTTGGTCGCATTTTAACACATACTATTTGTTTGATCGTTGGCGGACTTGGTTTGATATCCTGGTTTACATTTCACGATCCTAATATGTTGATCATTTCAATGGTGGGGATAGGTATTGCCTGGGCAAGTTTATTAACGATCCCTTACGCAATTCTTGCGGGGGCATTGCCACAAAATAAAATGGGTATTTACATGGGTATCTTCAATATTTTTATTGTGATACCGCAAATTGTAGCT
The DNA here is from genome assembly GCA_035486495.1 of Ferruginibacter sp. Taxonomy (GTDB): domain Bacteria; phylum Bacteroidota; class Bacteroidia; order Chitinophagales; family Chitinophagaceae; genus Ferruginibacter. Next base: position 12,088 of record DATHNB010000137.1, on the reverse strand, counting down.
TCTGCTATTTTAGGATTACTGGTTAAAAAAGTATTTCATGATCAGGCTATTTACATCATCGTTTTAGGTGGTATAGCAATGATCGCTGCCGGTATCCTTACTCTATTTGTAAAAGATAATTACGATAAAGCATAATAAATAAAACATGACAAATCTTTGGAAAGTAAGTACTGATAGCTTCATAAATGAGAAAGAAAGTATCATGCGTATGGGTAATGTTTACCAGATCGCAAACGGGTACATGGGATACCGTGGAACTTTTGATGAATTTGGTCCTGATGAATTAGTTGGGATAACGATCGCGGGTATCTTCGATCGCGTTGGTGATTCATGGCGCGAGCCGGTAAATGCTCCTAACGGAGGATACACCAAACTAGCGGTTGATGGTAACGAAATTTCTGCGCTAACATCAACAGTAAAAAAACATGCTCAAATTTTAAATTTAGAGAATGCAGTTTTCAATCGTGAAACAACTTACGAAATAAACGGAAAAACTGTTACAGTTAATTCAACAAGATTCTTAAGTGCGGATAAACCAAACTTAGGTGTGATCAAATTCAGTTTGACAACGGATAAAGCTGCTAAAGTAAAGATCAGCACAGGTATCGATTGTAATATCTGGGATCTGAATGGTAAACATTTAGTAAACCTGAAACTTGAACAAAATGAAGGTGCATTATTAGTGCATGCTGTTACCAATGAATTAGGAAAGAAAGTTGCTGTCGCAGAAATCGTTGATGCATCTTTTGGTAAAGCAATGCATGAAGTAAAAGATAACAGAAACCTAAGTGTAATTGAATTAGATACTGAAGCAGGTAAAACATATACTTTCTATAAATACTTTGCAGTCTATACCGAAAACGATCATGTTGCTTCTGTAAATGAAGCGGCTGTTAAATCTGTAACAGAAGCGAAGAATGCAGGATATGAAAAATGTTTAAGCAATCATAACGCTGAGTGGGCCAAGAAATGGGCGTACTGCGATGTGAAAATAGATGGCGATGATGAAGCGCAACAAGCTTTGCGTTATAGCATATTTCAATTATTGATTGTGGCTCCTGTAAATGGGAGTGCCAACTCAATTCCTGCAAGGGCATTATCCGGCCAGGTTTATAAAGGAGCAATTTTCTGGGATACAGAAATGTTCATGTTCCCTTTCTTCCTGTATACTTATCCTGAAAAAGCTGTAGAGCTGATGCGCTACAGAATTAAAACATTGGATGGTGCACGCAGAAAAGCAAAAACAGAAAGCATCGGATTTGATGGTGCATTTTATGCATGGGAAAGTCAGGATGATGGTGATGACGCGTGTACGTATTTTAATATCGGTGATCCTAATACAGGAAGAGATCTTCGTACACACTTTAGAGATAAACAAGTTCATATCAGCGGAGATGTTGCAATTGCAATGTGGGAATATTTTAAATTAACAGGCGATGATTCTTTATTATTAGAAGGTGGCGCTGAAGTTATTTTAGAATGTGCACGTTTCTATTTCTCTTATGCTTACTTTAAGAAAGATAAAAATCAATACGAAATTCTTGATGTGATCGGGCCTGATGAATATCATGAGCGTGTAAACAATAATGCCTTTACAAACATGGTTACAAAAGCCACGTTTGAAATTGCAAATGCAACAGTGAATTATTTGAAAGAAAAACATCCTGCAGCATTTGCAACATTGGTTAAGAAGATCAATATCGAAAAAGAATTGCCTTTATTTGTCGAAGCTGAAAAACTATTATACGTTCCTCAACCCAATGCATCAGGCGTTATTGAACAATTTGATGCTTACTTTAAATTAAAAGATACAAGTATTAAAGAACTGAAAGCGCAGATGATCCATCCGAATGAATATTTGGGCGCAGGTCAGGGATTAGCTGTTCCAACAAAAATAATTAAGCAGGCTGATGTAGTGATGATGTTGAATATGTTTAAGGACCGTTATTCAAAAGAAATTAAAAAAGCAAACTGGGAATATTACGAGCCACGCACAGAACATGGTTCAAGTTTAAGTGCTTGTGCTTATGCAATGGTTGCCGCAGAGTTCGGCAACACTGATTTTGCGTACGATTACTTTTTGAAAACAGCTAAGGTTGATATCGAAGCAAAGTATAAAGTATATGTAGGAACTATATTTATGGGCGGTTCACATCCTGCGGCAAACGGTGGTGCGTGGATGACGGCTGTATTTGGTTTTGGTGGTGTTCAATCAACAGCTAAACATGTTGTGATCAATCCAAGATTATATAAAAAGTGGAACAGCCTGCAATTCAATATGATCTATAAAGGTGATAGATTCAATGTGACGATCACGCAAAATAAAGTTGACGTTATTGCTGATGCGGCTAATAAATCTAGTCATACATTTGTTATATCAGGACACTCATTTGATGTTGCACCGGGAAAAACAATAGCTCATGAGGCAAGCGTTAAAAGCCTGGCTTAATAGTCACTCTAGAAATTTTAGTAACATTATAATAAAAAAGCCTCTTTCTATAAGAGGCTTTTTTATTACGATCTTTGTAGCAGATTTGTATGTGTTTTTAGAAGAAAAAATTATTCTATCTTAGGGTTAAAGCATCTTCCAATACTACTCACTTTTAAATAAGTAAAGATTATGAAAACAGTAATTAATTCATTAACCGATTTGATGGCAGCATTAAACAATAATGTGCCGGCAAATTTAGAATTACAAACTTCTATCCTTTGTCCATATTCAATTACATTACCAGTTGGATTTAGTCTTACAGGTGTAAATAAAGAAAGCTGTATCATCAGTTTTAATAATGGCGATGGTATCGGACTAACTGCTAATAATGAAGTTGCTAACCTAACCATTCAGGCCAATCCCAACAATAGAGCAGTTTATACGTTAAGCAACTATCCTGATTTGGGAATTCTATCTTTAAAAAATTTGACCATTACAGGACAAGTTCAAATATTGACGAGAGCAGGAACAAATAAAACAAAATTGGTTGCAGATAATATTGATATTGTTGCTTGTGATGCGCGCAGGTATTCCGAGCAGCCACAGAAATATGGAGTGAATGTTTACCAGGGAGCCTTTACTGTTTATAATTATAACAGTGATCCGGATAGTGTTATCAATATAACTTTAACTAATATTAGTTTAGGAAGAAAGGGTGCTCCTGTGATCGGGGCCGGCTTATTTATTTGTGGATTTGGTGACAATGGTGGTTGGGTAATTGCAGATACCATCACAACAGGAGATATTCATTCAAACGGAATGTTACCTTATGGGCAACCGGATATGATCACAGCCGGTGTTTTTATTGTTTACGGAACTAAAATAAAAAACCTAACGCATAATGGTTCGGTAACTACTTATGGCGTGAACGATATGGTATTAGATACCTGGGGATATGTAGAAAAATGGATAGCGGAAAAACCTATCACGTCTTACGGACCAAGTGGTATCGGTTTTGTGAATTTTGGTACTGTGGATGAATTTGAAACCAAAGATAAAATTGAAACATTTGGTCCGGGAGCACGAGGATTTAATCAGTATGACGGCACAGTAAAAAAAGCAACTTTTCATTCTATTATCACTCACGGGAACGGTTCCATTGGAATGCAATATAGTAAGCCTGTTGGCAGCATTGAAGTAAAGAACGGAGTTATTACTAATGGCTCAGTAGGACAAACGCTTGTTAAAGGCGTAATTATGACGCTGCCTGCAGATGCTATTAGTGTTAAGCCCGGTGGCGAGATCGGTCAATTAACAATTTCAGGTGGTATTATTACTCAGGGAAATAATGTGCATTCCTATAATGTAGAAGGCGGAATTGTTCATGCGTTAAATATTAAAGGTGATATAGTAGCTAACGGAGAAAATTCAATCGCAATAGCTGTTAGCAATGATGGACAAACACCATTAAATAATATTTCTGCCATATCAAAAAAGGGGATAGCTGTTCAGATTGCTAAAGGAAAAATTACAGATAGAAAAGGACTTACTGCAAAAGGAGCAAAAGGAGATATTGTTGAAAGTTGAGAATAGAAAAATGGTAACGGAAAATTTTAATGATAAATTTTTTAAGATGAAAATTAATGTACCTGCCTACGAAGAAGTTTCTGCTGAAGCACAAACTATTTTTGATAAACTAAAAACAGCAACGGGAAAAGTGCCTAATCTTTATGCAACGATTGGTTACTCTGCCAATGCGCTATCTTCTTACATGGCATTTGTTCAGGCACAGGTAAAGAGTTCATTTCATGGCAAGGAAAGAGAAGCTATTTTTCTGATCGTATCGCAGTTGAACGGATGCGAGTATTGTCTTTCATCTCACACATTAAGTGCAATAAAATTTGGTTGGACGGAAGAAGAAACCTTGCAGCTTCGGGTAGGAAAATTTCACGAAATAAAATGGCAAATAATTTTTAATATCATTCAATCTGTCATTGAAAACAAAGGAGATGTAAAAGAAGAATTATTAAATACTTTTTTTGAAACAGGGTATAATATGGCTGTACTTATTGATCTTATGACATTGATAAATATTATGAGTTTTACCAACTACGTTTATCGGTTAACAAAAATTCCTATAGATTTTCCTCTTGCTAAAGCTATTTAATAATAGCTAAATTGTTGTAGTATTCAAGTTGTATTTATTTATCCTAACTTATTTATAACGACATATAATAGACGCTAATAAGTAGAATAAAAACTACACTATATCTCTTAACAGCCTAATAACAATGCGTTAATGACTGCTTAACTACTAATGAGATTCATTAAAAATAGCTTTGCTCCCTCAAAGTAAAATAATCTATTAATGAATTAGTTATTGTAATTACACTTTTTTAAGTAATGTAGATAAGTCAATATCAGTCTTCTTTACAGAAGATAAATATAAGAGGTTTGATATTGCGCAATGCTAAACGGTGTGGTAATTACTTACTCTTAAACAAAAATTATAGACGGGTACAGATTAAATTCTGTAGCATGTATTCATTTCATCATTGTCGAATAGCCACTTGATAATAATGAAATTAAGTATAGTAGTATTACTATGTCTGGTAGGCAAATAAATAAAATTAAAAATAGCATCTATTAAAAATAAAAAATGAACAAAGTCATAGGGAGAATAATAGGGTTCTCATTAAAGAACAAACATTTTATATTATTCTGCACGTTGTTGCTTTTGATTGCGGGGATCATTACTTTTAAAAATATGCCCATCGAGGCTTTCCCGGATGTAACAAATACCGAGATAAGTATTATTACCCAATGGCCCGGCAGAAGCGCAGAGGAAGTAGAAAAGTTTGTTACTATCCCAATCGAGATCGCGATGAATCCTGTTCAGAAGAAAAGTAGTCTTCGCTCTACAAGTATCTTCGGTCTCTCTTACGTAAAATTGATTTTTGATGATAATGTTACTGATGATCAGGCGCGCATACAGGTAAATAATTTATTAGCCAATGCAAATCTACCTGACGGTGCATCCATGTCTGTACAGCCACCAACGGGTCCTACAGGAGAAATATTTCGATATTCATTAAGAAGCAACAGGAGAGATGTAAGGGAATTAAAAACCTGGCAGGATTGGGTGATAGACAGGCAGCTAAGATCTGTTCCTGGAGTGGGAGATATAACCGCATTTGGCGGCGAAATAAAAACGTATGAGATACGGGTAAACCCGGGTAAACTAACCAATGTTGGTATCACGCCATTAGATGTTTATTCTGCCGTAACTAAAAGTAATATTAATATAGGAGGGGATGTTATTGATAAAAATAATCAGGCGTATGTTGTTCGAGGCATTGGTTTACTGAATGATATCAATGAAATTAAAAATATTATTGTTACTAATTTGAATGGGATACCCATTTTGGTAAAAGATGTTGCCGATGTAGAAATATCTAATGTGCCTCGTTTAGGACATGTAGGAAGATCGGATGCAATAATAGATTCTTCAGGTAAAAGAATTGTAACAGACGAAGCGGATGCCGTTGAAGCAATTGTTGTAATGCGTAAAGGAGAAAATCCAACAGATGTAGTACAGGCTGTAAAAGCTAAGATCGATAAATTAAACAACCAGATTCTACCTGAGGATATAAAAATTGTTCCTTATTATGATAGGGAAGATCTGATCCATTATGCTACGCACACAGTGTTGCACAATCTCATCGAAGGCATATTGTTGGTAACATTGCTCGTGTCCTTGTTTATGTTTAACTGGCGCACAACGCTTATTGTTTCTATTATTATTCCGCTATCACTTTTGTTTGCTTTTATATGTCTTCATATAATGGGGATGTCTGCAAACTTGTTGTCTTTAGGGGCAGTTGATTTTGGAATCATAATAGATGGAGCCGTTGTAATGGTAGAAGGATTATTTGTTATTCTCGATCATAAGGCGGTGGAAGTAGGAATGGATAGATTTAATAAGATCGCCAAAATGGGATTAATAAAAAAGAATGGCGCTCAGTTAGGCAAAGCAATTTTCTTTGCTAAGTTGATAATCATTACTGGCTTACTGCCCATATTTGCTTTCCAAAAAGTTGAAGGGAAAATGTTTTCTCCTTTGGCCTACACTCTAGGGTTTGCATTATTAGGCGCTTTAATTACAACGCTAACATTAGTGCCTGTATTGATAAATATGCTACTTAGAAAAGATGTGCACGAAAAACATAATCCTTTCGTTCATCATTTAACGGGTATCATGCTAAAAGGATTTCGTTTTACATACCGTCATAAACGAATTGTAATTATTACTTCATTTGTGGTAATGGTATTGGGGATATATTCATTCAAATTTTTAGGTACTGAGTTTTTACCGGAACTAAATGAAGGAGCTATTTGGTTAAGAGCACAAACACCGTATAGTATTTCGCTTAATAAATCTGTTGAGATCTCTCGCCAGATAAGAGCTACCCTGATGACTTTTCCGCAAGTAAAAAATGCAGTATCGCAAACAGGAAGACCTGATGATGGAACAGACGTTGCCGGATTTTATAATAATGAATTTGATGTTGTTTTATATCCTGAAGAAGATTGGAATCCTCGTATTTCCAAAGATGAACTGATAGATAGCATGAATAAAAAATTATCTGTTATACCTGGAGTAGATCTCAATTTCTCACAACCGATCTCTGATAATATTGAAGAAGCTGTATCAGGTGTAAAAGGATCTATTTGTGTTAAAGTATTTGGTGACTCACTAAATTATATGGAAGGTGCTGTTACAGATATATCCAATGTATTAAAAAATGTTCGTGGAATAGAAGATCTTGGCGTTATTAGAAATATAGGTCAACCTGAACTGGATATTGATCTGGATCAAGGAAAGATGGCACTTTACGGAGTGGCCACAGCCGATGCAAATGCTGTTATTGAAATGGCTATTGGAGGAAAGGCTGCCAGTACTTTGTACGAAGGAGCTAAGCAATTTGATATTCGTATAAGGTTTCCTGAACAATATCGTAAAACCTTAGATGATATTGGAAATCTTATGGTGCCTACGCAGAATGGATCAAAAGTTCCTGTGAAAGAATTGGCAACTATCACAACAAAAACAGGGCCTTGTTTGATCTTTAGAGATGATAATGAACGTTATGCAGCATTAAAATTCTCTGTTCGTGGTCGTGATATGGGAAGTACAATTCAGGAAGCACAGGAAAAAGTAAATAAACTCATCAAATTAAAAAGAGGATACAACATGATCTGGCAAGGTGACTTTGAAAATGAACAAAGGGCAACTAAACGTTTGGAACAAGTAGTACCTATCAGTTTACTATTGATCTTCTTATTGCTATTTGTTATGTTTGGTAATTTTAAAGATGCCGGTCTTGTGTTCCTTAATGTACCATTTGCTATTGTGGGAGGAATATTTGCATTGCATATAACAAATACAAATTTTAGTATATCATCAGGTATTGGTTTCATCGCTTTGTTTGGTATTTGTATACAGGATGGTGTATTACTAATAACGATGTTTAAACAAAATATGGAAAAAGTAAAAGGGCAAACACAATCGTTATACACTTCCATTCGGCTTGGTGTGAATTCGAGAATACGACCAGTAATGATGACGGCTCTCATGGCTGCGATAGGATTGTTCCCTGCTGCTATTTCACATGGCATAGGATCTGAAAGTTCCAGGCCATTAGCAAGAGTTGTTATCGGAGGAATTTTATGTGCGATGGTTTTTTCTTTATTGGTATTTCCTCTGATATTTGCGTGGGCATATAGAAGAGTAGATACCAAACATCCCGAAAATGTTGATGAAAAAATATAACGTTTAAGAATATGGCCCCATTAGTTTGGGGCTTTATTTTTATAGCGACGCAACTATATAATATGGGTACTTTTATATATGTAATAACAGAAATAGAGCTATTATGTAAATTTTTACATGCAGGAATAATTATTTTGATAAAATAATTTATATATATTTGACCGCGATTGCTTAGCACCTCCCTAATTATACAGCTTACTAACACTAGACCAGGCTTAACAATACTAGTATTGATTGATAGCCTTTAAATCTCAAATTCTTTATAATAAACTAATTGCAATCTATTAGCAATGGCATTTACTATGCTAGATAAATTAGCTAATGTGATGATGATGTAGCTATTATTAGTTGCACGTGGCGATTGATTATATTTTACAACGTGTATTTATTCTCTTTTATATACTGAACAAAAACGATTGCATTTTATTACACTAAAAAATTAAAAAGCTAAAAAAAATGAAACGATTGCTACTATTTATGTCAATATGGATCATTTCCATGTTCATTCAACAAGCGAGTGCTCAAACAGTTGCTAAGCCGGCATTACTAGGATACTGGCAAGATTGGGATGATGCGAGTAGTCCCTATATACAACTTGATCAGGTTGATTCCCGTTACAATAATGTGGTTGTTGCTTTCGCTGTTCCTATTAATGGAACGCTGTATCAAATTGGATATACTCCAATTTCTGGTACGCCGGCTGCATTTATTAGCCAGATTCAAACTTTACAAAGTCAGGGAAGAAAAGTAATTGTAAGTATAGGGGGGGAAAGTGATCCAGTCTCAATACAGACTGTAGCACAAAGAAATATTTTTATTAGTTCACTCGATAGTGTTTTGAATACATATGGTTTTGATGGCGTTGATATTGATTTTGAAGGAACCTCACTTTCTATATCCGGAGGTACAATTGCTGCACCTGTAGACGCACCGGTTATAAATCTTATAGCAGGTTTAAAACAGGTGATGCAGGATTATCGTGTAGCACACAATAAAAAAATGCTATTAACAATGGCTCCTGAAACTGCCGATGTGCAAGGGGGGATGTCTGCTTATGGCGGAATCTGGGGTTCGCAATTACCTGTTATTAATGCCTTGCGGGATTCTTTAGATGTTTTGCAGGTACAATTATACAATACAGGTACTATGTTTGGTATTGATGGTAAAATATATTCAGAAGCCACTGCAGATTTTATAGTGGCAGAAACAGAAGCTGTTATACAAGGATTTAATACAGCTGGTGGTATGTTTGCAGGATTGCCGGCAAGTAAGGTTGCTGTTGGCTTGCCAGCTTGTGCAGGTGCTGCTGGCGGCGGTTTTACAGATACGGCAACAGTAAGAATGGCAATCAATTACCTGCTAGGCAAGGGCCCTAAACCGGGTTCATATACTTTGCAACAAGCCGGTGGTTATCCATCATTAGCGGGCATGATGGATTGGTCTATTAATTGGGATAAGGTCTGTAGTAATGATACCTATGCCGAAAATTTCCAGACAATATTTGGTGCTACTACAGTTACGCAACCACCTGTGGTATCCAGTCCATCAACAGCAAGTGGAACTGTTGGAACAGCATTTAGCTATAGTATAACGGCAACGAATACCCCAACGAGTTATACAACAACAGCATTGCCTGCAGGATTAACTGTTAATACATCAACCGGGGTTATCAGTGGTACACCAACAACCGCCGCAACGTCTACTGTTACAGTAAGTGCAATCAATACAGGTGGAACGGGAACCAAAGCAGTAACAATAACCATTGTTCCTGCAGTACCAAATGTGCCGGTAATATCAAGTTCACCAACAGCAAGTGGAACTGTTGGAACAGCATTTAGTTATAGTATAACGGCGACGAACAGCCCAACAAGTTATTCTATCGGAGGGGCATTACCAGCGGGTTTAATTTTCTCAAATAGTGTAATAAGTGGCACACCAACAACTGCTGGAACATATACAGATACAATAAAAGCTACGAACGTTAGCGGAACAGGTGCGCAAATATTAACGATAACAATCTTGCAAAATAATAAACCTGTGATTACCAGTGCTCCAACTGCAAGCGGTACAGTTGGTACAGCTTTTAGTTACAACATAACGGCAACGAATAACCCAACAAGTTATGTAGTCACAGGAGTTTTACCTGCAGGTTTAACATTGTCCGGTGCAATAATAAGTGGTACTCCAACAGTATCCGGAACTTTTGTTGATACAATAAAAGCAACGAATACAGGCGGTACGGCAAGTAGTACGTTAACCATAGTTATTGCAGCTTCAGGAACTTGCACAATACCAGCATGGAACGCTGCAACACAGTATGTAGGATCATCGGTAGTTTCAAGAGATGGAAATCAATATACAGCAAAATGGTGGTCGCAAGATGAAGATCCTATTTTGAACAGTGGTCCGTATGATGCCTGGGCACTGAATGGTCCTTGCGGCGGAGGCACAGTTAATATTGATCCAACAGTATCTATTAATTCTCCTGCTAATAATACAAGCTTTACGGCACCAGCAAATATTGTTATTGCTGTAACTGCTGCAGATGCTGACGGCACAGTTACTAAAGTTGATTTTTATAACGGGTCAACATTATTAGGTACTGTTACATCAAGTCCATATAGTTTTAATTGGAGTAATGTTGCCGCAGGTACTTACACACTGACGGCAAAAGCAACTGATAATGCTGGTGGTACCACAACTTCTGCTTCAGTAATGGTAACAGTAACTCCGGCTAACAATATTAACCCAACGATTTCCATCACAACACCTGCTAACAATGCAACATATACATCTCCGGCTATGGTTGTTATTGCTGCAACAGCAGCAGACGCAGATGGAACAGTTAGTAAGGTTGATTTCTATAATGGCTCAACATTGTTAGGTACAGTAACATCAGCTCCATATAATTTTAGTTGGAATAATGTTTCAGTAGGAACTTATACCTTGACTGCTAAAGCAACTGATAATTCTGGTGGAACAGCAACATCAGCAGCAATTGTTATTACTGTTGATACAGCAACTGGTACTGATGATTGTGCTACCATACCTCAATACGTTTCTACCGGTGGTAATTATGGGCCGGGTAGCATCGTTAAAAATGACGGTAATCAATATCAATGTAAACCATGGCCTTATTCGGGTTGGTGTTCTATTGCGCCATCTGCTTATGCACCGGGCACAGGAACCAACTGGAGCGATGCCTGGGCATTAATAGGAAGTTGCACTTCAACACAATCACGTGCCGCATATGTTGATCCAACAGAGAAAACGATCAATGAAAGTCCTAATGATGTAACATTGTATCCTAATCCGGGCGCTAGTGGAAAAGCATCTACTATAATTTTGTTGTTTGATTCTCTCCCTGGTAATATAATATTGAATGTAATTGATGCGAACGGAAAAATTATAGCAACGCAACATTATTATAATGTTGAAAGATCGCAACAAGTGACATTACCTTCGTTAAGCAGTGGCTTTTATTTTATTCGCATACAGGGCGAAAATACAATTTGGAATAAAAAATATTTGATTGAATAAAAGTCGATCAAAAAATAGTTTGTAGAGATAATAAATTATCTGTTGATAAAAAAAGGGAATTGAAACATCGTTTCAATTCCCTTTTTTTATTTATTTCCTTAGAGCTAATTAAAAATCTGTTCTTTTAAATTATAATTATAAGATGATTTATATATTAGAAAGGTATTGGGTTCCGGACATTCTTAATTAAAATAGGTATCTAATTGTTAGAAATACGTAATCGTATTATATCTTAAAGCGCTTGTTCATAAGCGTTAGATTATATTATATAATGATTGGCTTTA
>DATHNB010000136.1:0-4479 GCA_035486495.1 Ferruginibacter sp. | reverse complement strand
ATTATTGATTTATAAATTACATCAGTTTCAAATGAATTGTGGCTATACGCACTATAGCAAAGCTAAAATTTTAATTATTTAAAATTAACTTCTTCTTTTAAAAATGGATGATAATCTGGATTGTTTTTCTTTCTTATCTTCGCTGTACCCATATCCATATCCATACCCGTATCCGTATCCGTACCCGTATCCATATCCATAATATCCGGCTTTTCTTGATACAATGTCATTAACAATAAGATAAATTTTCCTGAATTTTTCTGTTTTTACCAAATCATTAACAATATCCAACTGAGTTTTATAAGTATAATTTTGCCTCACAACGTATAATACCACGTCAACATATTTTTCTATTTGTAATGCATCAGAAACCAATCCAACCGGGGCACTATCAATTACTATAAAATCGAACTGTTTTTTTAGTTCTTCAACAAGCGCTCCTAACTTAGGGCTTAACAAAAGTTCAGAAGGATTAGGAGGTATTGAACCTGCAGAAAACATATAACAATTTGGATTAAAAGATACCTTTTTCAAAAAAGGCTTGATATCCATACTATCTGAAACAACAAAATTTGAGAACCCGTTATTACTGTCAAGTCCTAAGTTCGCGGATAGTTTAGGTTTACGCAAGTCTAACTCTAAAAAAACAACCTTTTTACCTGTAATTGCTAGGGAGCATCCTAAATTTAATGATATAAATGATTTACCCTCACCACTCATACTGGAAGTAATCATTATCACCTGTGGCTTACTGCTAAGTAACAAAAATTGCAAATTTGTTCTTAAGCTCCTAAATTGCTCAGATAATACTGACCTTGTTTCTTTTTCAAAGATCAACGGTGTTTCGGTTATATTATTGCCAATTTCACCAACTATCGGGATTTTTGTTGCTTTTTCAACGTCGAGTTTTGAGATAATTTTTATATTCAGGCTTTCCCTTAAATATATTAATAATAGCGGCAAAATAAAGCCAATCGCCACGCCTAACAAATAAATTAACCTTTTGTTAGGTTTACTTGGTAACTGATCACTTTTAGCATCATCAATAATCCTGGATGTTGATACAGTGGATGTTTTCGAGATTGCAGTTTCTTCTCTTTTTTGTAACAAAAACAAATAAAGTTGTTGTTCTAATCCTTGTTCACGCGAATAGTCAAGAAAAGTAGTTTCAACCGATGGTATCCCTTTAAATTCCTGTAAAACCGATTCATTCTTCTTATTTAACTCATTGACGCCGGCCTGTAACCCTTTTTTATATACATCAAAACTTTTTACTAAATTCGCTCGTGCATCATTTATTTGTTCGTCAAGATTAACGATAATAGGATTTAAATCTTTATTAGATAAATTCTGTTTACCCCGTTCAATAAGAAGTAAGTTATATTGTTTAATTGCCTCTCCAAATACAGGGTCCTGAATGGATAGTGAACTTGGAATAAGGCTTTTGTTATTAGGATTTTTAATGGTTTTCTCAAGGTCATTAATAATAACCAACTGAACTTCCGCTGTATTTAAATTAGCGTTATAATCTGCTGCAGTTTTTACTAAAGCTTTGCTTTGTTCATCCGGGTCTATTAAGTTGTTTTTTCTTTTAAAGTCTTCTAAATTTTTCTCGACAGTTGACAAATCCCTTTTAACGCCGACCAATTCGTGGTTAATAAACTTAATAGTACTATCAGCCATTTGGACTTTATTCTCGAGATTATTTTCCAGGTAAAGCTTCATCAGGGTTTCCAAAATATCTTCCCCTTTTTTGGGGTTAGGGTAATCCAGGGTTATACTTATTGTAGTACTTTGTTTATCAGTTAATTGCGCATCAAACGCGTTTAGCATCAACGATTCTGCTTTACTGTCAAAAGATTGAACAGTTAATGTATAGTCCTTACTACTAATAGGAATGTTTGTAACCCTGTTAAAAACAATATCATACTGCGAAAGATATACTGTATCCCCGAAATGAAGTTTCTGATCTACATTATTTTCTTTATCTATTAAGTGTATATTATTGTTAGTTATTGAAATGTCATAATCAACTGTTGATATGGTATCTTTCTTATACTTTATATCAATGGTAAAAGGTGCGTCTTTATAAAGTTCAACGGAGCCAATAGCGCCTTTTTTATAAGCGGTGATATTGAGTTGCATTTTTTTGACAACACTTTCCATTAAATTCCTGGAATTCAATATTTCAAGTTCATTTTGAGCATTGCTGGGCAAATCGAATAAACTGGAAAAATCTATTGATATACTACTAGCAGTTGGATTATTTTTCTGCTCATCTACCAATAACTTACTTTTAATTTTATAATCAGGTTTTGCATACCTTGCGTAAATAAAAGCTGCTGATCCGCAAATAATTATAGAGATCAAAAATAAGTACCATTTAGATATTATTTTACTAAATAAATCTTTAAAATCAAAGCTATCCTCTTCTTGCGAAGTAGTACTGCCTTGCAAATTCTGCGTATCCATGTTTAAAAATTAATTCTAGAGGCTATTACTATTAACAACGTTAATATCGAAACAACAATTGTTGCTGTCCTGGCCTGAGCCAAATCATTTGCAGCGGCTTTTCCTTTACTTGGTTCTACATAAATAAAATCGTTTTGCTGCAAATAGTAATAAGGGGCATTCAAAATATTGGTTTTGTTAAGGTTTATGCGATATTCTGTTATCGAATTATCTTTACTTTCCCTCAATAATAAAATATTATCTCTTTTACCGTATATTGTTAAGTCGCCTGCAATCGATAAAGCATCCAAAATTGTAACTTTTTCATTTGGGAATACATAAATAGATGGTCTGGCTACTTCGCCGGTCACAGTAATTTTAAAATTTGCATACCTTACGATTACAGTTGGATCTTTGAAAAAATCAGTTGCGCGTAAACGTATTACTTCTTTAGCCTGATTAGTGGTTAAGCCTAATAACTTAATTTTTCCAAGTACCGGAATTTCCACATTTCCCTCCTTATTAACTAAATAACCGGAGACTGCTTGCTGAGATGCAGAGAGACTTAAAGAGCTAATTGAAGAGGGACTCACTAAGGGAATATTACCAGCATTAATCGTTCCCGTTGCAAGCGGGTCAACAGTTTGTACAATAATGGTTAATATATCATCTGTTTGAATAGTAGGTTCAGTATATTTAGCGTGGTTTATAGTTATTAGCTGAGCTGAATCCGGAATATTTTTAAAATAGGCAACATTTCTATTTGTGGCACAAGAAACAATTGATACGGCTAAAAATAAAACTGAAACAAATAGGTAAAGTCTATTTATTAAAGATTTCCTCATGTATAATTTATTAATGTTTTAGATGGCAGATTAATTAATGGCGCAATATAATAAATAGTGTTTTTAAACTAACATAAAATTGGTTCTTTTAAATTAATCATCTATTTTATATTTATATGTTAACAAACTTAAACGAAAATTATTAAATTACGAATTTCAACACTATGCCTGTCCCATTGTCCCGCCAAAATTCATCGGGAACCCCGATGGGTCTTGTTGTATTTTTATGCGGCCATTTATAGTTTCAAACTTTTCTAAGTTATCTTCCAAAGCGGTTAATAACCTTTTGGCATGTTCAGGAGTTAAAATAATCCTTGATTTAACTTTGGCTTTTGGTACGCCAGGCATAACCCTGATAAAATCAAGTACAAATTCCGAACTTGAATGTGTAATTATTGCCAGGTTTGAATAAATTCCTTCCGCAATTTCTTCAGAAAGTTCAATATTCAGCTGATTTTCATTTTGTTCTTCCATTGCGCTAAAATAATAAAGCCTGCTCATTAACAAGAAAGCTTTTGTAAATATTTGGTTAGTTTTTTAATTGGGTTTCATTAAAATGGCAAAGCCTTCCGAAAGGGAAGGCTTTGCCGATATTTATTAAATTAATTTACTTAATTATGCTTCAATTTCTTCTGTTTTTGAAGCCATCAGACGGTCAAATTCCTCCTGTGAACCTACACGGATATTTTCGTATACACGCAAACCAGTTCCTGACGGAATAAGGTGCCCTACGATCACATTTTCTTTCAATCCAAGCATCAAATCCTTTTTACCTGCAATTGCTGCTTCGTTCAGCACTTTCGTGGTTTCCTGGAACGATGCAGCCGAGATAAATGATTTTGTACCTAATGAAGCCCTGGTTATACCTTGCAGTATCGGACTTGAAGTTGCTGCTATGGCATCACGCACTTCAACCAATTTTAAATCTTTACGTTTCAAAATCGAGTTTTCGTCCCTCAGTCTTCTTACTGAAACAATCTGGCCTGATTTTAAGCTTGCTGAATCGCCCGGTTCGGTAACTACCTTTTTATCAAAGATGTCATCATTTTCGAGCATAAAATCCCAACTGTCAACTGCTTCCCTTTCAAGGAAACGGGTATCGCCGGCATCTTCAATAGCCACCTTCTGCATCATCTGGTGAACGATCACTTCAAAGTGTTTGTCGTTGATCTTCACACCCTGC
>DATHNB010000135.1:0-12871 GCA_035486495.1 Ferruginibacter sp. | reverse complement strand
TATAAAATAAAAATAATCAGCACGGAAGGGGCAGTTCTGTTAAGTGAAACCACGTATCATGGAGCAAATGATGGTCCTATAGCTATTCCTTTTGGGCAAGGCGTTAGCGCAGGAGTATATATATTGGAAATAATAGATACTAATGGAAATAAAACAAAGGTTACGTTCGAAAATCAATAATAAATTTCGATCTTAAAATATAAAACAAAAGGCATCAATAATATGATGCCTTTTGCTTTTATACTTTATTAAAATTGAATCTTATTTATTAATTCTCAAACGTAACTTTTGTTTTATTACCAGTAGGATCTATGATTTCCAAGATATATACTCCTTTACTAACATTTTGACCAAACGGAATAGCGATAGGTGTACTATTTGTTACGTGATATATAGTTTCATTTAATAGAACATCTCCTGTTGCGCTAATTATCTTTATTCCATAATTACCTGTAGGAAGGTTAGCTAAATTAACATTCACAGTACCATTGGTTACAGGATTTGGATATACATTTACAAGTGATGCTACAGCACCAGCTGGCGTAATAATACCCGCATCTAAAACAGCGCTTGCAATATTTGATGTATCCTGTATTGCAAAATTATCTCCTATTGTGTAAATACGATAGTAATTGGTGCCATATACTGCGTTTGCATCTACCCAATTATATGTATAGCTAGATTCATCCGTCGGAGTTGCAGCTGTTGTATCTACAACTGTAAAATGAGTTCCATCAATTGATCTTTCAACTACATAGTCTTTTGTATTTGTCTGATTAGTTACTTGCCATTGTACATTTATACTTTTATTTTGCACCGCCGTTGCTGTTACATTGCTATAAGTTACAGTAGCGGGAGGTGTAGCGGTAAATACTATACTAAAACGATTGGCTGCATAACTACCAGGAACTGTAGTTACCACAAAGTTTACATTAACAGATGTATCTCCTAAAAGTATAGGTGTTGAAGTACTGTCAAATGCATCTACCAAAAATGCCTTAATATCTGGACGTGTAAAATTCTTTGTTGCTATTACCAATTGATATGGTGATACATTTAGACTACCTACACTTAAATGAACTGTATCTCCAGCCACAGGAAGAGCACTTTTTTCAATTGATATGTTTTGGCTATCTTTTAAAATAGATATCTTTTCGGTTAAATTAAATAGTTTTTTTACATCTTTATTCCAACTTACATTATTACTGTAACTACTACCAAACTCATTTAAAACGCCATCTGCTAAATAAGTTTGTACATGTGCCGTGTCTGTTGCATATAATGTTGTACGCAATATAGAGGCAGGTGCAGTAGGTTGCGATAATGTGGTATTAGTATTATTAGAAGGCCTAAATAAAAAAAGCTCATCGTCAGTTTCATCGCTAACCTTGGCAGTTTCATCTATCACAACTGAGCCAGATCTTGCACCATCTACTGCAAACGCAGCCCCTGATTGAATATCTCCACTCACATCAAATCCATCATATAAAGCAGTATTAGGTGAAGCATCATAGCCATTACCATTCCAGCTTAAGGTAACCCAACCTCCTGTTCCATTGGTAGATAAATTATCCGTTGACCCAATATTTGGATCCCATAGAGAGAAAGAATTACTTGTTAAAGCCGAACTATCGAAATCATATACGTTGTTAAAATTAATAGTAGCGGCATATGGATTTCCTATTATAGTAAATCCACTGTTAACCGGTACAGTAACCTGGCCTACGTTTAATGCGCCGGTAGTACGTAATATAGTACTCGTTGCAAGCGTATTTACAGTGCTTGTATAAATAGGGTAGCTTCTATCACCACGTACAAATAACATATATCCCTGATAAGCCGTAACTGAAGTAGACGTCGTATTGGGAAGAGCGTGCCAGGAATTGGCAGTCATAGGATACCCAATTGAAGGGCTATTGGTAGGACTCTGATCATAGCCCGTACTTGAAACAAAAGCTCCTGTTGTAGGACCAGATATATGTGTACCAAAGCCCGGCTTAGGATTAGACACACTACCAGCAATACTTTGGCCACCTTCCTGCCATGCCGCACTAATAGTTGGCGCACCCGAAGATTGCACAGGTGCAGTTATAAGGCGCCATCTTCTATGAGCCGGATAATAACGTTGAACAGTTACATTGCCAACAATCGATGCTAGTGAAACACCAGAACCAGAAAGATCTTCATCAATAGGTGCCACAACAGCAGTCCCGGAAGTAGCATTAGAAACCAGGGTCAAATTATTGTTAGTTGTAAGTATAGAGTAATCACCTAAACTTAACTCGGCTGTTATATTTAAGCTATTTGAAATAGTTAATCCTGAAACTAAATCGGTATTAAAATTAAACAATGTATTAATAGCTGAAGAAACAAAGTCGCTTCCTCCAAAACTTTGGGCAGTCGAACCTTGTGTAATAATAATCCCAGATGTAGCATCAATTAGCCCTCCATTTGTAGTTATATTTCCTCCGATCTGTAAAGTATAACCTGATAGAAGTTTAAGAACCGTTACTGGAGTATTAGCAAGAATTGTTATACTATGTACAGTTAAAGTCGTGCCGTATGATGGTAGTACGGGCGCTGGGGTTGTTGGATAATTTGATAATCCCGCAGGAATAGTAATATCTGTTGTTGCGTCTGGCACAGTTCCTGTGCTCCAATTCGCTGCTTTATTCCAATTTTTAGGGCCTCCGGATGCCCCTCCTACCCAATTAGATGGTGTCTGAGCAAAACCAATTTGAGGAAGAGACAATGCTAAAACTAACATTAGCCCAATTGGCAAAAATAACTTAGCGGAATATTTTTTTTGATTTGATACATTGTAAACAGGCAGCTGCTGCTTACCATTGAAAACAGCATACAACAATGCGTAGATAAATTTCATATCGGGAGTTTTGGTAAATAAAATTATATGGGGACATAAGTATGACCCGTCCAAAGATAACAATATATCGCATCCAAATTTTGCGGGTACTAAAAATTAATAACTGGATAACAAGATATATACTATTTATTTTTAATAAATAGGCATCATTGGTTAGCTATCAGGTATTAAAGGGCCAAATCCTGAATAAGGGAGATTAATTATTTTTTATCCGAATGGCCAAGATCTTTCGAAGGATTTACTATATCTCTTATTATTTGCTTTAAATTTTTGATCTCAGGAAAATGTCCCTCTTCTTTTCTATCGAATATTTTTTTGTCATTTAGGAAAATAGTGAACCGTCCGGCTACTTCACTCGGTTGCAATGAAACACTTTTGATATCATCAGTAAATGTGGTTAATATTTCCTGTGCCATATACGCCGCTTTTAATAGCCAGCCGCATTTAGGACAATACTCAATGGTTATAGTTGGTTTCATTTGCTAAATTTACTTTATTAATTATAACAAACAAGCATATAAACAAAGTCTGAAAATGCCTTTATCTAGTTTCTTCTATAACAACTGTATCTTTAAATACTCATGAAAGAAACAAAAAAAATTGCATTAAAGTTTAAACGATTTTTGACAATGCTTGGTCCCGGATTAGTAACCGGCGCAAGCGATGATGATCCATCGGGAATTGCCACTTACTCACAGGCAGGTGCGCAGTTTGGCTATGCCACGCTATGGACGGCTGTACTTACTTTCCCGTTAATGGCCGCAATACAAGGAATGTGCGCAAGAATAGGAATTGTTACTTCACAAGGATTAACCGTTAATTTAAAAAATCATTATCCAAAATCCATTTTATACATTATGTTGTTATTTAGTTTCCCTGCAATAACATTAAATATCGGTGCAGATATACAGGGTATGGGTGCTGTTACACACATGATGTTTCCACAAATCCCGCCCTTTGTATGCAGTATAATTTTTACAGGTATTTTAATGTTTATCATTATAAAATATCCTTATCAAAAAGTTGCAATGATCTTAAAATGGCTCTGTTTATCTGTGTTACTTTACATCATCGTTCCGTTTATGGTAAAGCAGGATTGGGTTACCGTATTAAAAAGCACTTTTATTCCAACCATAAAATTCAATAAAGATTTTTTATACATTTTAGTAGCAATACTTGGTACTACTATTTCACCTTATCTTTTTTTCTGGCAGGCAACAATGGAAGCTGAAGATGTGGCACATAGTAAAAAAACAGTGATCGTAAATAAACAGATCATGACACACATGGAAGTAGATGTAAACGTGGGTATGCTACTTTCAAACGTTGTAATGTTTTTTATGATACTTACTGCTGGTTCTGTTTTATATAAAGCAGACATCCATCAAATAGACACTGTAGATCAGGCTGCTAAAGCATTAGAGCCTTTGGCAGGAAGATTCACTTATTTAATTTTCACGCTTGGGATTATTGGAACGGGATTATTGGCCATACCTGTATTAGCAGGCTCGCAATCTTATATGCTATCAGAAACATTTGGATGGGAAGCCGGATTAGATAAAAAATTCCCGCAGGCAAAAGCATTTTACATAACAATTGTAATTTCACTGCTTGTAGGTTTATGTTTAGATTTTATCGGCATAAGCCCTATACAAGCACTTATTTATACGGCTATTTTATATGGAGTAACAGCTCCAGTTCTAATTGCCATTGTGATGCATATCGGTAACAATAAAAAAATAATGGGGACATACACTAACAGTAAATTGTCAAATATTTTAGGAGGCATCACTTTATTATTGATGACGATTGCGGCAGTTGCCGTTGTATATTTTCAATTTACATAACAATGGAAACTGTTAAATATTCCCTTTTTTTACATAATTTCAGCCCCTCAACTAAAACTAACTATGAGAAAGATATTATGTATTGCACTTATTGCAATAAGCATGAATAGTAATGCCCAAAATTATGCAGGTTACAGTACAAGTAATTTTATAGGTGTTAACAGTGTATTTTTTAACCCCGGCAATGTTGTTGACAGTCGCTATAAATGGAGCGTTAACCTTGTTTCTGCAAATGTTCTGGTTTCTAACGATTATGCTACACTAAAAACAAGCGGACTCTTCAAAACAATTGGCGGCGATACTTCCAGCTATAATATCAACCGCACTAATTTCGGCAATACTAATTTTTTACTAGATGCGGATGTTTTTGGTCCTTCAGTAATGTTTAATGTAAATGCTAAAAATTCATTCGCAATTACTACTCGCGGAAGAGCTATGGCTAATGTTGATAAAATGCCGGGCGACCTATTAAATACATTAGAAAATAGTGGTGATAATATTACTTTCCCTACTACTCTTAATACGAACGGATTCAAAATAAGCGCTAATGTGTGGACAGAAATTGGTGTTACTTATGGCAGGGTGCTTATTGATAAAACAAGCTTTTTAAAAGGTGGTGTCACTTTAAAATATTTAGGAGGAGTTGGCGCAGGTTATTTTGGATTAAGTGCCAATGGGAAATTAAATCAAGATGCTGACGGTAATAACTATATTCAAAATACCACCGGGCAACTTAATTATGGACTCGGTGGAGAAGACGTCAATAATCTAAACCTAAATTTCAACGGTAGCGGTATTGGTGGTGATATCGGATTTGTATATGAATACAGACCTACCTATATCAGTGCAAAAGATGAAAATAAATATGAGTTTAAGGTAGAAGCTACCTTGCACGATGTAGGAAGTATAAAATATAATCATGGATCAAATGATGCCGCGTATTCTTTAAACACAAACCTAAATCCTCCGTTTGATTCTTTAAGATTAGACAGATTCAGTAACATATCGAGTTTTGCAGACATTGATACTGCTTTAAATAATGCAGGTGTACAGATCAAAAAAACTTCTCAGGCAGGTGGTAAATTTAATATGTCGCTACCTACTTCTTTAAGTGGTTCAGTTGATTATCATGTTGTA
The DNA here is from genome assembly GCA_035486495.1 of Ferruginibacter sp. Classification (GTDB taxonomy): domain Bacteria; phylum Bacteroidota; class Bacteroidia; order Chitinophagales; family Chitinophagaceae; genus Ferruginibacter. The sequence goes on along the minus strand of DATHNB010000135.1, from coordinate 7,003 downwards.
TCAGGATTGTATGTTAATCTTGGTGGTTCAGTTTCTCTGAATCAAAATAGTTCGAATTTATATAAAACGCATACAGCAAATTACATTATGCTTACTCCAAGATATGAAGGCAAACATTTTGGCGTATCTGTACCAATTTCTAATAGCAGCATTTCAGGTTTTAATGCCGGTGTATCTTTTAGAGCAGGTCCGATCTTTATAGGATCAGGTTCTATTCTTTCTACTTTACTAAGAGGTAATACACAACAAGCAGACGTTCACTTTGGTATTATTATCAATGGCCTTCAAAAAAAGCCGAAGGTTAAAAAAGATAAACAAGAACCTGTAAACCCTGTTACAATTGCTCCTGTTGCTGCTCCAGCGCCTGTTGATACACTATCTGTAAAAAAAGCCCTGGATACAGATGGTGATGGTATTGTTGATAGCTTAGATAAATGCCCTACAGTAGCAGGTTTAGCGAAATATAATGGCTGTCCTATTCCCGATAGTGATAGTGATGGTGTTAACGATGAAGTTGATAAATGTCCTACAATACCAGGTTTAGCGAAATACAACGGCTGCCCTATTCCGGATAGCGATAGTGATGGTGTTAATGATGAAGTAGATAAATGTCCTACAATAAAAGGATTTGCGAGATATAATGGTTGTCCTATTCCGGATAGCGATAGCGACGGTGTTAATGATGAAGTAGATAAATGTCCTACAATTGCGGGTCCTGCATCAAATGGTGGATGTCCTGTACTGAAAGTACAAAAATCAATTATTCAAAAAGTAAATATTGCTGCAAAAGGACTTCAGTTCCAAACCGGTAAAGCTGTAATATTAAAACCATCCTTTGTTAAATTGAATACAGTGATCCAAATATTAAAAGCTAATCCTTCATTAAATATTGATATTGCAGGTTATACAGACAATTCAGGTGACTCCGTTAAAAATGAAAAATTGTCAACCGACAGAGCAAATGCTACCAAAGCATATTTTGTGAAAAAAGGAATTGCTGAAAACAGAATTAGTGCAGAAGGCTATGGTATTCAAAGCCCTATAGCATCTAACAAAACACCGCAAGGAAGAGCGAAAAATAGAAGAGTAGAATTCACTTTAAAAAATTATTAAATCACAATAAAACGTAAATTTGTAAACCACAAAATAAACAATTATGAAACTATTAAACCAAAGTAAACTGGGCCTTTTAGCAATATTGGCTTTAGGTATTACACTAACCTCTTGTAAGAAATTAGACAATCTTGTACAAGTAAATCTTGAGCTTCAAATGGCACAGGTTCCTTTTACAATAGAGCCAAGTCCAGCCGGCAACACAACTACTACGGGCATTACTCATTACGATGTAGATAGCGCTATTAAAGCTAGCAATGCTTCTTTTGGGGTAGGAAATATTAAATCTGCAAAAATTGACTCAGTAGTGATAACGCTAACAGATTCTACTTTTGCTGGTGTTACAAATACACAGGCTTCATTTCATTCGGATGCCGATACCTCAACTATTTTAATTGCTGGCAACACTAATAGTTCAGCTTCGTCAAGCCTTACATTACAGCCATCAACCACGTTAGATCTAACAAACTACATAAAGGCTACATCGTTTACTTATGTATTCTCTAGTACACATCCTGCAATTAATTCCCCTATCCAGGCAAATGCTGCTGTGTATTTTCATTTAGTGGTAGGCCCAAACTAGAATTAATAATTACCAACTATATAAAAAAGGTGCATTAAATTAATGCACCTTTTTTAGTAAATTCATATATTAAACTACCAATTATGAAATTGAAAACCTCAAGCAACCCAAGCATTTTCATAATATTAGCATTCTCTACGGTTATAGCTTCTTGTAAAAAAACAGATACTCTTGTACAAGTAAATGTTCCGTTGCAAATGGCACAAATTTCTTATACAGTTCCAATGAATCAAACCATTATTGATACTACAGTTTCCGTTTATTGCAATGTAGATAGTATTATTAGAGCAGGCAATACCAATTCATTCAATATATCAAACATTAAATCGGTAACAGTTACAGCCACCAATACTATTTTAACAGGAATTACTGATGCTTCAGATAATTTTGGGAACTTAAGTTCATTATACACAGCCATATCTTCTACTTCGGATACTACTGCCGCTACTTTTGCACAGGTTACAAATAACCCCGGCACATTTGCTACAAGCCTAAATATACCTGTGAATGATACTATAAATTTGAAAAATTATTTCGATGCTGCTTTATTCAATTATACATTCAGGTGTGTACTTACTACACCAACAACAATCGCTCTTCAGGCACAAGCTACTATACAATTTAATATCATAGTTGGTCCTAATTAAAAATAAATTATAATAAAAGGTGCATTAATAATGCACCTTTTATCACTTGATCTTTTACATCATTTATATTTCACTTACGGTTTATCCGCAGTTATATCTTGCGCCAATACTGCATCATCGGGTCTGTTTGCTATATCTCTATCGAAAGAATACAAAGCTGAATGCTCGTTTCCTGCAACTTTAATTTTATCCAATAACTCGATTGCCATTGTTTCTTCTTCTGTTTGTTCTTTCACAAACCATTGCATAAAATTCCATGTTGCCCAATCTTCTTCTATTAAACTTAATTTCACTACTTTATATATGGAAGATGTATTATCTACTTCTTGTTGAAAAACACTCTCAAAACAATGTTGTAAATTTTTAGGATCTGGAAGTGGATCCGGAATAGCTGTTATTTTAACCCTACCTCCTCTTTTTATGATATACTCTAATATTTTCATCATGTGATTACGTTCTTCCTGTGCATGTCTGAAAAGAAAATTAGCCACGCCGCTAAACGCATGGCTATCTGCCCAAGAACCTAAGGATAAATATATTTGAGCCGCATGCGCTTCTTTTGTCATTTGTGCATTTAATGCTTCTTCGATCGTTTTTGAAAGCCTGTTCGTGTTCATATATATTTATATTTTGTTAGTTTTTATATTGATGAGGTAAATGTATGTAGCTATCTTATTTGCGAACAAGTATCTTTTATCAAAATGTATTATAACCTATAACTAAAAATTATGCTCATATTATGGCAGTCAAAACTGTGCCACATTTTCCCCACTACCAATATTGTATAATTATAAAAATAAGCGAAATCACATGTGCAAAATCATCCTCGAAAGAATACTCATTTCGTAGAAAAAATTGCTGTAGCACTACATTTTATAAGAATAGCTATAATTTAATTCTGGCATGGCTATTGAATTTATTTCATCATTAATAACAATTAAAATTTAAAAAAATGCCAACTAAAATGCATAATGATTTAGTTCGTCAAAATGATGACGCAACAAAAAGTCGTACAACTCAAGGAAGTCAATCTAAAACAAAAAGTCATTCAACACAGGCGACAAGCAAAACTGCTCATAAGCCCAATATGAAAGACGAGAATATGGATAGCCATCCTTCTTCAAGAAGTTCAAGAAAATAAGTTTTTGATCTTACCCAGAAGGAGAATAGAAATATTCTCCTTATTTTTTTTATAGCTATAAGAGCGTGATAATTACCTTATTCAGCTAATTCTTGTTCAGCTTTTAAGTATTACCGTAATTTATGTGATGCGGCGCTTCCCATAATAATTTTAATTCTTGTTCAAGAGTTTAAGACTACGAAAGCGATTAAACTAAAATTAATAACTGGTTATTAATCAAGCACTTGATCAATAATACAAAATCCAGAACTATATAAAACATAACAACCGTGTAAATAATTACCCATATTGGGGTAAAAAAATCCCCAAATTGGGTATTCTATAAAAATAATCGCTACCGGTTGAAGATTATAATATGCGCACATTTAAGTAGGAAGCTAAACAGATTAATGGAATTTTACCCTCTGGTAGATATATGGCATAAATATTGCACAGTTGGGCACAAAGTATATCAATATCTCTTTATATATACTTATCCGAGACTATGATAACTATAAATCCTACTTTATTACCCATGTCAATATTATGTGAATATCATTTTGTATAATATTATTTTTTTGCTATACATTTGCAACTTATTTATAAAAAACAAACAAAATCAATTCAAACAAAGTACACCTTAAAACCAACTACTTAAAATGAAACAAATACTATTAGCAGTATTCTTAATCATCACAGTTAATTTTTGCAACGCCCAAACAGCTACATCCACTAAGGTACCTAGTCGTCCTAAGTACAACATCCACCTAAAAAATGATTGTCATTGGTGGTTAGCTAGCAGCACAAAATGGGTTGAGGGTTATGTTGTTGTTACTCCATCAGGAACAGAATATCTTGATATCAAGGGTAATAGCATTAATAGCAATGAAATATTAGGATTTGATAAATTACAAAGAAGGCACACTAAACCTAATGTAGGTGTTGTAGACAAGAACGCAATATGCTCTAAATAATAATAGAGTATTGAATATTTATTAAAAAGCCTCTACTAAGTAGAGGCTTTTTAATTTTCTTGAGTGTTCCATAAATCATTCGCAAACTAGCAGCAACAACGCCATTATAACTTTCGCCTGAAAGCTATGGAATAAAATCAGCCTGTAATAAAGCCACTAGAGAAAAAGTTAAGCAACCCTTTATTTCGCTGCGAGCATTGTCAACTGTACTTCCAAATTATTTGAAATAGTACTTGAACCTCCTACACCAAAATCTTTTCTATTTATATTAAATGAACCTTTAAACAGATAGCCATCATTACTTGCCGTAGCTGTAAATGGAAATGAAATATCTTTTGTTTGATCTTTTATGGTAAGCTTTCCATAAATGGTTAACTCCCCTGAGGCTGATTTTGATATTCTGGTTGAAACAAAATTAATACGCGGATATTTTTTAACGTCGAAATAAGATTCTTCACGCAGGTGATTATCTCTGGCACTATTATCTGTATTAATTGTATTCGCATCAATGCTTACTATAAATTTTGAATCTTCAGGGTGATCTTTATCAAAACTAATATCACCACGTAATCCTGTAAATGATCCTCCGGTATTGATGCCGAAATTCTTTATTTCAAATTTTATGGATGATCCTTTATCAACAGGTTTATATTGAGCTATTGCCAGATTTGTTGTTAATACAACTAATAAAAATAATAGATACTTTTTCATATCAGTAATACGTGATTTAGACTTTTGTAGTTGCTTTATAGATATTGATATTACTAATGATTTTCACATTTAAGTTACTTAATACAAATGATAAATCCCATTATTAAGTATAACATAATTATTTAATCTATCAATCAGGATATATCTTTACCAGAATGCAAATTGCATTATAATTCAATTCCCGTATTATTTTAACCCAACCTTTTGCATGAATTATAAGTATATGTAATCAGTCAAAGTATATTATTAAACTAACTAATTTTTTATCTGGTCATGAGAAAAAAATTACTGTATTTATTTTCTCTTATTATCCTTGTTATTTTATTTTCGACCAGAGCGGCGGATGCGCAGGGTTATGTAAAATTTTCAACCTATTTAGGAGGTAGTAGTTACGATAGTGTTGTAATTTCTGTTGTTGATAATGGTAACACTTATATATTAGCCAATACTACATCAGCAAATTATCCCGTTACCAATGGTAGTACTTATAAGGGTGGCTGGGATAATGTAGTTACTAAATATGATCCGAATGGCAATGTAGTTTATTCAACCTATATCGGAGGTTCAGGTGATGATTTTCTCAATCAAATGCAAGTAGTAAATGGAGAAGTTTTTCTATCAGGAACAACAAACTCTCCTAACTATCCTGTTACTAATGGCAGTACTTATGGTGCAGGTATCGGCAATCCAACTGATATAGTTGTTACTAAATTAAATACCAGCGGCAATATCTCTTTTGCAGGATATTTTGGCGGAAATGGTGATGATGAACTGGGATTCGTATCTCCAATGCAAATAGTGAACAACGAGCTATATATTTCAGGCTCTACTTTTTCCCCAAACTTTCCTATTATTAATGGTACACCGGCTGATCCTGCGGCTTCAGGTGATGCTTTTATTTTTGCATTAAAAACTACAGATTGCAGCACCATTTTTTCTACCTGTGTAGGAGGTACTGGTTATGATGATGCCGAAGTTATGCAAGTAGATAGTATTAGCGGGCAAGTATATATTAGCGGACAAACACAATCGCCTGATCTGCCTGTTACCAATGGTTCTATCTTTTCAGGCGCTGTCGATATTTTGGTTGCTTCTTATAGTAGTACAGGTACTAAAAATCTTGTAACTTATCTTGGAGGCAGTAATGATGATGATATTACTACTAACATCAATATAGTAAATGGATCTATTTATATTACTGGAACTACGGCCTCTTCTAATTTTCCTGTTACAGATGGCAGCATTAATACACAAGCATCATACAGTGTAGCCTTTATTGCAAAATTAACAAGCAATGGGCATATCAGTTTTGCTAAATACATTGGTGACCAGGTAACGGGGTATGATGACCCTTTAGAAAGTCAATTCATAAACAATAACATTTATATATTAAATATGAATTACGACGGTGGTAGCAACTTTGATAGCAGCTACTCTGATATTATTAAATTAGATACTGCCGGAAATATTATTTATTCTACCAAACTACAAGGAACATTCTATACCCCACCTAATAATATTTATGCATCTGGGTATTTTACAAGTGACATGAAAATAATAAACGGTGAGGTATACCTTAACGGAGTTATGAATGGTGGTGGATATCCTGTTACCAATGGCAGTACTTATTATCCTGCGGGTACCGGCTATTTTACTAAACTTGGCACAGGTGGCAATATTATTTTCTCCGAATATCTTGGCGAAATGAATAACGTTAGCCCAATACGGGTAGCTAATAATAGACTATATATGTTAGGTACAATTATCGGAGCAACATATCCGGTTACTAATGGCAGTTCTTTCTCGGGTGGAGAAGATAATATAGTTTTTGCTTTTAATACAGATGGTTCTACCA
>DATHNB010000134.1:0-19222 GCA_035486495.1 Ferruginibacter sp. | reverse complement strand
AAAAAAAACTTACGATATATTAAGTAACCTGAAACATAATAATTACCTGCCTTATGTAATGGGTGCGCTTCATGCAAAGAAAGAAAAATGGAACGATGCTATTATTTTAAATAGTGCCAATAGAATATGTGATACAACGATTGCCAACATTTTTATTATTAAAGATGAAATTATTTATACACCACCTTTAACCGAAGCTTGTGTAGCAGGCGTAATGAGAAATTACATTGTTAGAAATAGTAAGTCATCCGGTTTTGAATTGATTGAAAAAGAATTGACACAGGAAGATGTATTAAATGCTGATGAGGTATTTATAACGAATACCATCAGAAATATTCAGTGGGTGCAATCTATCAATAACACAACTTATAATAACACGATCATTAAAAAGATCTGTATAGCTTTATTGCCAGCTCTTTCGTGGTTATAGCAATTAATTATTAATAGTATCGACCGAGGTTTTTCTGCTCACAAAGATCTCAGGATATTCGTTGTATTTTAAATTCGTTTTTGCGTAGACCTTCAATAATTTATTGACTGCAAATCTTCCTCTCTCGCCCAAATCAATAGAGTAATTATTTACATACAAATTAATATGTTTACGCATTACATCTTCACTCATTTCTTGAGCATGCATTCTAATATAATCAGTTAATGCAGGATAGTTTGAAAAAGAGTACTCAATACTTTTTTTAATCAGCGCATCAATTTTTTGCTGCATAGCCAGATCATATTCACGACGAATAACAATACCTCCCAATGGAATTGGATTGCCTGTTTCTTTTTCCCAGTAATCTCCTAAATCGATAATCTTTTTTAATCCTTTATCCTGATACGTAAAGCGATTTTCGTGAATGATCACACCTAATCCTTTATTGGCTAGTACAAAATCTTCTATCTCATCATAACGCAAAAAGATTTTATTAGTAGCATTTGGATAAGCTAAAGAAAAAAGTAAATGTGCCGTTGTGTTTTGTCCCGGTATCGCAACTTTTGCATATTCAAGATTTGTTTCAACATCAGGTAGTTTGGGATTTGCAATAAGCAATGGGCCAACACCTGTGCCTAATGCACTTCCGCTATTCAAGGTTATATATCTGTCGAGTATTAATGGTAAAACACCATAGCTTAGTTTTGTAATATCTAACTTGCCTTCTCTTGCCCACTGATTAAGCGTTTGCACATCTTCCAACACAACTTCAAAATCAAATCCTTCCGTATCAATTTTTTTATTAACGAGTGCATCGAAAATAAATGTGTCGTTCGGGCAGGGTGAAAATCCTAATGTTAATTTCATTATTTTAATTGTTTTATTGTTGCATTGTTAAATTGTTTTTGTTGAATAATGTAGCAAGGAAGTTTTTATTCTTGCATAACAATTCAACAATTTATCCATTTAACAATTCAACTGTTTTAGCTATTTCAATATTCAAACTACTTATCGCATCTTTTATTTTCCATTTGCTTTTATCTCTTTCACCAACGTGATTTGAAATGCTTCTTAGTTGTAAAAAAGATAAATTTTCTTGCAAACAAACATAATGCAATGCAGCACCTTCCATACTTTCTATAACAGGATTATATGTTTTAATTAATTGTTGCTTTTGTATTTCACTGTCGCTTACTTTATTAACCGTAATAGCGTTAACTGATTCTTCAGAAAGTAATAAATGCTTATTAACTAACCATCCATTCTCAAAAGGAAAATCATTTTCTGATGCAAAACCCAATTTGAAAATGGTAGAAAAATTTCCTTTCTCCTCAATTCCTATATCTCCAAAAGTATCTTGTTTTACCAGAAAAGTTTTGCCAAGCTCACTATCATTTAAGAAAGTGCCTGCTATACCTGCCTGAATAACAACATCATATCTTTTCTCCTGTAATTTTTTTTGAAGATTATATATTGTCGCAGGAACGCCTACGCCTGTTATCAGTACATCGATATTGTTATTGGTGCTAGTAAAAGGCTGAACTTCAAAATTTGTTGCGGCTATCAGTAAGATTTGCATTGTGCAAATTTCGTGTTTATGCGGCATATTTTAGAATTTACTGTGCTACCTTTGCCAAAATTTTGGGTAGAGTAATGGTTTATATCACACGCGTAGAACATTTTAATGCAGCACACAAACTTTTCAATCCTTCCTGGAGCAGAGAAAAGAATGAAGAAGTGTTTGGAAAATGCGCCAATGAAAATTGGCACGGGCATAACTTTGAATTATATGTTACGTTGAAAGGCGAACCAAATCCTGATACCGGTTTTGTATTTGATGTAAAAAGATTGAGTGTTCTTGTAAACGAGCATGTGATCGAGAAATTAGACCATAAGAATTTGAATATTGATGTGGATTTTATGAAAGGTAAAATTTGTTCAAGTGAAAATTTAGTGATCGGTATCTGGAATGAATTAGTACCACATTTGCCAAAAGGTGTACAACTCCATTGTCTTAAGTTGTATGAAACTCCCCGCATTTTTGTAGAGTATTACGGTAATTAAATAGCAATAAAGTTTAGGAATAAATTACTAACTTGATCCTGATAAATTTTAATTCTTCATTAATTGAAAGTAGCAGTATATAGAAAAGAACATTTCAATGCAGCGCATCGGTTGAATAATCCTGATTGGGACGAAGCAACCAATCAGCGGGTATTTGGTAAATGCAACAACCCTCATTTTCACGGACATAATTATGAATTGATCATAAAGATTGTTGGTGAAGTTGATCCTGCTACAGGTTATGTGATGGATATGAAAGTGTTGGGCGATCTAACGAAACAACATGTATTAAATAAATTTGATCATAAAAATCTGAATGAGGATACAGAAGAGTTTAAAAACTTAAATCCTTCTGCAGAAAATATAGCGATCGTTATTTATGATCTTTTAAGAGATAAAATTGATCCTAAATTTTATATGCAAGTGCGCTTGTATGAAACAGAAAGGAATTTTGTGGAATATCCTGTATAAGTAGAAAGTTAAAACCTAAAAGTAAATCCCTTAAAATACTCCCATGGCATATAAGAAGATTGAACAGTATGATGACAAAACTACTGCAGGGTTAATAAAGACTTACAAAGAAAGCATCGCATTGTTAGGAGAAGATCCGGAAAGGGAAGGCTTGCAAAAAACGCCTGAACGTATTGCGAAAGCAATGCAATTCATGACGCAAGGGTATGATTTGAATGCGAATGATATTTTAAACTCGGCTAAATTTCATGAAGATGTTAGCGAGATGATCATTGTAAAAGATATTGAATTGTATAGTATGTGCGAGCATCACATGCTGCCGTTTTATGGTAAAGCACATGTGGCATATATTTCTAATGGTTGGATAACCGGCTTAAGTAAAATTGCGAGAGTGGTGGATGTTTACAGTCGCAGATTGCAAGTGCAGGAGAGATTAACACATCAGATATTAAACTCAATTAAGGAATCGTTGAATCCTATTGGTGTAGCAGTTGTGATTGAAGCATCGCATTTGTGTATGATGATGCGCGGTGTGCAAAAACAAAATTCTGTTACAACGACCTCTGCTTTTGACGGAGAGTTTATGAAAAATACTACACGCAGCGAATTTTTAAAATTGATCAGCGCAAAACTTCATTAATAAAAAATAAAAATCTATTTTATCAATCCCTCTTTTTGAGGGATTTTTTGTTTTCTTTGTAACCTCAATAAACCAAACTATTAACGATGAAGCATGCTTATGTATTCCCGGGACAAGGGAGCCAATTCTCAGGAATGGGAAAAAATCTTTATGAATCAAATCCAATAGCAAAAGAATTATTTGAACAAGCAAATGAGATTTTAGGTTTTCGAATTTCAGATACAATGTTTACAGGAACAGATGAAGATCTTAAACAAACCAATGTAACACAACCTGCTGTATTTCTACATTCAGTGATCGCTTTTAAAACGTTAGATAATATTAAACCTGATATGGTAGCAGGACATTCACTCGGTGAATTTTCTGCATTGGTTGCTAATAATACTTTGAGTTTTGTTGATGCATTGAAACTGGTTTCAATCAGAGCAAAGGCAATGCAAAAAGCTTGTGAATTGAATCCTTCAACGATGGCTGCTGTTCTTGCATTGGATGATGCAATAGCGGAAAAAATATGTGCAGAGATAACGGCAGAAACAGGCGAAGTAGTAGTGCCGGCAAATTATAATTGTCCTGGACAATTAGTAATCAGCGGATCAATAAAAGGAATAGAAATAGCTTGCGAAAGAATGAAAGTTGCAGGTGCAAAAAGAGCATTGGTATTACCTGTTGGTGGTGCATTTCATTCACCTTTAATGTTGCCGGCTAAAGAAGAATTAGCAGCAGCAATTGAAGCAACAAATTTCAGCAACCCATCTTGTCCGGTTTATCAAAACGTCGTAGCAAAAGCTGTTACTGATGCAACTCAAATTAAAAAGAATTTGATCGATCAATTAACAGGAGCCGTACGCTGGACACAAAGTGTGCAAAGCATGATCGCTGATGGTGCTACTCATTTTACAGAAGTTGGTCCGGGTAAAGTATTACAGGGATTGGTGATGAAGATCAATAAAGAAATGGTTGTAGATGGAGTGAATTAATATATTGTCTGAATTAGGATTCGCGGGATTTTTGGATTGAAGGATTTGCGAAGGTTATCGCGAATAAATTTCAATCCCAATAATCTCTTAATCCGATGAATCCCGATTCAGACCAAACGAAAATGCCGGACAATAGCCCGGCATTTTTTATATAGTTAAATCAGATACTATAAAGTAGCTAATACATTATTCATACCTCTAACAGCATCAGCACTTTTGCTGAAAGCTGCTTGTTCTTCCGCATTTAATTTAAGGTCGATGATCTTTTCCCAGCCGTTTCTGCCGATGATAACAGGAACGCCCATGCAAATATCTTTTTGTCCGTATTCGCCATCAAGCATAACAGAACAAGTGATCAATCTTTTTTCATTTCTTAAAATGCTTTCTACCATTTGCATACAAGCTGCACCCGGTGCGTACCATGCAGACGTTCCGATCAAAGCTGTAAGTGTAGCACCACCAACCATTGTATCAGCAGCAACTCTTTTCAATGCGTCAGCACTTAAAAAATTACTAACAGGAGAGCCTTGGTAAGTAGCCAATCTTGTTAAAGGGATCATTGTAGTATCACCATGTCCACCAACAACAAAGCCTTGTATTTCGTTAGGAGAGCAGCCAATAGCCTGACTTAAATAATAATTAAAACGGCTGCTATCTAAAGCACCACCCATACCTATAATTCTGTTTTTAGAGATACCGCTTGATTTTAACGCCAGGTAAGTCATAGTATCCATTGGGTTACTGATGATCACGAAAATAGCTTTAGGAGAATGGTTCAAAATATTTTCTGTAACACCTTTTACAATTCCTGCATTAATACCGATCAATTCTTCTCTTGTCATACCCGGTTTACGAGGCAAGCCAGAAGTAATTACCACAACATCGCTGTTAGCTGTTTTAGTATAATCGTTGGTGCTACCAACAATCTTTGTATCAAAACCTAATAGAGATGCGGTTTGCATCATATCGATAGATTTACCTTCAGCAAAACCTTCTCTGATATCTAACAAAACAACTTCTTCTGCAAGCTCTTTACGAGCGATATTATCTGCACAAGTTGCACCCACGGCACCTGCACCTACAACAGTAACTTTCATGATAACTATTTTTTAAGTAATGGAATTTATTTGCGCTGCAAAGGTATAGAGATTACGATGTCAGGCAATAGTATATGCTCAATTATTTATTGAAAGCGGCTAATAATTTAGGGACAGGTACATTTCCTGTGAACCCAGTGATATAGTTACCAATTTTATCATACAAAAGCATTGTAGGAAAAAAATGTGGTCTTAATTTAGAGCCTAAATGATAAGCCCAATCTTGTCCTAATGTAAAATTCGGAAGCGAGTCCATGTTGTAATCGATATAAAATTGCTTAACATGTACGTATGGCATTGGCGATACCATTAAGACCTGAATATCTTTCAATTCATTTTTGTAGGCTAAAAATTCTTTTGTTTCTTTTTGACAATGTTCACAATCAGGACTGAAAAAAATTAGCATAAAAGGGTGTCCTTTTTTTACAATATCCTTTTTGGTAACAGTAACACTATCGGGAGCTTTAGCTATTTCAAATTCAGGGATCGAAGTGTTTCTTAAAAAATTAAAAGACGTGTCTTCCTGAGCAAATGATACCTGTGCAGCACTTAGTATCAATAGAAATAAGATAATTTTTTTCATAACTGTTTTTTGTAAAGCTAGTTTTTTGTTTATGAATAGATTGTTAATGAATTGAGTATGTAAGTTGGATCTTCCGGTGTTTACTTTTTGACTTTTCCTCATCTTACCAATTTTTCCATACTTTTGCCACCCAAATATATACAATTAATAAATTATTATTATGGCAACAACAGCAGATATGCGTTCAGGACTTATTATCAAAGTAGATGGTAATTTGTACAGCGTGATAGAATTCGGTCAAAATAAAACAGCAAGAGCAGCGGCAAAAGTATGGGCCAAATTAAAAGGTGTAGATAATAACCGTACAATAGAATTGACATGGAACAGCGGTGAGGTTATATTTCCCGTTAGAGTCGAAAAGAAACCTTACCAGTTTTTATACAAAGATGATAACGGCTATAATTTCATGGACAATGAAACTTTTGAGCAGATAGTAGTTCAGGAAGGGATGATCGATGCACCTAAGTTTTTAAAAGATGGTCAAGAAGTATCAGTGTCGATCAATGGTGAAACTGATCAACCAATGAGTGTTGAATTGCCCGATAAGTTAGTTTTAAGGGTTACGTACAGCGAACCAGGAGCAAAGGGTGATACAGCAACAAGAACGTTAAAACCGGCCACTGTAGAGACAGGAGCAACGATAAACGTACCATTGTTTGTGAATGAAGGTGATCTGATCCGTGTTACTGCAAAAACGGGCGAATATGTTGAAAGAGTAAAAGAGTAATTTTATAAATAATTTATACCAAAAAGGGTCAGATCATAGATTTTGACCCTTTTGTTTTTTAGTCATTTTTTGAATGTTTTTGCCCATTTTTTGCCCATTTTTAGTACTTTTTAATCAATTTTTACCATTTTTATTTGATTTTTATTTTAGAAAGATTTGTAATTTTGATAAATGATTGCCTATCTTAGCGGCCGTTTAAAACATTAAAACTTAACATGGACATTAAACAAATTCAGGAGCTGGTTAAGCTCATCAATAAAAGTAACATCGGAGAATTAACGATTGAAGAAGAAGGAACCAAGATCACTATCAAACAAAAGAAAGAACCATCGCAAACAATAGTTTCTTCAATGCCACTCACTTCGTCTGCCCCGGTTCAACAACAAGCGGCGATAGCAACTCCAACAGCACCTACAACTCCAGCATTACCAAAAGAAGATAATTTGATCGCAGTAAGAAGTCCGATGATCGGAACTTTCTATCGCCAATCAGGTCCTGGTAAACCAATATTCGCCAACGTAGGAGACGAAATTGAAGTAGGTAAAGTGGTTTGTATCATTGAAGCCATGAAATTGTTCAACGAGATTGAAAGCGAAGTAAAAGGTAAAATTGTAAAGGTATTAGTAGAAGATGCTAGTCCGGTAGAATTTGATCAGCCTTTATTTTTAGTAGATCCATCTTAATTAAAGTAAAAAGTAAAAATTCAAAACCTAAAAATTAGTACTCCTGATTTTTATTGAATTCTTAATTTTTAATTCTTAATTTTTAATTCTTAATTAAAATATTGTGTTTAAAAAAATATTGATTGCCAACAGAGGGGAAATCGCATTGCGCGTTATTCGTACTTGTAGAGAAATGGGCATTAAAACGGTTGCTGTTTATTCCACTGCTGATAAAGATAGTTTACACGTAAAATTCGCTGATGAAGCGGTTTGTATCGGTAAGCCAAGCAGCGCAGAATCTTACTTAAATATTCCTCACATCATGGCTGCTGCAGAAATTACCAATGCAGATGCCATACATCCCGGTTACGGTTTTCTTGCAGAAAATTCAAAATTCGCACAAATATGCAGTGATCATGGAATTAAATTTATCGGGCCAACACCTGATATGATCAATTCTATGGGGGATAAAATTACTGCCAAAGAAACAATGATAAAAGCAGGTGTACCTGTTGTTCCGGGAAGTGGAGGACTATTAGAAAGTGTTGATCAGGCAAAGAAAT
This sequence comes from Ferruginibacter sp., assembly GCA_035486495.1. GTDB lineage: Bacteria > Bacteroidota > Bacteroidia > Chitinophagales > Chitinophagaceae > Ferruginibacter. Next base: position 11,008 of record DATHNB010000134.1, on the reverse strand, counting down.
TAGCAAAAGATAAAGTAGGTTATCCTGTAATATTAAAAGCAACTGCAGGTGGTGGTGGTAAAGGAATGCGCGTTGTTTGGAACGAAGCTGAAATGGAAAAAGCTTTTGAGAATGCAAAGACAGAAGCGGCCGCATCATTTAAAAATGATGGGATCTACATGGAGAAATTTGTAGAAGAACCTCGTCATATCGAAATTCAAATTGCAGGAGATCAGTTTGGTAATGTTTGTCATTTAAGTGAAAGAGATTGCTCTATTCAACGTCGTCATCAAAAGTTGGTTGAAGAATCGCCTTCACCTTTTATGACACCTGAATTGCGTGAAGCGATGGGAACTGCGGCAATCAAAGCAGCATCTGCTATCAACTATGAAAGCGTTGGTACTATTGAGTTTCTGGTTGATAAGAATCGTAATTTCTATTTTATGGAAATGAATACACGTATCCAGGTTGAACATTGTGTTACGGAAGAAGTAGTGAACTACGATCTGATAAAAGAACAAATTAAAATAGCAGCCGGACATAAAATAAGCGGTAAAAATTATTACCCTCAAATGCACGCGATCGAATGTCGCATCAATGCCGAAGATCCATACAATGATTTTCGCCCGAGTCCGGGTAAAATTACTGTATTGAATACTCCAGGCGGTCACGGCGTTCGTGTTGATAGTCATGTGTATGCAGGTTATGTAATTCCGCCATACTATGATAGTATGATCGGTAAATTAATTACTGTAGCGCAAACAAGAGAAGAGGCAATTGATACAATGTATCGTGCGTTAAGTGAGTACGTTGTCGAAGGCGTAAAAACAACAATACCTTTTCATTTACAATTAATGAAGAACGAAGATTTCCGCAAAGGGAATTTTACTACTAAATTTTTAGAGTCTTTTGAAATGAAACCGCAAAAGGCTTAATAAAATATCTATTTTAAAAATGCAACTCTTTTGGGTTGCATTTTTTTTGCTCGCTTGTTTTGTCACGCCAGTTTTGTCATTCAGAGCGCAGCGAAGAATCTAATTCTTATCCATCATCCCTTTTATTAAAAAATAAGATGGTTAGTTTCTCACCCATGACAAAGCGCAAAGACTTCCTTCTGTGTACTGCTTTTAACATTTATACTATTAATTAAGTACTTTTAATATAGAAAACACGTTATCAACGTAATCATACAAATCAACTTCAATCAACGGTTCAGACAATCATTGCTATATGAAAAAAATAAAAATAATTGAAGTGCCAAGTGAAATAGGAGCAGGTACGCGCGGTGCAAGTTTAGGAATTGATGCTATCAAAATTGCGGCACTCGATTTTATGAGTAGCCTGTTTATTAATTTTCCTTCAGAAAAAATAGAGGTAGATAATAATTTATTATTTGAACCAGTTAAAACACCTTTTGCCAAACGCATTCATGGAATGCTTGGTTTGTATGAGCGTGTAAGTAAGTCCGTTAGTGATACAATTAAATCAGGCGTATTTCCCGTAGTATTAAGTGGTGATCATAGTACAGCAGGTGGTACTATTACAGGTATTAAAATGGCTAAGCCAAAAAGTAAATTAGGTGTAATATGGATAGATGCACATGCAGATCTGCATACGCCGTATACTACGCCTAGTGGCAATTTGCACGGGATGCCTTTGGCAGCGGCAATGGCTGTAGATAATTTAGATAGCAAAGTACACGAGCCTGATGCGGCTACAATAAGAATGTGGAACGAATTAAAAAATATTGGTAAAATATCACCTAAAGTAGTAGGAGAAAATATTGTTTTAATTTCTTTACGCGATTTTGAAAAAGAAGAAAAGGCTTTGATAGAAAAACATGGCATTAAAGTAATTACTACAGCTGAAGTTAGAAGGAGTGGTGCGGAAAGTGTTTATCGTAAAGCGGTACGTTATTTGTCTTCTTGTACGGATATTTACGTGAGTTTTGATGTTGATAGTTTGGATGCAGCTATTTCAAAAGGAACCGGCACGGCGGTTAAAAACGGATTGAAAGAAAGAGAACTGGAAGATATTATTAGCAAGTTTATGCACAACAATAAGTTATGTTGTTTTGAAATAACAGAAGTGAATCCAACCTTAGATAAAGAAAACTTAATGGCAGAGATCGCTTTTAATATTTTACAGAGAAGCATCAATACATTAGCGATGAATTAAAATGAAAAAACCGGAAACGATACACCTATCATTTCCGGTTCCAACCAATCAATAAAACAAAATTTTATAATCCCATATCTGATCTCTTTTGACGTAAACTACCTAAAGACGGATCTAATACAATAGCTTGATCACACATTTTTTCTCCTTTATCCTTGTCTCCTTTTTTCTGGAAACATAAACCAGCCTGGTATAAAGCTTTGGCATCTGACTGGTCCATTTCAACGAGTTTTTGACAATATTCTAAAGACTTATCATATAATTTTCTTGTGTAGAATACTTCAGCCATATCTCTTAACAATTCTTTATCGGCCGGTCTCATTGCGATTATGTTTAATAATATTTTTTCTCCTTTATCAAAATCTCCGGCATATAAATAAGCAAAACCTATATTTTCATTAAAATCACTGGTTTGCGCATATCCCATATCTTGTGCCTTTAAAAAAGTTGCTAATGCATTAGTGTAGTCATCATTATTATAGTAGATTAATCCTAATTCATATACCCATCTGCTGTTTTCCGTAGTATCTAATTTTATAGCAGCTTTATAGTAGTTAATAGACTTTGTATATTCTTCCATGTCTAAATAACTTCTTGCCATTGCATATATAACAGTTACATCAGTTTGATTTTTTGTAAGGATATCTTGGAACAAAGGAAGTGCATTTCCATAATCTTCTTGTTCGTAATAGCTCATTGCAATTATCCTTTCAGAGGTTTCGCTATTAACACATTTTTTCGCAAATTTTATTGCTTTTGGGAACTGTCTGTAATCAAAATATAACTGAGCTAATTGATTTATAACAACTGCATCAGTAGTATCTAATTCGTAAGCCTTAATAAGATTGGCTTTTGCTACATCTGTTCTGCGCATCTGAATATTAACTAATGCTTTTTGTTTATAAGCGTCTTCATATTCGGGATACAAAGCAATTGCACTATCAAAATAGTTTGATGCTACAGCATAATGTTGTAATGAATTTTCTGTAACACCTTGTTGGAAAAACAACATGGCACTGTCTTTATGGTCCGAAGCAGGCGCATGATTATTTTTGGTGAAAGCAACAATTGACAACAATAATAAATGAGTAATTAATATACACTTTTTCATGTAGCAAAGTTTTAAGTTTAGACCTACGAGGAAATAAAAGCAATCGTTCTATAGCTAACGTCGAAGAAAGACTGGTTAGTATATAATATCCTTTATTTTTAGAAAAAAAACTACAAAAAAATTAGGAAAAGACAGAGAATTAACGGAAGACAAGACCCCCTAAGGCAGGAAGGTGAATAGTTAATTCATAAAGCCCTGTTTCTGAGTCTAATAACTCGCATTTTACTGCTGGATTGAAGACATCCCCTGAACCAAAGTATTTAGATTCATTACTGTTGAAGATTTCTGTCCAGCTGGACTTACCGTAAACCTGTAGTTTCCAGTCACGTCTTACAACAGGCGTAACATTTAATACTACCAGTATATCTTCTTCTTTAGTTAAACCTTTTCTTTTATATACAATAACACCTTCTTGTCGGTGATTTAAGTTTATCCACTCAAATCCGCCTATTTCGAACTGTAATTGGTATAAAGCAGGCTCTTTAGTATAGAGATGATTTAGGTCCTTAACGCAGCTTTGCATCATTTTATGACTATCATGTTGCAATAAATACCAGTCTAATTCGGAATGATGGTTCCATTCAGTAGTTTGGGCAAACTCGTTGCCCATAAATAGCAGTTTAGCACCCGGGTGGGTATACATATAAGTATATAATAAGCGTAGGTTGGCGAATTTTTGCCATTCATCTCCCGGCATTTTATAGATCATCGGGCTTTTACCATGTACTACTTCATCATGACTCAATGGTAACATGAAATTTTCATCATAATAATACACCATACTGAAGGTGAATTTATCCTGATGGAACTGACGGAAGTAAGGATCCATCTTAAAGTAATTCAAGGTATCATGCATCCAGCCCATCATCCATTTCATGCCAAAACCCATGCCGCCTGCAAAAGTTGGTCTTGATATATCCGGCCAATCGGTTGCTTCTTCAGCTATTGTTTGTACATCGGGAAAATCGCGGTAAATAGTTTCATTCAGATCTTTTATAAAGGCTATGGCTTCTATATTCCCATTGCCGCCATACTTATTTGGTTCCCATTGGCCTTCTGTTCTTGAATAATCTAGTTGTAAAATGGAACTTACAGCATCAACCCTGATACCATCGATATGAAATTTATCGAACCAAAACATAGCACTACTGATAAGGAATGATTTTACTTCACCTCTTTCGTAATTAAAAATATAACTGTTCCAATCAGGATGATAACCCTTACGCATATCTGCATATTCGTATGTATGCGTACCATCAAACATAAACAATCCATGTGCATCATATGGAAAATGAGAAGGAACCCAATCTAATATTATACCAATGCCGGCATTGTGAAATGCATCGATCATTGCCATAAAATCTTCGGGTGCGCCAAAGCGTGAGGTAGGAGCGAAGAAACCAGTTCCTTGATAACCCCAGCTACCATCAAACGGATGTTCCATTACCGGCATTAATTCAACGTGCGTAAAGCCCATTTCTTTTACATAAGGAACTAATCTTTCTGTTATTTGCTGGTAAGTATTGTATCGATCTTCATTGTGCTTATCGGGGCGCATCCAGCTTGCCAGATGAACTTCGTATACGCTCCACGGTGAGTTAAGAGAATTGTTCTTTTTTCTTTTTGCCATCCATTCAGCATCGTCCCAGTTGTATTGCATATTCCAACTGATAGAAGCTGTAGCAGGCTTCATTTCCCAGAAATTAGCATAGGGGTCGCCTTTGTCAATTTCAACGCCTTGATAACCTTTTATAGCATATTTGTAAGCATCTCCTTTTTTAAAATTCGGGATAAAGCCTTCCCATATACCTGAGTTATCCAGACGTACAAATAAAGGGTGGGTATTTCTTTTCCAATCATTGAAATTTCCTGTTACAGAAACTTCTGTAGCATTAGGTGCCCATACCGCAAAGTAGAAACCTTTAGTGCCTAAAACTTCTATTTCGTGAGAGCCAAATAATTCGTATAATTTGTAATTGGTACCGTTTTGATAGTTAGTGATTTGCTGATCGCTGAATAGAGAATAATTCCAAACCGGTCCGGTAGAATCAACAAAATGTATATCCTCGTATTTTTTCACACTATCATTACCTGTTACCATTAGAGAGAATTATTGTTTAATTTATATTGACTTACTATTCGAACGAAATATTTATTCAGTTACCTGTTGTCAATATTTATATCACAAACCCATTAGGGATAATTGCTCCTTTTTTGATCACAACAATACCATCTTTAATAGTGTATAAAGGATGATCAGATTTATCTAAATGCTCACCACCATTGATGCGTACATCATTTCCTATTCTTACATTTTTATCAACGATAACATTCTTAATATAGCAACGATCGCCAATACCAATTTTAGGAATGCCCTGGTGTTCTGCATGTTGGATTTCAGCAAGGGTTTCGTAATAATCACCACCCATAATGTAACTGCTTACAATAGTAGTACCATTACCAATTCTTGTACGAATACCAACAACGCTGTTCTCAATTCTTGATGCATGAATGATACAACCTTCAGCAATTAAAGTGCGCTCTAATGTAGTACCACTAATTTTTGCAGGTGGCAACATACGGGCTCTTGTATAAACTGTCTTTTCGTTGTTGAATAAATTGAAGTGAGGAATATCCATTGTTAAAGCAAGGTTTGCTTCAAAGAAAGAATAGATGTTTCCTATATCTGTCCAGTAACCATCATATTGGAAACTAACTACCTTATATTTATTGATGCAGGAAGGAATAATCTCTTTACCAAAGTCCGTTGCATCTTTATGTTCTGTCTGTAATAGATCAAATAATAATTTTCTGCTGAAAACATAGATACCCATTGAAGCCAGGTAGTTTCTTCCCATACCTTGCATTACATGCCCTGTATCACTCACCCAATCAGGTAAAACATCTTCTTTAGGTTTTTCTATAAAAGAAGTGATATCATTTTTTTCATTTGTTTTTAAAATACCAAACTCTGTAGCTTCTCTGTGTGTAACAGGAATTGTTGCAATGGTAAGGTCAGCGTTTTGTGCCAAATGGTTATCGATCATAGCAGAAAAATCCATTTGATATAATTGATCACCAGAAAGGATCAATACATAATCATATTCATAAGAACCAATGTGGCGCAATGATTGGCGCACAGCATCTGCAGTACCCTGGAACCAGGTGGGGTTATCAGGCGTTTGTTCTGCCGCTAATATATCTACAAAGCCGCTGCTAAATGCATTGAACTGATAAGTATTTTTAATATGCTTGTTAAGCGATGCAGAATTAAACTGTGTTAATACCAGTATGCGGTTAATGCCAGAGTTGATACAATTGGATATTGGAATATCAACTAAACGATATTTACCTGCAATTGGCACAGCTGGTTTACTTCTGCTGGCAGTAAGAGGATATAATCGGGAACCGGCTCCGCCGCCTAAAACAATCGAGATTACTGATTTGGTATTCATACTTTGGTTAGTGTTTTTTCATTTATTTAAAAAGGTGTTTTGTTTTAGAGTGTAACGGATGGAGTGTGATCTTATTGTAAACTTTTATATAATTCGATATATTTTCCCGTACTAATTTCCCAGCTATTATCTATCTGCATCATTTTTATTCTTACTTCGTCTAGCCGTTTAGGTTGGCTGTATAGTTGTACAGCTCTGTGAATTGAGTATGTGATGTCACCTACCGTTGCATCATTGAATCTAATGCCATAGCCGCTTCCATCAGGTGTTCCGTAATCTATTACGGTATCTTTTAATCCTCCGGTACTTCTTACGATTGGCACAGTGCCGTACCGCATTGCATATAATTGATTTAATCCGCAAGGCTCAACTCTGCTCGGCATCAATAAAAAATCTGCGCCTGCATACATTTGATGACTTAATTTTTCATTGTATCCGATCTTGGAATTGTAGTAGCCCATCAATCCTCCTTTCATATCTTCCAATTGTCTTTCTACCCAAAAATCGCCGCTGCCTAAAACAAGAAAGTTCATTTGGCCTTGCATATGATAAATAGCATCTCCAATAGCTTTTGGTAAAAGATCCGCACCTTTTTCATCTACCAGTCTTCCTATAAAAACAATTAAAGGTTTGTGAATATCTAAATTATATTCTTTACAAAGAATTTCTTTATTACTTAGCTTTCCTTCATCTACATCCTCAATACCATATTGGGTATCGATATATTTATCTAATTCAGGGTTCCATACTAAGTCATCAATTCCGTTGATGATACCACTGCATTTGCCTTTTTCATATTCAAATAATGCTTCTAAACCGTTGGAGTTAAATTTCAATTCTTCTAAATAACTCGGACTAACAGTAGTTACTCTGAAAGAGCATTTAACCGCACTTGCTAATGGGTTAATATTATTCTTCCAATCTAACTTGCCCCAACTATTGCTATCCCATGCCGGAAGATAATTTGACTTATTCCATCCCATCCATCCCTGATATTGCGCGTTATGAATAGTGAGCACGGTAGGTATTGTAGCCATGTGTTTGTAAGCGAAACAGTTTTGCATCATAAAAGGGACAAGTCCTGCGTGATGATCGTGTACATGCACAATATCCGGACGATGGTTCCATTTGCTTAACCAATCTACCACTGCAATTTGGAAAGAAGTAAATCTCTCAACATCGTCGTCGTAGCCGTAAATCTTTTGCCTGTCTAGCAAACCATTGATGTCTATAAGGTAAAGATCGAAACCAAGAACGTTGAATTTTTCTTTGATGATGGTGTAGTTTATCCAGTTGCCACCCATTCCGAAAGAGCCTTTGTGTACCACATCAAATTCATGCGCATACAAAAAAGGTGTTTTATACATTGGCATAACAACCTTTGCCAAATGACCCAGTTCATTTTGATATTTAGGTAAAGCACCTACTACATCTCCCAGCCCGCCCGCTTTTGCTACGGGGTAGCATTCAGCACTAACATGTATTATTTCCATCAAATAAGTTGATAAGTAATCGACATCAAATTAAGAAGGTTTTTGTTACCAACAAATTATGATTTGATTTTTTTTTGTCATCTCCCAAATTAGTCTATTTTTAGCTCGTTAAAAAAACGATTATGCCTGACCAACAACAGAATTCATCTAATCACGGTAATGCTGCTAAAACGATCCCGACTAACTATGGAGCTTTAAGTACACTAGTAACCGTATTTTTCTTTTGGGGATTTATTGCAGCTGGAAACAGTGTATTCATTCCATTTTGTAAACATCATTTTGGACTTGATCAGTTTCAAAGTCAGCTAGTGGATTTTGCTTTTTATACAGCATATTATCTTGGGGCTCTTGTTTTGTTTGCTTATAGCGCGTTTGGAGGGAAAGACCTTGTGGGTAAATGGGGGTATAAAAAAAGTATTGTATACGGATTATTGTTTTCTGCATTAGGTGCCATTGCAATGATTCTTGCTGTTGAAGGAGATACATTTTCCGGAATGCTTGTAGGTTTATTTATTGTGGCTCTAGGGTTTTCATTACAACAAACGGCAGCACAACCTTTCACTATTTTATTAGGAGATCCTGCAACAGGAGCCAGTCGCGCAACATTGGGGGGTGCTATCAATTCTTTTGGAACTACTATTGGTCCGATCGTTGTAGCCTTTGCTTTGTTTGGAACCACTGCTGCTATTACAGATGATAAGATTGCTTCACTTAGTTTAAGTAAAGTGATTCTACTCTATAGTTGTGTTGGCGCTTTGTTTATAGCTGCAGCAGCTTTATTCTTTTTTTCTAAAAAAGTACCTGCGGGTATTTCTATCGAAGAAACAGAAAAAGCGAATAAAGCTTTGAATACATTGTTAATTATGACCGGCGCTTTGATCATTGTATTTGCTCCTGTTTTTTATAGTTATAAAACAGATTTAACCAACGCATCTGCTGATGTGATAACTGCGATGCAGGTGTACAGAATGAAATTATTATTCTGTGCGTTAGCTGTGGTTGTTTTTGGATTGTTGTTTGCAAATTTTAGAGCAAAGAAAAACCCTCACGGCTGGGGTGCAATGCAATATCCTCAATTAGTGTTGGGTATGCTTGGCATATTTGCTTATGTAGGTGTGGAAGTTACAATCGGCAGTAATCTTAGCGAATTATTGAAACAGCCTGAATTTGGCGCTCATGCATCATCAGAAGCTGCTCCTTATATTTCGATGTATTGGGGTAGTTTAATGATTGGTCGTTGGGCCGGAGCTTTAACAGCTTTTAATTTTAGTAAAAAGACGAGAAATATTTTGCAGTTTGTTGTTCCTCTTATCGCATTTGCAATAATCATAGGTATTAATACTTTGGCAAAATATGATATGACACCGTTGTATTATTATGTACTTTGTGTATTGATACAAATGCTGGCTTTTTATATCAGTAAAAACAAACCGGCAAGAACATTATTGATGTTTAGCTTATTAGGTGTGACAGCTATGTTGATTGGTATTTTTACAACTGGAACTATAGCCATTTATGCATTTTTAAGTGGTGGTTTATTCTGTTCTATTATGTGGCCTGCTATTTTTGCATTGGCAATTGCTGGGTTAGGAAAATACACCTCAGAAGGTTCAGCATTTTTGATCATGATGATCCTGGGTGGTGGTATCATTCCGCCGATACAAGGTAAATTATCTGATTTGATCGGTATTCATCATTCTTATATTGTACCGGTTATTTGCTACAGTTATTTAGCTTTCTTTGCATTCAGAGTGAAAGGTATTTTGAAAAATCAGGGAATTGATTATGATGCTGAAATGGGAACTGGCGGCGGCCATTAATTTTGATAAATAAAATAAAATATAAATGAGTGATTCATTAAACAAACCTTATGCTATAGGGATTGATGTAGGGGGTACTACTACCAAATTTGGTATTGTAACACGTGAAGGAAAAATTCTTGAGCAAGATCGTATACTAACAAATGCACATGAAGTAGTAGAAGATTTTATTGATGATTTGTATGATAAACTAGTGCCAATGGTACAAAGGGCAGGTGGTATCGATAAGATCGTTGGTATTGGTATGGGAGCTCCCAATGCAAATTATTATTCAGGTAATATTGAATATCCACCAAATTTAAAATGGAAAGGAATTATTCCTATTGCTGAATTAATGCATAAAAAATTCGGCTTAATAACAAAGTTGACTAATGATGCAAATGCAGCAGCAGTAGGAGAGATGACTTATGGTGTCACAAAAGGTATCAAACATTTTATTACAATAACATTAGGTACAGGTGTAGGAAGCGGAATTGTAATTGATGGTAAAATATTATTAGGTCATGATGGTTTTGCAGGAGAATTAGGACATACAATTATTCGTCCGGGTGGCAGATTGCATAAAAGTACAAAAATGCGTGGTAGTTTAGAAGCATATGCTTCGGCTACAGGCGTACGTGAGACTGCAATTGAATTACTAACCTTACATCCTGAAAAAGAAAGTCTTTTAAGAGATTATGCCATTAACAATCTTACCAGCGAAACGGTGTACGAATGCGCCATGCAGGGAGATACGATCGCTAATCAGATATTTGAATTTACTGGACAAATACTAGGTGAATCTTTAGCGAACTTTATCATGTTCTCTTCACCGGAAGTTATTGTATTATTTGGCGGCTTAACAAAGGCTGGTAATTTAATACTAAATCCTACAAGGAAAGCAATGGAAGCAAATGTGTTGCCTATCTTCCAGAATAAAGTAAAACTATTGTTCAGCGAATTGAAAGAGGCTGATGCTGCAATATTGGGTGC
>DATHNB010000133.1:0-2012 GCA_035486495.1 Ferruginibacter sp. | reverse complement strand
CTGCTGTGCGCAGAAATTCTATTGCTTGTGTGGCATTGCCTACTTGCCCATTGGCATTAGCAGAAGGGCAAAGATATTTACCGAGCCTTATTTCTAAAATTGAACCGTTGCTTGCAAAACATAAGCTGGTAGACGAAAATATAATTGTTCGTATGACCGGTTGTCCGAATGGCTGCGGCCGTCCTTATGCTGCAGAGATCGGGTTTGTAGGAACAGCGCCCGGTAAATATAATATGCATTTAGGAGGTGATAACCAGGGCGAGCGTTTGAACAAAATATACAAGCAGCATTTAGATGAAGCTGCAATATTGTCTGAGCTTGACGGATTATTTAGCATCTTCAAAAAAGAAAGAAAAAAAGGCGAATCGTTTGGAGATTTTTCTAATCACAAATGGGTTTCTTAATAAAGTCTTACGCAAATGACTATATAAAAAAGCAAAGCCGTAAAGTTCAAACTTTGCGGCTTTGCTTTTTCTATTGAATAAAATATTAATCAAAAAGATCAGAAGATAAATATCTATCACCGCGATCACAAATAATACAAACAATAACACCTAGTTGTATTTTTTTTGATAATTCAATGGCTGCATGCACAGTGCCGCCGCTGCTCATTCCGCAGAAGATAGCTTCTTCTCTTGCCAAACGTTTTGTCATAACACGCGCATCACTTTCATCTACTTCAATAATATTGTCAATTCTTTTTCTATCAAAAATTTTAGGAAGATATGGAGCATCCCATTTTCGAATGCCGGGAATTTGAGAACCATAAGTAGGTTGACAACCTAAAATTTGTATGGTAGGATTTTGTTCTTTTAAATATTTTGATACGCCCATAATAGTTCCGGTAGTTCCCATTGATGAAACAAAATGAGACACTGTACCAATTGTATCTTTCCAGATCTCAGGTCCCGTGGTTTTATAATGAATATCAACATTGTCAGGATTTGAAAATTGATTCAACATTAAATAGCCGCCTTTAATGATTTGTCCATTAGCATAATCAATTGCACCTTCCATTGATTTCTCTTTAGGCGTCAATATAACTTCTGCCCCAAAAGCTTTCATAGCTAAAACCCTTTCCCTAGTTGCATCTTCGGGCATCACTAATTCTATTGGTATACTAAACATGCTTGCAATCATTGCTAGTGCAATGCCTGTATTACCACTCGTCGCTTCTATTAATTTTGTGCCTTCGGTTAATTCACCTCTTTCAACAGCACCTTTTATCATACCATAAGCTGCGCGATCCTTTATACTTCCGCCGGGATTGTTACCTTCCAGTTTTGCATAAATTGTTACGTTCCTGTTAACTATAACATTCTTCAATCTTACCATTGGGGTGTTACCTATCAATTCCAATATTCCGGCCATACCTGTTTATTTTTCAATGGTTTGTGTTATAGAGATCATTATATTTTTAGTCCACCAAGGAAAATTATCAAGCTTTAGCAATGTTGATCATTACATCTATCTGCAACTAATTTCATTCACTTTATTTCCCTTCTTTACGAATATACAATATTTATTATTAGTCTACTTAAATGGTAGGATATTAAATAAAAAACAATAGCTTTGTTTTTTTGAAAGATGACGACCCATATTTAATAAAACTAAAAAGCAAAAAATAAACCTAAATCTTATAAGTAACTCACATGGCACAAAATGAAAAGATCCATCACTCATTAAGTGATAAAGCAGCCTTTCAACTGGCTAACGTAACTAAAACAGCACCACAATACGGCGCAATAACTCCTCGTTGGTTAGTACGCCTGTTGGATTGGAAACCTTTAGAAGCAGGAACCCTTCGTGTAAACAAGGTAATTAATGAAAAAAATGTAGATGTAGTTTGCGGACAAGAAGAAGGCCAAGCTTTGCCAAAAACATTTGTTCCTTATGATGAAAATCCACGTGAGTATACACTGAATTCAATATCTGCAGTATTAAACATTCATGCTCGTACATCAGATCTATACAGCAATCCGTTTGATCAAATAAAAGAACAGCTTCGTCTT